>SFIW01000006.1 GCA_004556055.1 Planctomycetaceae bacterium
ACTCCAAGTCGCTCCCTTTTTTATTTGTCAATCGGCTTATGGCGATTCGAAACTCCCGGAAGATCAGCGTAAGACCTGGCGCCCCATCAACGCCTACAAGCCGGATTCTCCTCTGAAGAAGTCGGGACTTCTCGGCCCGGTGACGCTTTCGGAAGAGGTCGAATGATCGACTAACGGATCAACAGCGTCCCCCGACGTCTCGGCGCGGCGCTTCTACTAAAAAGAAAAGGGAGTCGACTCCAAGTCGCTCCCTATTTTATTTGGGTCTTTGTCAACCGTCGCGTCAATCGGCTTATGGCGATTCGAAACTCCCGGAAGATCAGCGTAAGACCTGGCGCCCCATCAACGCCTACAAACCGGATTTTCCTCTGAAGAAGTCGGTAACGGATTAACATCGTCCCCCGACGTCTCGACGCAGCGCTTCTACTAAAAAGAAAAGGGAGTCGACTCCAAGCCGCTCCCTTTTTTATTCAGGTCTTTGTCGGTATTAGCGCCGACGACGGAATCACTTCACTTCGGGGAATTCCTTTTCGAGGAGTTCTTTGAGGTGGGCGCCGCGCGCGTGCGTGTCGATTACTTTGCCGTCTTTGCCGACCAAAATCATCGTCGGAATGGCGTTCACGCCGTAGTAACGGGTCAAATCTTCATAGTTCTTTCCGTCTTTTCCATTCGCTTCCATGGAGAGTTTGCGAGACGCGGTCTTCCAGGGGAGCTTACGCTCTTCTTCGAACTTTTCGAGCGCGTTGAGATCCTGATCGAGGCTGTACCCGAGAACGTCGAAGCCCGCTTCATGATACTTTTCATAGAGCGCGAGAACGTTGGGGATTTCGCCGACGCATGGGCCGCACCACGTCGCCCAGAAGTCGACGAGAACGACCTTGCCGCGATACGACTTCCAATCGATCTCCGTCTTATCAAGATAGAGGCCTTCGACCTTCATCTCGTTTCCGACGAGGCTGTTGAAGCGAATCTTTCCTTCGAGAGTCGACGCAATGTTCTTGCGCGTAGCGTCGTTCGCATTCTGGAAGGCTTCCAGGATCTTCTTGCTGAGAGACTCGCCAAGTTTCTGATCTTTCATCGAAATCAAAGATAGGAACTCTTCAGTGTGTGGAACGAGAGAATCTTCTTTCAGGAGTTTCTCTTCGACGTCCTTGACGATAGCGGGAAGTTCGTCTTGAGACGCTTTGTCAATCGTTGCGGATAAAACGAGATAATTGATCCAATCAATACGATTTTGATTTGGGGTCTCTTTCGCGGCTTCATCGGCGGCGAACTTCTTCAGAGCGTCGAGCTCGCCGTCGCGGGCCACGCCGATCGTATAGTTGCGGAAGTACATGTCTGCGGCTCGAGCGTCAAGATCCGTCGCGAAGGCGAGCTTTTCGTAGAGTTTCTTCGCCGCTGCGTTCGCTTTTTCCATGACGGCGGTAGCGACGGACGGATCTTCCAATCCCTTAACATAAGCGCTCATCGAGCTATATATAGCGTTCAAACGATCCTGATAAAACTTAGAGCTTTCGCCGTCGGGAATCTCAAGGAGAGATTCGTCAAAAGAGGGGGCCTGCGCAGCCGACGCTGGAGCGTCTTGAGCATAGCACGTCATATCGGCGTTGGCGCCGGAAAAAAGACCCGCGGAAAGGGCAAGTCCAAGAGCCAAATTGATCTTACGCATATCTAAACCAATCCTTTTAATCTAAGGAATAATTGTAAGCGCGGCGTCTCGGCGCCGACGCAACTTTTCGCCTAATTCTACCTGAATCGGATAGTCTTTTCAAGAAATTTCGCTAAATCTAGACTTCATCGCGATTTACCATCCCAGAAATTCGAAAATTTCACGCGCAAGGTGAAGATTCGCGCCGACCGACTCGATCGAATGAACTCCCCCGTCGGTCACGATAAACTGGGATCGAACATGCGCCCATTGCATTCGTTCGAAGATAATCGCGCTCTGACTCAGCGGAACAACCAGATCTTGCGTTCCGTGAATGATGAGAGTCGGCGCGAAATTGGAGTCGACGTAGTAGAGAGGCGACGCGGCCTTCGCCTTCTCAATGAGCGCCGCATGGCCGGGATTCGACGCGTCTCCCTCTTCTCGCGACGCGCCAAACGCCTCGTAGATGCAGTCGATCGTTTCCGCTGGATAACGCGTGAAGCAATCGGAGAAGTCGCTCGGGCCGTAGAAGTCGATCACGCGTTGCACTTGACCGGATACGTCAAGATTGTCCCCGACGTTGTATGGCGTCTTTTCATCCGAAACGCCAAGCGTCAAAGAAAGATGCCCCCCGCTCGACGCGCCCATCACCGCAAAACGTTCCGGATCGTAACCATATTCCGACGCGTGTTTGCGCAAGAAGCGCACCGCCGCGCGCACGTCTTCCATCGGCGCGGGGAAGGTTCCGCCCGGCTCGTCTATCGAGCGATGCGAAACGCTAGCGATCGCGAATCCCTTCGAACGCGCCCCGTAGAGATTCCAGAGCCACCCGTCCCCCGGCCCCGGCGAACGCCAACATCCTGTGTTGAGGAAAATCAGAAGAGGGCGCCCCTTAACGATCGAGCCCTCTTCAATCGGCAAATAAAGATTCAACGTAATCTGGCGATCGCCGACGGTCTTGTAAACGACGTCCTTAATTTCTTGATATTCCGGATTCTGCGCGCAGGCTTCTTTAGCGAGGGGATTTAGCGCGAATGCGCACGCCATAATGGTCGCGGCCGCGCTCAAAAAACGTCGACGCGAGAGACAAGATAAACTCATAATGCGCTCCTTAAATTTTGGGAGTATAAAATAACCGACGCCTTCGCGTCCCTGATTATGACAAAGGGTCGCCCCCTTACGCAGACGCGACCCATCGTTTCAACGCGACCTCTCGAAGAGATCGCGCAATTTCGTTCTCGGCCTAAATCCAGGTCACTGAGCGTCTGCGGGCGGGGTCTGAACTTCGGCGATTATTTCCGACGTCTTACGCCACGGCTTATTCTCTTGATAGGACGCCATTTCTTCGCGATAATGGTCGGCGTTTTCCTTATCTTCCTTCTCGCTGAGCTCTATCGACTTCTGCGACCACTTTCGCGCGTTCTCAAAGTCGCCGTTCTCCGCATAGGCCGCCGCCAGCGTGCTGAGAATAAAGGCTTCTTCATAACCCGTGGCTTCCGCAGACTTCAAAGCGTACTCCATCGCGCGCTTCGCGTCGCGGATCGAATCGTCTGGGCATGTGCATAGGAGCCACGCGTAGTTGTTCAAAACAACGGGGTCTTTATCTCCGACGATGGAAACGAGTTCCTCGTAGTATTTGGCGGATTCCTGCCAATGTCCGAAAGCGGTTTCGGAATCGGCGAAAGTGCGCAGTAAAACCTCGTTCTTAGGAAACTTCTCAAGATTCGTCTTCAAGATTTCACACATGCGCTGATACTCGCCCTTCTGGGAGAAGTTATAAGCGATTTGCGCCGTCGCGGAGATCTGCTCAGACTCTTCTTTAGACTTCGCGCGAATCTGTTCGTACATTCGAATCGATTCGTCGTAGTTCTTCATCTTGAGGTATACTTCCCCTTTCAGCTGAAGCGCCATAATCAATTCGGAATCGCGGCGCAAAGCCTGGTCTGCGTCTTTGAGCGCTTCGTCGTACTTTTCCATCGAGGCGTAGACCGCGCCGCGGAAGAAGAAGAGCAAGGGGCCGTTATACTTTTCGATCAACTTCGTAAAGCTCTCGATCGAGTCTTCCGGTCGATCGATCGCGGCCAGGAAACGCGCGCGATCGACCTGAACAAGGACGTTGTTCTCCTCACCCTTCATCGACTCGTCGAAAGAGGCGAGCGCTTCGTCGTTGCGTCCCAACTTCGCAAGGATACTCGCTTTGATTTTCTTAAACTTAGGAAACTCGGGGCCTAACTCAATCGCCTTATTAATCTGCGTCAGCGCTTCTTCCGCGCGGTTGCACAGGAGAAGATAGGAGGCGTACTGCGAGTAGAGGCGCGGTTCGCTCTCTGGGCACAATTCTATCGCCTTCTCGACGAACTTCAACGCTTCGGCGTTAGACGATTCGAGGAGAGAGCGATACATGAGCGCCATCGCCTTGACCTCCGCTTCGGCGGATTCGTCGTCGGAGCCAAGCGCGAGATCAAACGCGACCTTCGCCTGTTCGTTCGCGCCCGCGAGCATATAGAGTCTCCCAAGCGCCAACTGGGCGACGGCCATCTCGGGATTCTCCTTAACCGCTGTTTCTAAATCGTTGATCGAGTTGTCGCGCAAGCCTTCCCAGCCTTGAGGGAGTTGGGCGATCTCAAGGTCGGGATCAAGGAATAACTGAGAAATAGAGAGCCCGCGTTCCAACTGCGCGGAAACGCGGAGCTGACGCGCAAATTCGAGAGAGTCTCCGTCGAGCCCAAGCGCTTCCGCCTTATTGCACAGCGAAATGACCTTCGTCAAATCGAGGAGAGAATTCGCGTTGAGTTTGATATCGGTGGCGAGGTTGATTAAATCGTCGGGAGAAGAACTCTTAGCGGCGTCCCCCAGCTCGGCGACTGCGGCAGCCTCCAGCGCCTCGCCGACGCTAGGACTTCCCGTTTGAGCGGCCTCTTCGTCAGGCTTCGACTCGTCAAATTCGATTCCTTCGTCCTCTTCCGCCGCTGCGGCTGGCGAAGCGTCGCTAGGAGTCGCCTCCTGCGAAAATAGCGAGTTCGAACAGGTAGCGCACGTCGCGACAACCAACGTTCCGACGCACGCCGCAAGACCTTTCCAAATACGAGTCATGTTAATATCTCCCGGCAACGAGCCAAATAGAATTGCCAAACGTCAACGTCCCCTTTTCCTTGGACGACGCCTAACGAACCGCAAAGATCCGACGTCAAATTCAGCGTCTTTTTGTCCGTTAAGATTTGGCTAATTTATCCTTTTTTCATCAACTATACAATAGTTCTTTATTAAAAAAAGGCTTAGCCGTAGTCTATAGTTGCCGCGAGGCTCCGTTTTCTTTCGAGGAGTAATGAGGAATTGGCGTTTTTCGGACTCTTGCGGGGGGTATTATAGTCCGATATAATAAGAGCGAGCGCCGACGTGGCGCAAGGGACTATCATAGCGCGTTTTTTTCGGGGGAGCAAATGATCATAGGACCAGTTTTCGCGCGAGAAGCGACGATCGCGCCGCGCCGCGACAAAACATATCTAGGACGCGGCGTCTACGGCGCCTTCCTGTTGCTGACCATCTCTGCGGCATGGTTGGTCACGAGCGGTTCTCAACAAATCGCCGACGTCGGGGACTTCGCGCGATTCGGCGCGTCCCTCTTCACGCTTCTTGCGCCCTTACAGTTGGTTGTCGCGCTCTTCTTCGGCGCGCTCTTTGCCGCAGCGGCGGTCGGGCAGGAAAAAGATCGTAAAACGCTTCTCCTTCTTCTTCTTACGCGGTTGTCGAATAGCGAACTTGTCCTCGGCAAGCTTTGCGCGGCGCTTCTGGAGATTCTCGTTTTCATCGTCGTATCCGCGCCGATCCTTGTTCTAACGGCACTCCTGGGGGGCGTTTCCTTCGGTCAAGTCGGTCGAGTCGTTCTTGTCACTCTCTTTGCGACTGTCGCGGGGGGCTCCCTTGGTTCGTGCATGGCGCTTTGGCGCGATAAGACGTTTCAGGCGCTTACCGCGACGATTCTTTCGCTGACTATCTGGCTCGGCGCGTGGGAAGCGATCGGTTACGGCGCGCTTGGCGAGAGTTGGTTCGGCGTCTCAACCGCGGCGCTTGCGGACGCTGCAAGTCCATGGCGCGCAATCCTTGCCGCGGCAAGGCCCGACGATTTCGGGTTTTCTAAAAGCGTCGTCGAGCAACTTAAATTGAGTCTTCTCCCCGTCGCGCCCTTTCTCGGCGTCAGCGCTCTTCTCACGTTCCTTATCAACGGGTTCGCGATTCTGATGTGCCGCGTTTGGAATCCGTCGCGCGAAACCCTCAAAAATGTGTCGATGGAGCAAGACACGTGGCGTCAAGAGGCGATTCAAGCGCGTCTCGAACGTGAAGCGGCGGAAAAACGCGCGCGCTTAGTTGGAGCGCGCGACGACAACCCCTACGCAGAGCTCGCCGACAACCTATTCGCGGTGGAAGAGACGCTCGAAGACGTGCAAGCGCGCGAAGGCGCGACCGGCGTCTCCGTCGCCGCGCGCGAAGTACTCGCGAAAAAATCCGGCCTCGCCACCCAAGAATCAATCGAAACGGGACAAGCGCCCGAAGGAAAATACGCCGTCGATCCCTCCGTCTCCTCAATCGGCAAGGCGCGCCCCGTGTGGAACAACCCGATCTTATGGCGCGAAATTCGCACGCGCGCGTACGGTCGCAAAACCTTCGTCATCGGTATCGTTTATTTTCTCCTCTTCCTTCTTTCCGTCTTCTCGCTGCACACGACTTTCGCGACGGTCGCGACGCCGACCTTCGCGCAACTCGCCCTTCCGACGCTCCCGCTCATCCTCCTGTCGATGTTTCTTCTCAACGCGCAAGCGATCGCGTCGATGACTTCGGAGAGGGATCTCGGCGCGTTCGTGCTCCTTTTAGCGAGCGATTTGTCCCCAAAAGAATTCGTCTTCGGAAAGCTCCTGGGAGCCTTCTACAACATGAAAGAAGCGATCTTCTTCCCTCTGGCGCTCTGTCTCTATCTCGGCTGGAAGGACGCGATGGAGCCCTCGACCGCGTTCTACCTATTCGTCGGGATCGTCGTCCTCTACCTCTTCGTCGCGATGATCGGCGTCCACATCGGTCTGCAATATGAGAATACGCGCAGCGCGGCGGCGACAAGCCTCGGCGTCGTCTTCTTCCTATTCATCGGCGTCGCGGTCTGCATTTGGACGATGCTCGCCTTTAGCGGATCCTTTGAAGCGCAGTTACAACCCTTCCTCGCCTTCATGCTCGGCGGCGGGATCGGCCTCTACGTCGCCCTCGGCGCGCGCAATCCGTCAAGAGCGATCGCTCTCGCCTCCTTTGCCCTACCCCCCGCGACCTTCTATGCGGCCACAAGCTTCATGCTAGGCAAGCCGCTCCTCGTCTTCGTCTCAATCGTCGCGGCGTACTTCTTCGCGTCTCTCGCGATGCTGATCCCTGCGATCGACGAATTCGACGTCGCAACCGGTCGCGCCACTGCGGAATGAAAACGGGTCGAAAAGACCCAACCAAAAAAATAGGGGCGATTTCGCCCCTGTTTTTTATTGACGCGTCTCTCGTCTAAACGCGCGATCTAAATATCACAGATCAGTCGTAAAGACCGATTTCTGGTTTGATTCGACGTCCACGAGCTCAAGCTTATAGACGACGCGGCGTCCCTTTCTCGCCTCCGAACCATCCGAATCCTCATCCGGATTCACATTCTCAATATAGCCCGCGAGAAGAAAGTCGACGTCTTCTCCCAGGGCGTCGATAAACTTTTTACGCTCCGTCGGAATGAATACGTTGTTAGCGCGGACGCCGCTTTCTTTAAAGGCCGCAGTCGTCGCGCTCTTTTCCACAAGTCGAAAGTTCCCTTCGGAGAGAATATCGCGCGTCGTCGCGGAAATCTCCGCCGAGTTTCCTCCCCCCGAGACGCCGAGAAAGCAGACGGTCGGCTTTTTCTTTTGATACGTCGGCAATTCGGCAACGCGCCGCAGTTCGTCGACGACGTCTCGCGCCGCTTTGCGCGCGGCTCCCTCATCCACTTTTACTTTATCGTGACGAAACGCGGAAAACGTCGCGCAACCCGGTAGGAGGGACGCGCATGACGCGCAAATGCACGCTATCACAAATTTGCGACGCGACGACGATAAGGCGACGGGTTCATGTTTAGTCATAAGAAGAGTCCTTTCCCATGCGTCGATTGACGCAAAACTTTCGGCGCGTTACAATTACGACAGGGCGCCGCAGGGAAGGATATTCTTTTCCCGTTATTTAGACAAGAGCTTTTATCAATAAACGTATGCCGCGGCGTCCCGATCAAGGGATTTATTACGGTGAAGAAACTCTTTTTCTACCTTTTCGTTGGAAAGGCGCAACGACTTTTCTGGAGTCAAATTCTCTTCCTCGCGGCCCTCTTTGCGTGCGTCGCGCTTCTAGTCTGCGTTTTCAAAGACGAGATTTATCGACAGGAAATCTACGTCGTCAGACAGGAGACGATCCGCGTCTATTGTCTTAAAAACGGAAAATCGGAACCGATTCCGGCATGGGCGCCCCAAAACTTAGTCGACGAAGCCCTCAAGTTCCTTCCCCTTGAAAAGCGCGGTCAAAAGCTTTACGTCACGGATAAGGAAATTGAGAAAACGCTCGCATCCGCCTTTCAGAAACATCCTCTCGTCTCCAAAGTTCATCGCGTTCTGTGCGAATATCCGTCGACCGTTCGCGTCTTCCTCGAGCTTCGAACGCCGGTTGCGCTCGTCGACGCCTCCGCCGTAAAGCGCGATAAATTTTACAGCAAAGCTCTCGAACGCTTTCCCAACGACAAAAATTTTCTCGCCAAAGGTCTCTCCCTCCTCGAACTCAACGCGGAAAACGCGGGCGAAAACGTCCCTGCAGCGCGTTACGTCGTCGACGCGGACGGCTCGCGACTTCCGAACAAATATTTCAAAGATCACCCCGACTTTTATCAAAGCCTCCCAATAGTCCTCGGAATCGGCGTGGAAGAAGGGGGCGCGTCCGTCGATCAACTCCTCAAGGAAGGATGCGCGTTCCTCCGTTTTCTGGACGAATCGACGGCTCGCTCGGCGCTACGAATCACTACGATCGCGGTTGCGAATCCGTACGGAGCCTCTCACGGGGTGTGGTATTTTCAAACAGAGAGCGGTTCGATCGTGAAATGGGGTCTTTTCGTTCCATCGCGCCAAGTAAAGAATGAAACCGCCGCCGCGAGGGACGTTCAGCAAAGTTGGGAAGATCTTTATAATTTCCAATATAGGAAGCTTGTCGATCTCAATAACCAGATCAAAGAAAACGCGTTGGAAGTCGAAACGCGCCGCAATTCAACCGACGAGTCGGAGCGCTCCAAGGCGGAAGAGCTTCGGAAAACAGCGTACGACGTGTCGACGATTCTTCTCGGAGAGGAAGAAAACTGACGAGTTCGCAAGAAATAAACCAAGGGACGATTGTCCCCTTAATTTATGCAATCCGTTCCATGAGGGCCCACGTTCGAATCGTCGCGCGAGCGTGCGAGACGCGCAGCGACGATTCGAATAACGCCGTCAGACGCGCAATGCGCGCCGTCTAAGGAATCATTCAAAAGAATCGAACATCTTGGCGAGCGCGATTTCAAACTTCTCGTCAGAGTAGTAGACGCCTGCGGCGATTTCCGCGCGAACGCGATTGACCAGATCCAAACGGATATCGGAATTGGCGTTCGTATTAGTAGCGCTCGTCTCGCGCGCGGTCGAAATATTCATTTCGTCGCGCGTGTTGACTGTTCTCTGAGCGGCGTCGTTCTTGTGAGCCGCGCCAACCTGACGTACGGGAGCAACTCCCTGAGTTCCGTTGATTCCATAAATATTCATTTTCAATCTCCTGAAAAAACGATCAGAAGTAGGTCTCGTATTGCGCGGTTCGTCGAGGCGCTCAACGACATTACAATCCATACGCGAAAAAACGCGCGGCGACGCCTCGACACGCAAAGGAGCCGACGGTCATGTCAGTCGTCCGTAACCGACGTTCGCGCGATCCATCATACGCGGGAGCTCATCTTCCCATCCCGCTACTGTTACGAATATCGTCTATCAAGGCGTCCGACTTGAGGCTTCTTATCGCTAAATTCAGCCCTTTTACGTCGTTCTTCCTCCGCCCAGCGCGTTACTCGATACAGGCGCAATACCTTATCGTCCCTCTACGTCCGTCGTCGACAAGACGCCTACGGGACTCTCCGTCGCATTCTGCGCTATTCCTCTTGAGCCTGCAATACCGTTTACGAAAAAAACATGAAAAACCAACGCTTTTTCTGCTATTTATTAAAAAAGAACGCGTCCGCCGCTACAGACGCGTTCTTTCTTTTCATGCAGACTACTTCTTCATGAAGTAACGCTCGATAAAGCCGACGTCCGGAATATGGTCTTTGTACTCTTGACTACGAAGAATACGCTGAAGGAGCGGAACCGACGTCTTGATCCCCTGCACTTCAAATTCGTCAAGGGCGCGCAACATGATCGCCAACCCTTCTTCGCGCGTCCCCGCGTTCACGAGGAGCTTACCGATCATTGAGTCGTAGTACGGACTCACGACGTAACCGGGATACGCGTGGGAGTCGAAGCGCACGCCAAAGCCGCCGGGAACGATCATCTGCTCGATCTTGCCGGGACACGGACGACAATTGGCGTCGACGTCCTCCGCGTTGATACGGCACTCCATCGCGAAACCGCAATGCTTCACGTCGTCTTGAGTAAACCAGAGCTTTTCGCCCGACGCGACGCGCAGCTGCGCCTTGATGAGGTCAATTCCCGTGGCCATCTCCGTTACGGGATGTTCGACTTGGATACGCGCGTTCATCTCGATGAAGTAGAAGTTAAAATTCTCGTCGACGACGTATTCGACGGTTCCGGCGTTGGAATATCCCGCTTCCTTAGCGAGTCGCGCTGCGGATTCGCATAAAGCTTTGCGTTTTTCAAAGGAGAAGCCGGGCGCGGGCGTCAATTCGACGAGCTTCTGGCGGCGACGCTGAAGAGAACAGTCGCGTTCCCAGAGGTGGACGACGTTTCCGTAATTGTCCGCGAGGATCTGCGCTTCGACGTGTCTCGACGTCTTGATGAATTTCTCGATATAGACGCCGGGGTTGCCGAAAGCGACGCGCGCTTCTTCGGCGGCCTCTTTGATGGCGCGTTTCAACTCCGCGTCGTCGTTCGCTTGACGGATACCGCGTCCGCCGCCGCCAGCCGTCGCTTTGACGAGGACGGGATAGCCGACTTTTTTAGCGACTTCGAGCGCTTCCTCTTCTGTCTCGACGAGTCCGTCGCTACCGGGAATGGTCGGAACGCCGCATTTTTTCGCCATCGCGCGCGCGGTGTTTTTGTCGCCAAGATTCTGCATCGCCTCGACGGAGGGGCCGATGAATTCGTACCCGCAAGCGCGACACTTCTCGGCGAAATCAGAGTTTTCGGAGAGGAACCCGTAACCTGGGTGAATAGCGTCGGCGTCGACGAGCTCCGCGGCGCTGATGATCTGATTGACCTTGAGATAGCTCTGAGCCGAACGCGCTGGGCCGACGCAGACGGATTTATCCGCGAGCTTGACGTATCTCGCGTCGCGATCCGCTTCGCTGCATACGACGACGGCTTCGACGCCTAACTCATGACACGCGCGGATGACGCGCAGCGCAATTTCGCCACGATTGGCGATTAAGACTTTTTTGAACATATTTTCATCCTTGAGTCGCTCGAAAACGCGACGACTGCATCCGTTCAGCGTACGTCAACCTTGAAAAGGGGCGTTCCATATTCAAGAGGATCGCCGTTTTTGACGAGAACTTCGGTAATCTTTCCGGAGATTTCGGCGGGAATATCGTTGAAGACTTTCATCGCTTCGATGAGGCAGATCGTTTTGCCGGGCGTGATCGTGTCGCCGACTTTGACGTAGGGCTCGGCCTCAGGATTAGGAGAGGCGTAAAAGACGCCGACGGTCGGAGAAGTGATCGTTTTGATGTAGTCAGGTTCTTTCGCGGGCGCGGCAGGCGCGGCGGACGCGGCTTGTGCGGGAGCTGCGGCAGGAACGGGCGGAACGGGCTGCGTGGGAACAGGCTGCGCCACGACGACGGGAGCGGCGGACGCGGCCCCTGGCAGGGCGCGCCTCAGCGAGAGGCGACTTCCCCCCTGTTCAAGGTCGAGTTCGGACACGTTGTTTTCCTTCATCAGTTCGACAAGAAGCCGAATACCCTTAAGATCAAAGACTTCGTCTTTTTTATCAGCCATAAGATTGTTTCCTATCATGCCGCGGCGCGACGACGCGCTACGATGGACTACCGCGCCGTTTCAGCGCGACGTAAGAATGTATATGCGGTTCTTATTGTCGTATCGCCACGAGACAGCGTTTTCGCTTTTCGAGATCGAGACGTATATCGATCGAGTCCCAGGCGCCGGAATCGCGCAATGATTCGGCGACAGCGTCGATCGTCGTAGGACTAAGTTCGAGCGCGAGCCGCCCGCCCTTTTTGAGGCGCGACTCCGCTTCCTTCACAAGGCGAATCGGCAGTTCGGCGCCGGTGACGCCGCCGACGAGAGCCAAGCGCGGTTCGAATTCGCGCACAGAACGGTCGAGCTCCGCGTACTCCTCTTCGGAGACGTAAGGGGGATTCGAAACAATCGCGTCAAAGCGCTCCTCTTCGGGAAGATTGTCGGGAATCGCGGCGAGCAAGTCGCTCTGAAGGAGGGTCACGCGCGGGGCTAGGCCGAGAGCTTCGACGTTGCGCCGCGCCGTCTCCAGCGCCTCTGCGCTAATATCAAGCCCGACGAGGATCGCCGAGGGAATATTTTTCGCAAGAGCAGCGGCGACGCAACCGCTTCCGACTCCCACGTCGCAGATTTTCAATCCATTCGAGTTGGGCTCTGCGGGAGTCTCTATCTCCACCGGCGGCGTTCCGTCTTCGGAAAAGCGCCTCTTCACGGCGCCCGTGCGCCATCCCCTCGCTTTAAAATACTCAATTGTTTCAAGAACAAGAAGCTCAGTATCGGGACGAGGAATCAAAACGTCGGGATTAACGGCGAAATCGAGAGAATAAAACTCTTTCTTTCCGACAAGGTACGCGTTCGGTTCCCCTGCGGCGCGACGTTTGACCAGCTCGCGAAAAGCGGCGCGCACCTCTTCGTTCGGTTCTTCGTCGTATGAGACGAGGAGATCGAGCCGCGACTTCCCAGACGCGCATGAAAGAAGCGTCTCCGCCTCAAGCTTCGGAGTCTCCACGCCCTTCTTCCGAAAAAAATCGGTCGTCCAATTGATAAGGGCCTTATACGTCCATTTCTCTGGTTGGGACATTGCTTCTCATCGCCGCGTAAGGGATATAGGGGGAAAAATAAGCGCGTTTCGACGTTCTGGCGCGACGCTCAATCGATCGTGCCAAATGATTCGCGCAGTTCCTGACGCTCATAGTCGAGAAGAGCTTCTACGACTGGCGAAAGGTCGCCCGAAAGGATAACGTCTAATTTGTAAAGAGTCAAGCCGATTCGGTGATCCGTGATTCTGTTTTCGGGAAAATTATAGGTTCGTATTCGTTCGCTTCGGTCGCCGCTTCCAAGCTGACTCATGCGTTCTTGCGAACGTTTCGACTGTTCCTCGGCGCGTTTAAGATCGTATAAACGGGAACGCAAAACGCGCAGCGCCTTCGCCAGATTCTTATGCTGACTCTTCTCGTCTTGACAGCTGACGACGAGCCCCGTCTCAAAGTGAGTCAAGCGGATCGCGGACGCGGTTTTATTGACGTGCTGTCCGCCGGGCCCGCTGGCGCAGAAACGATCGATGCGGTAATCGGATTCCTTCAAATCGATTTCGACGTCTTCCGGTTCCGCCATGACGGCGACCGTCGTCATCGACGTGTGAACGCGCCCTTTCGTTTCGGTGACGGGTACGCGTTGCACGCGATGTCCGCCGCTTTCGAACTGCAATTCGCGGAAGCATCCTTCGCCGTCGACGCCAAAGACGATTTCTTTGAATCCGCCGAGTTCGTTGTCGCTAACGGACATAATCTCGATCTTCCATTTTTTGGACTCGATATAATGGCGGTACATTTCAAAAAGGTCGCGCGCGAAGAGAGCGGCTTCGTCGCCTCCGGTTCCCGCGTGAATTTCCATGATGCAGTGCGTGCGATTGGCGTCTTCTCCGCCGATGGTGAGATCAAGGAGTTCGTTCCACACCTCTTCTCGGTTCTCACGCAACACGGGAAGTTCCGATTCAGCGAGCTCGCGCATCTCGGGGTCGTCCCCTTCGATCAGTTCCTTGGCCTCTTCGATCTGCGCGTTTAGACTTTTAAAATGGCGATATTTTCCGCAAAGTTTCGCCAATGATCCGTGCTCGCGCGCGACCGCCGCTAGACGCGCTGAATCGGCGAGCGTCTCCGGGTCGTTCATGAGTCGCTCGAGCTCTTCAAATCGAGCCAGCTTTTCGTCAAGTAGCTTTCGCATAGGTCAACACTCCTCATAAAGTAAAAAAAACGCAAGAGAGCCGATATTCTCGACAACCTTGCGTCGCTCGCTATTGATCGTCAGTTCGATCGTCTCTAAGATAACGCGTTCACGCGTCCCAGTCGATCTATTTCTCCGCGACGAGAAAGATCACTTACCCTGCTGCTCTTGCTGCTTCTGGAAGAAGGGGGAGAACTTATCCTTGAAGCGTTTGACGGCGCCGCGAGACTCGGTGTTCTTAACGCGTCCAGTGTAGAAAGGATGGCACTTGGAACAAATATCGACCTTGAGTTCCGGCTTGGTGCTACGAGTCATGAAGGAATTGCCGCAACCGCAGGTGACCTTGGTCTCTACATAATTAGGATGGATTTTCTCTTTCATTTCTTCTATTCCCTGGTCTATGTCAACGACGTTAGTTCGCCGTTCTCTGCGCGTGCAAACGCGCCTCCGAACACGCGGAGGAGAATCGTTTCGAAAAATACGTCTGCTGTGAGGAAGTTGCGCCATCTGACAGCCGCGCCGTCAATCCGGACAACATATTTTTTCATTATACTAATCGCGGCGATTAGCGCAAGAGGGAAAGAGCCTGGACGAAGCGCTTACGTCGCAACTTCCAGGCTCTCATTTTATAAGTTTCGTCTAAAGTTCTCTATTAGAGATGCAAAACGTCGTTCATATCATACAACCGCCCAGGCTGCTGAGACGCGAGGAACTTCGCCGCCTCAAGGGCGCCTGTCGCGTACGCGTCGCGATTAGAAGAGCGAACCGACAATTCGAGCGTTTCGCCCAACAGTCCGAAAATAATCGTATGGCGCCCAGGATCGTCCCCTGTTCTCACGGCGTGAAAACAGATTTCGTTGTGCGGACGCGCGCCGACTTTCCCTTCGCGGCCATGACGGAAGGAGTCGATTCCCATCTCTTTCGCGATGATATCGCCGAACTTAAGAGCCGTGCCGCTCGGAGCGTCGACCTTGTAACGGTGATGACGTTCGATAATCTCGACGTCGGCGTCGGCGTCTTTCAGAGCGCGCGCGGCGATCTGCGCGAGCTTCATCGTCAAGTTGACGGAAGGACTCATGCTAGGAGAGCGAAGAACGGGAATCGTCTTCGCCGCTTCTTCGAGACGCGCGATCTGTTCGGAATTGAGCCCGGTCGTGGCGTAAACCAAAGCGATTTTACGCTCAACGCAGAGGGCGAGGAGCGAATCGAACGCCGCGGGAGACGAGAAGTCGACGACGACGTCGGGAGTCGCGTCGGCGGGAAGAGAGTCGGTAATCGGCACGTTGATACGTCCGACGCCCGCGTTTTCGCCCGCGTCAAGTCCCAAAGCGGGAGAACCGGGGGCGTCGAGAGCGGCGACGATTTGCAACGCGTCGTCGTCGGAAGCTAGCGCGACAAGACGTTTTCCCATCTTCCCTGCCGCTCCGGAAAAAGCTATTTTAATCATAACAAAAACCTCGTTCTTTCAATACGCGCAAATCTTTCGTTCGATCAACGGATGTGTCCGCCCAACGCCTCGATAAACTGAGTCGCCGCCGCAGAAAAGACCTTGCGACGCTTGTAGATGACGCCGATCGGTCGCGTAAGAACGGGAGAAATAAGCGGAATCGCGACGAGTTGGCCGCGCTCGATTTCGTTCTGAACCGTCGGAAGGGGGAGGATGCTTACGCCGAGGCCGACCTCGATCGCTTGTTTGATCGTTTCAATGTTGTCAAATTCCGTCACAACGTTGACGCGCACGCCGTTTTGACGCAGCGTCTTGTCGGTTTCGCGACGGATCGGCAGATCGCGTTCGAACGCTACGAAATCCAATCCCTGTAGGCTATCGATCTTGACGCCCTCTTTTTCCTTCGAGATCGGATGCTCCGGAGAAGCGACGACGTACATCTCTTCAGAACGAAGAGGAATCACGTTGATTTCAGGGGACGCCGCCGGGTAGGAGATGATTCCTAAGTCCGCTTCGGAGCTGAAGACGGCTTGATAAACCTTGTCTGGATGGAGGAATTCAAGACGGATCTTGGAGCGCGGATGTCCCTTCATGAACTCGCGCATGCACTTGCCCATATCGTGTAAACCGACGGAGTAGATCGCCGCGACGCGGATGACGCCGCCGTCTTGCATGAAGTTCGATTGAACGCGCGAAATAATGGAATCATAGGTTTCGAGAATTTCACGGAACCCTTCGTAGCATACTTTACCTTCGGGAGTTAGGACGAAAGGACGCTTTGAACGATCGACGAGCTGCGCGCCAAGCTGTTTTTCGAGGCGGTGAATCGACTGAGTCGCCGCAGACTGGCTTATATTATTAGCTTTCGCGCCACGAGAAAAACTCTGATAGTAAACGACGTCGCAAAAAATTCTAAACGTTTCTGTATTCATAATTACAATTCTTTTTCTAACGGAGACGGGTTATCCCATAAGCGTAAATAATTGGAAAGAAAAAGAAAAAGACGCTCAGAAGAAAACGCAAATCCTTTTTCCAATGGTCGTAAGTATTTATTTACACTTGAATTAGAAAGTTTTGAAAAGAAACCTAACGCAAGAAGGTAGATATATCAAAACTCCTAATAACACACATTGTAGATGTTATCCAACATAAAAACTAATTCAAGCCCCGAACGTACTAATCAGTATAACTTTTTATAAAAAATACCAAAATTACCGAAACTAAACTCTCCTTTTATTTCCTTCAATTACCGATATAATATCCAAAATAGAACGGGCGAGCAGTTGAGCGCATCTCTATTCCGAGTTACGTTCGTTTTATTAACAATAGACATACTTACAAATGTTATACTTTGTCATACAATACAACTAGGAGACGTCAGAATGAGTTTGGTCAATAGACGCGAGGCGTTAAAGACGGTCGGCGCGAGCGTTGGCGCGTTACTAGTAGCCGGCGCCGCCAAGACGGCGAACGCCGCCGCGAACACGCAGGTCGTTGCCACCTTGAATCCCGCGCAAGTTCCTGGAAAAGAAGCGTGGAAGTTTGCTCCCATTGATCCCGATCAAGTTGCGAAGGACGCCTACGACGGCTACAAAAAGGGACACTGTATGAACACGACCTTTGTAGCGATCGTGTCGAACGTCGCCAAAGCGTTGAAGAAGACGGATCCCGCGGCGGCGCAGGTTCTTGAATCCTTCCCGTACCACATGTTCAATTACGGCGCGTCTGGAGCGAACGGCAACGGAACGCTTTGCGGCTCCGTCAACGGCGCGATGGCCGCCGTCAACCTCTTCGTCTCCGAAGAGAAAACGCTCAAAGCGATCCTCAACGAGGTCAGCATTTACTACGAACGTACGATGCTCCCCATTTACAAACCTGAGGGAGAAGAAGACGAGGCGTTCCCGCAAACGATTTCCAATTCGGTTCTTTGCCACGTCTCCAGCGGAAAATGGTGCGCGCTCGCTCAAGTGAAATCGGGTTCTCCCGAGCGAACAGAACGTTGCACCCGACTCTCCGCCGATATTGCGAAGAAGACGGCGGAGCTTCTTAACCTGAACGTCGCCGCGTTCCACACGAGCGACGTCGCTCCCGTCGTCACGCTCAAGCGCACGCAACCGACCTCCGCGTGTATCACGTGCCACGATAAGGGCGGTTCCGTCGGCAATATCATCGGAAAGATGACTTGCACCGAATGTCACGACGACAAAACGCCGGACAATCACCAATGAGAAGGAACCAGACGCGTTCCGACAACTAACGACGCGCGATAAAGCGCCGCCTCCACGCGGCGCTTTATTTTAATATGAAACGTCGACAACGTTCAA
Organism: Planctomycetaceae bacterium; assembly: GCA_004556055.1. Lineage (GTDB taxonomy): Bacteria > Planctomycetota > Planctomycetia > Pirellulales > Thermoguttaceae > RUG369. The sequence continues at coordinate 17,836 of SFIW01000006.1, forward strand.
CTTTAGAGGACGAACTACTATGGCAGCCGTTGACTGCGAAAATCGCGAGATAAAAATCTCTGGGACGCCACGTTATTTGGCGCCGTTTCATGCGAAATTGCACCCTCATTTCTTCACAGACGTTCTCGTTATTGGCGGCGGACTCGCGGGCTTGACCGCCGCGCTTTCCGTCGATCCGTCTCTGAAAGTACTTGTCGTGTGCAAATCCGGTCTCAACGTTTCTAATAGCGTAAAGGCGCAAGGAGGAATCGCCACCGTTTGGGACGTTCCGGACGACAAGGTCGAGAATCACATCAAGGACACCCTCGTCGCGGGGGGCGCCTTATGCGATAAGGAAACGGTTGAAATGATCGTAACTCGCGGGCCAGGCGAAGTTCGCAAGCTTCTCGACTACGGCACGAACTTCGATCGGGACGAAAACGGCAAAATTCTTCTCGGACGCGAAGGGGGTCACGACCATTTCCGCGTCTTGCACGCGAACGGCGATTCCACGGGCGCAGAAATCATGCGCGCGACGGTCGAAGAGGTTCGGCGTCGTCCTAACATTCGCGTTTGGGAAGACACGTTCACCCTCGACCTCCTCACCTTCGACAACTTCTGCCGCGGCGCCGTCGTTTATTGGAAGAAAGAGTGCGAAACCGAGCTGATCTGGGCCAAGCAAACGATCTTGGCGACCGGCGGGGTCGGGCAAGTCTATCGAGAAACGACGAATCCGCAATGCGCCACCGGGGACGGTGTGGCGATGGCGTTCCGCGCTGGGGCGGTCTGCCGCGACGTGGAATTTTTGCAGTTCCACCCGACGGTTCTCTACATCGCGGGAGGTAGTCGCAGTCTTATCACGGAAGCGATGCGCGGCGAAGGGGCGCGTCTTGTCGACAAGAACGGCTACCGCTTCATGAAAGATTACGACGAGCGCGGCGAGCTTGCGCCGCGCGACGTCGTGAGCCGTTCGATCGTAAAACAAATGGTGAAGACGGAATCTTCAAACGTCTTCCTTGATCTAACGCACAAAGACGCCGCGTGGATTCGCAAACGCTTCCCCGGCATCTATCAGATCTGCTCCGAATTCAACATCGACATTACGAAGGATCGCATCCCGGTGCGTCCCGGCGCGCACTACGCGATGGGTGGCGTTCTCGTCGATCATACCGGACGCACGACGCTGCGCGGTCTGTGGGCGGCGGGAGAAGTCTCCAGCTCCGGTCTTCACGGGGCGAATCGTCTCGCGTCGAACAGTCTGCTCGAGGCGCTCGTTTACGGCGAAATGACCGGACGACTCGCGGGAGAAATCGCGCTTGCCGAACCGGACGAATATCGCGCGCTTCCCCTCGAAAATCCGCCGACGCGAACGTCGACAAGCGAAACGAAACTCGACGTCGGCGACATTCGCAATTCGCTCAAGAGCGTCATGCAGCGCAAATGCGGCGTCATGCGCAACGAAACCGAGCTGACCGAAGCGCTCGAAAGCATTAAAACCTGGTCGCAGATTCTTCTTTCCAAACAGTTTTCGACGGAAGAAGCGTGGGAAGCGCAAAATATGCTCGTCGTCGCGCGCCTCATCGTCGAAGGCGCCCTCCAACGGCGCGAAACTCGCGGCGGACACAACCGAAGCGATTACCCGGTCTTCGATCCGAACGCCCCCGCGATTCACTCCCTCTTCGTCAACGGCTCCTCCGTTCTGCGTTAAATCGGATTGCGCGTTTCTCCCCGAGGGGCGCTTCGCGCGTCCTTCGACGCCAAAATCAAATAAAAAAAGGCGCGTGTCTCTTTCACGCGCCTCTTTTATTTTCTCACGTCAATCGCTCACATCTTCACGAAATAGGAACGATAGACCGGCAGATCGTTCAATCGGGTTCGTCGTTCGAAATGGGTCAAGAAATCCATTTCGTTCTCCGCAGGACGTTCCGTCACGGGGAACGGCCCGACAAGAGAGGTCGATGTTTTGATCGTCTCGACGCCCGTTTCGAAGTACTCCTTCACGTCGGTCCAGAAATGGAGCTTACCGCCCTTCATGAGCTTCGCCTCGACGTCGCGCACGACGGAGGGTCGAACGATTCGTCGTTTACGGTGCGCCTTCTTCCACCAAGGATCGGGGAAATAGATATGCGCGGCGGTCAGCGACTCCGCGGGGACAAGTTCGCGCAAAACCTTCGCGGCGTCCGCGGCCATCATGACCCCGTTGACGGCGTTTTTCTTGGCGAGTCGCGAAGCGGAAATCAAGGCGTAACGGTATGCGAGTTCGACGCCAAGGAAATTATGCTCAGGACGGCTTGCCGCCGCGTTGCTAATGAACAGTCCCTTTCCGGAACCGATTTCAAACTCCAGAGGAGCGACGCGGCCAAAGAGACGGTTTGAAAACTCCTCAAACGACATGTTCGCCAAGGAGTCGTACGAGATTCTCGCGACCTTGTCGGCGCCGTCTCCCGGCTGAGCGAGCGCCGCCGTTTCCGGATCAAGAGGCGCGTCGGGATACTCGACTTCCATCGGCAAGAAGAAATGCGAGAGATCTAAAGACCCTTGGATTTTTGGCAACGAACGGCGCGGCATAATCGTAGCTCCTAATATCTAAATAGCGGCAAAAATCATTCGATAGGAAGAGGGACGCCCTTGAGCACGCCTTCGCACACGATCGCGTCGCGCACGATGCACATGAAACGCGCCGTAATGAGGATTTTGCGCCATTTAATCATCTCGGACTGAATGACGACGCGGTCGCCCGGTCGGACCATGCCGCGGAACTTGACCTCTTCAAGACCGGCAAATCCCATGACCGCTCCGTTAAACATATTGTGCTTCGTGGTGAAATAGCTCGCCATCTGAGCGGCGACTTCGCAGAGAACCACGCCTGGGGTCAGCGGGAATTCGGGCATGTGTCCGCGCACCCAAAACTCTTTGTCCGTCATATCCTTATAGCCGACGCAACGTTTTTCGTCGAAGTTATCGTACAGGATCGCGGTAAGTTGCTCCATCTCGTAACGCTGGTGGTTGTATTTGCGAATATCTTCGATCGTAGCGATAGGTTTGTTCTCGTCGTAAAGAGACGGATCAACAATCAACTGTCTCTGAATCATCAAAGCCTCCGTGCAGGTAATGAGCTGGAAGGGGTGAGGAGGGAGATTGCGAAGAGCAAATCTCGATATTAAAAAAAACACGACCGCGACGTCACACAACGCCGGATCGCGTTTTTCATAAGATCACAAAGCGTTCGCAAAGGCGTCGCTATCAGGTCTTGACGATTCGGCGCTTTGCGCGACGCGCTTTCGCGTTCGCAGGACGCTTGCCGTGGTTCGCCTTCTTAAGGGTTCTTCCCGGTTTAGACATCTTTGAATCTCCTTTGCTAACAAAACCCAGCGCATTCCTTCCCTGGACGATTAGTCGCAAAGAAAGCGCGCTCGCGCGTAAAACACGCGAACCTACAATTCACATATCATTGACAAACGCGTTCCCGCGCTCGTTTTTTCGCAGTCCAAACAGGCGGTTCCGACAATCGATCGTACAATCCGCTTAGTCTGTCTCCGAAATTATACCAACGTCCGCCTCGTTGAAAAGGGGGCGTCTCAAAAAAAATAGAACCTCTTTTCCGCTATTAGCCAAGGCGCTAACGCTTAGGGAGCTCCAATCCCATAATCCGCATCAGGAGTTGCAAATCCTGCCACGCGTCCTTTTTTGCCGCAGGATTGCGAAGAAGATACGCCGGATGATAGGTGCAGACGACCTGCGCGCCTCGATATTCGTGAACCTCGCCGCGGAGCCGCCCTATTGGAACGGACGTCCCGAGGAGGTTATTCGCGGCAATCGAACCCAGACAGCAGATGAAACGCGGCTGAACGACGTCAAGGGTCGCTTCTAAAAAAGGACGACACGCTCGCGCTTCCGATTCCGTCGGGTTGCGATTTGCGGGAGGTCTGCACCTAACGATATTGCAGATGTAGACGGAAGATCGCGGTATCCCCATCCCTTTTTCGATCATGTCGGTGAGCAATTTGCCGCTTCTTCCGACGAACGGTTCGCCGCGAAGGTCTTCCTCTGCGCCGGGGCCTTCTCCGACAAAGGTCAATTCCGCGCATGGATTCCCCGAACCAAAGACGGTTTGCGTGCGACTCGCGGCCAACTCGTCGCATAAAGCGCACTGCGCGACCCTTTCTGCGAGCGCTTTCAGTTGCGCGTCGCGCGACGCGCAAACGGGATTAGCCGCAGGTCGCTCCAGCACGGGGAGAATATTCGCGGTCGCGACGCGCGAAGCTGGCGCTGTGTCTTTCGGCGTTTGGAGAGGGGTTTGAGACGGAGTCCTCGGTTTTCTTCGCGCTGAAGGCGTCGCCGCAACGGAGTTCGGAGCGGGAGCGTCTTGACGTGTGGAGTCGCGCCAAACTTCTCGAACGCCGGCGCGTTTCAAATCTTCAAGGTACTCGGACAAATAATAATTCAAGGACGTCTTGGCGAGCTTATCCATGACGGTCGCTCCTAATTCGAATCGGCGCGACATAGCGCCTTGGTCGTGGAATCAAGAAATGAAAAGCGCGACCGAAAAGGGCCGCGCTTCGACGTCGACGTCTTAACGCCGCGACATGTCGATTTCCTGATAAGACTCGCGATCCTCTTTTACCGGTTTCGCATGAACGCGCGCCGTTTTGCGCCCGCTCAAAGGGGCTTTGGAGGAACGCGTAGGCTCAGGCTCCTCTTTTCTCTCTTTCGCAATCACTGTGTCGACAAACTGCTGAGGACGACGCTGTCGACAACCTTCCTGGGAAGTAACTTCGACTCGATCCTTCGCACACAAATTTCCCCGATCGCCAGAATCTTTCTCTTGCTGAATCTGCTCGTAAATTTCCTGTCGATGAACAGGGACGTTCGCGGGAGCCTCAACCCCAAGACGAATACGATCGCCTCGAACGTCCACAATCGTGACGACTATATCGTCGCCAATGTAGATACTCTGATCCTTATACCTTGACAAAACAAGCATAGTAACTGCTCCTTCACTGTACTTCTTGCATTGCGCGCGAATGATCGCGCCGTTCCTTCTCATCTCGTTGGAAAATCCATACTAACAACGACGAGCGAACGCCTTCAGAAGTTTTATTCATCCGACGGTTGAGTTTACGCTCAAAAGGCGCCCCAAACAATTAGGAACTAAAGGGAAAAGAGTAAAAAACTTCATTTTCCAATCTCAATATTCCAGACTTTTCGATTACGCAAAGTATACGGCCTTCAAAACGACCAACGCAGCATCCATTCTCTCAAGAGCAAGGAACGCTATGAGTTTACGGCGTTCGACGTCCTCTTAGCCAAAGAGCGTCGCGAGCCGCACTCATCTTGATCGGTCTTTCCAACCGCGCGCAAACGCTTCCGTACGGAACGCCGCACGAAAGACAACCGTCAACAGATCCAAAATCGTCCTTCCCCCGTTAAAAGAATGAAAAAAAGAGAGCTCTCCGCCCAAAAAAGACGCACTCGCCCGCCTCTTGTACGACGTGCGACGCAATTACGGTATGTAACGATTTTACGCAACAAAAGAGAAAAGCAGATCGTTTTCAATTTACAAGGATAAAGAAAGAATCAGCGTCCAACACATGCAAAAATCATTTTAACCATTTAATCGTTACATTCAGAATATTCAGAACTTTTTTTCCAGAAAGGATAGGTTACGCCGATTTTTTTCTAAATTTTCCACTATTTTTTTTCACGTCTTTATTGAAGGATACGTAACGGAGTAGTAGAATTGCGAAAGATAGGTAGGCGCGCCTTTCAATATGACGCGTCGCGTCTTTTTGCTATGCATATGGATGGATTAGCAATTGGAAGTTGAACAGGGAGACAGAGCAGTGGATTCTATGTCAGCACACAACCCGTCGCGGGCAATCGGAAGTTTCTTCTCCAACCCGATCCGTCGCGCGCTTATTCTAGCGGCGATCGGTTTCGTTGGCATTGGACTTATTGGGTGCCAATCCGCCAAGAACGATTGCGCCGGCTGCCCCTTTAGTCGTAATAAGGAGAAGATCGACGACATAGAAGAACGCGGTCAGGAAGCTTCCGCGACTTCGACTAACAACGTAAACGAACCGGCGGCGCCGAACGTTTCCCAAACGGTTGAGCCTCTCGATCGAGGGCTCTTTGGCGCCCGACTCTTTAAAAGGTCGAAAACTCGAGCGCCGTCTCCTACGCAAGTAGAAAGCGACTCGTCTCTCCCCGCAGTCGTCGAGACGTCGAAGCCAACGCCAAGCTCGCCAAACGCGACGTCTGAAAAAACGGCGGTTGTGTCGGATTCGCCGCAGACGTTTGATTCTCCGACGCAAAGCGAAGCGCTGGCGAGCGCCGCAAGCGCGTTAAATCAGCATTTCCCCAATACCGCCGCCGACGTGAAGAAGGACGATCCCGTCGAGATTCCCGAAGCGCCTGCCGCGTCTGTCGAGTCGTCTCAAGACGCGCCCGCGACGACTCCGCCTCAATATCAGAGCGTCGGACCTTCCGACTCTTCCGCGCCTGACCAACAGCTCGGTTTTGCCCCTTCGGAGTTCGATCACTCCGCCTCTTCCTCCGAATCGACGCAGGGCGCGCCAAGCGACGGCCCCGTCCTGAGCGACGTTTCTTCTCCTAAAAACGAGGCGCAACCCGAGTCAGCCGAGAATCCCGACACGCCGTCCTCCGCTCCCGTTCAAGACGCGTCGACTCCGGTCGAAGGGCTTCAGGCCTCCTCGACTTCACCCGTCGCGATCCCCGATCAAAGCGCGTTGCAGGCGACCTTTGCAAGCAAACCGCCTGTCTCGCTCAAGACGTCTACGACGCCGCGTTACGTTTACAATACGGTTTCGACGTCGACGCGTTCGACCGAGATCGGCGCGCCGCGCTCCCGCGTTGCGAAATCCGCCGTCAACGCGCGTTCTTCTAACGCCGTCGGCGAGGCCTCGCGCTTCGTCCCCAACGGTCAGACGTCCCAGATCATCCCCGGCAAGCAGCTCGGAGTTATCGAAATTTCCACGCAGAAGAAATAAATCCCGACTCCTCGCGCGTCCCTATGACGAAGGCGTCGCAACTCGGTTGCGTCGCCTTTTTTGCTGACTTGTAGTCGATGACGAATAAAAAAACCTTGTTTCCCTCATACGAGAAACAAGGTTGTAAATCGAAAAGCTAAAATGGCGACGTTAGATCGTCAAAAGAGACTCATTCGACCGTGATGGCTTCATTCGGGCAAACAGCCGCGCAAGCGCCGCAGCTAGCGCAACCGTCGGCGTCGATCACAGCGAAATCCTCAATCGTAATAACGCCGCAAGGGCATTCGTCGGCGCAAGCGCCACATCCAACACAAAGTTCTTTATTAACGACAGCAGCCATTTCAGCCTCCTATTATGAGCGTCGTCGAATTTTTCAAGCGACGCGCGTAAAGATTTTAACTTCAAGTTTGAAAAACTGGCGAGACGGGTTCCACCAAACTTTTTGGAACGTCGTTCCCGAACCAACTTTTATACGATAATACAAACAACCACCAAAAAAATCAAGAACTGGGAAGAAAAAAAGAGTCGATTTTTTACATATTCATGAGTTAGTATTATCTAACCTCTTTTCACTCGCCCAACGTCGTTTTTTAAAATTATGCGCGTCATACGTTTTTTCAAGGCGTCTTTTCTTTTACCAAAACGTTTTTTCATTTTTTTATCCTCTCTACGGCTTTATTATGCCCTTAAAAAAAATAGAATTAGCGCAGACGAAACCCAGCTTGTTTGATTAGAAAAACTATTTGCGTCTAAGCGCCTTCGGCGCGATCGAGACTCCAATGACGACTGATGATATAACTATAGAAATCCTCGACGAGAACGAAATCGACAGCGCTCTGGACACGAAGCTGCGCGAGTTTCTCATCGCAATTTTCCCCAACTGGGAAACGGTTTTCCGAACGCGCCGCGCTTGGCACGACGCGCCTCCCGTCTTCACGACGTTAGCGCGCGACCGAGAGGGAAAGATTGTCGGTCACGTCGCCGTCGTCGAAAGAACGTTGACGACGAACTGGAACTATCGCTACCGCGCGGCGAGCGTTCAAGGCGTTTCCGTCGCGCCGGAATATCGCAAAACGGGACTCTCGTCGAAACTCCTCGACAAAAGTCTCGACGAAGCGCGACGACGCGGCTATCCTTATGCGATCCTCTTCTGTCGCGAACCCCTCGTTCACTTCTACGAAAGAAATTCCTGGCGACTCCCCAACGACTCCATGATTATGTGGCGCGAAAGGGAATTGCCTATTCATATGCAGTCTAACTGTCCCATGTATCGCGAACTCACCGACAAACCTTTCCCTGAAGGGCCAGTCGACGTTCACAATCCTCTATGACGATTTCCCCAAATCTTCTGTCATCCATATTACACGCGTAACGACAAGGAAGCCTCATGCATAAGACTTTCAGCCTAACCCTCCTTCTACTCGCGACGATTCTTTTAAACGCCGCGCGCGCCGTCGAAAATTTGCCTCCGAAATTAGCGGATAACGCCGATAAGGAAGCGATCCTGATTTATCGCCAGGCGCTTGCCGACTGGGCCTCTCAAGGAACCTATTCCCCCGACGAATTCTGGGATCGCACCTGCGACGGGTTTTATAACGCCGCGAAACGCCTTTTATCTCTGGACTTGACGAAAGAAGAAGAGCTCCAATACCACCAGGAAATGGCGGGTATTCTCGGCAGTTACACCCTCCACGACGCGCTGATCGCGAAAACGCTCGGCGGACCGCATTACGACGAGCTTCTCGACTACGCGTCGAAGGCGAGCGAAGCTTACGCCGTCGCTCCGGACGAAGAGTCGCAAAAGCAGGCGAAGGCGATCTATCTCGCTTACGCTGGGCAACTCTTCAACGTTCGGCTGCGACTCGCGATTTCCCTTCCCGAGGAAGAGCGCGAAGAGGCTTTTGTCTCACTCGTCGGCGACGTCGTGACCTTTGCGTTGTCGCTACCCGATTACGGGGCGGACGCCTTCAAAATTGTCCAAGCGATTCGCGCGATCGACGCGGAACTCGGCGAAGAAGCGATCGACGCGTTATGCGACGCCTTCGAAGCGTCGGGTAATCCCGCGCTCGCCAAGCCAATCGCGGCGCTCAGCGGCGAACGTCGTTACGCCCGTCTCCCCGGTTCGGAACTCTACTTCGAAGCGCTCTTCCCCAACGAAAAGGGAGAGTACGTCAAGCCGTTCGATCCGGAGGCCGTCAAGGGAAAAGCGTATCTCGTCGAAGTCTGGGCAACGTGGTGCGCCCCTTGCCGTAAAGAAATTCCGCGACTCAAGGAAGTCTACGACCGTTACCATGACGCGGGCTTCGAAATCTTCGGCTATAGTATCGATTTGAACGACGACGTTCTCCAAAAATTCCTCGTCGACAACGAAGTCCCCTGGTCCGTCGCTTCGCAGAAACATTCGATAGAAGCGGGATACCATGGATTATACGACTACTACTCGATCAAAGGCGTTCCGGAGATGATCCTCGTCGGACCGGATGGAAAAGTCATCCAAGTCGATTGCCGCGGATGCAAGCTCGCCGACGCCCTCAAAGAGCTTTATCCTGACGTCGAACCCCTTGACTGGGATCCTCAAACCGATTTCTCTTCTCGCGTTTTCGATCCTTCCGGGAAATAATTACTCACCAAATAAACGGCGTTTGGCAAGGTTCCGAAGATTTTCCTTCGGAACCTTTTTCTTTTATCCAAATAAGCGTTATAACCAGAGCATTTTAACAAAAAAATTTATTGAACTCTTTGCTTTTTATTGAATTTTCTCTGTCAGACGTATATTATAGAATTTAAAAAAAACATACAAAATAAGGAAGTTTTACCAATAAGTATTAAAAACATTTTAGGCGTTTGAGATCAAGGAGAACGGTATGGAATTCCCCGAGGCGTATGAAGCGATAACTCAACTCAAAAAGAATATCGGCGCCGTATTCATAGGTAAAGAGGAAGCCATAGATTTTGCGCTTGTCGCCTTCTTAGCGGAGGGACATCTTTTATTAGACGACGTACCGGGAGTCGGCAAAACGCTGCTTGGTCAGGCGTTAGCGCGCAGTCTGGACGCGTCCTTTTCTCGAATACAATTTACCTCCGATCTTTTGCCTTCCGACGTCGTAGGCGGCGACTTTTATCAGCAATCGACGCAAACGTTTCAATTTTTACGCGGCCCTATCTTTTCGAACGTCGTTTTAGCGGACGAAGTGAATCGCACGCCTCCGCGCACGCAAAGCGCGACGCTGGAAGCGATGAGCGAACGTCAAGTTTCCTCCGGAGGGCAGACGTATCCTTTGCCGCGCCCTTTCTTTGTGGTCGCGACGGAAAACCCTGTGGAATTCGAAGGGGTTTATCCTCTTCCCGAAAGCCAACTTGACCGTTTTCTCATCAGACGCTCTATCGGGTATCCGGATCGCGAGTCCGAGTTGAAGATTCTTGAGACGCATGGGGAAGGTTCTGCGCTGAAAAACCTTAAACCGACGCTCACGCTCGACCAGGCGCTTGAACTTCAGGGGAAGACGCTCGAGGTTCGCCTCGACAAAGAAATCGCGGCTTATATGCTCGACGTCGTTGACGCGACGCGCAACGCGCCGGAACTCGCGGTCGGAGCGAGTCCTCGCGCAACGCTTGCTTTCGCTCGCGCGTTACGCGCCTACGCGCTCGTTCATTCCCGCAATTACGTCGTTCCGGACGACGTCAAAGAACTCGCCGCTCCCGTTTTAGGGCACCGCCTCGTTCCGAAAAATTACCGACGCGAAGAAGCGCGACGTTTCGTCGAAGACTTCCTGGAACGCGCGCTCGCTTCCCTCGTCTCGCCTTATTGATCTAACGCTGAACGCGCGTCATTGAGTCGCGCTTCCAGTTTTCTTGAGACGTCTTTTTCGTATGGAAAGAGCGTCCTTTGTTATTACATCTAAAGAATAAGGTCAGCGTTATGTCAAATCTAGAAACCGCTATTGTCGTCGTCTCAGGCAAGATTCTCGACAATCCTTTTGATTTAGGCGTCGTCGACAGCCTCCGCGTCGCCGTTGAACGCGAATTGACGACGCGCGATATCGTCGTCGTCAAACGCGTGGTCACATTGGCGCCGCATCATTCGACCGCCGCCGCCGCATTCCTTCTCGCAGGCTTCGACGTCGTCCCCGCAGACGACGAAGACATGCAGGCCGCGGCTATCCTCGTCTCCGCGCTCGCTCAGCCCGACGGGCCGACGAACGTCGCCTTTGCGTTAGGGCAAGAAGAACCGATCGCGCTACTGAGACTCCTCGCCGGACGCGCCAGAAGATTCCTCATTACCGCGTCTCAAATCTCCGAGGAATTGGGACGAAATATCGAAGGGCTTTTGCCTCTGCGCGATCTCCTCTCCAAAGAGGGCGTCAACTGTTCGGGAATGGTTCGTCAGAACTGGAAAGAGCCCGTCGTCTCCCCCGCCCCGCAACCGACCGTTCCCGCGAAGACGCAAGCCCCGCAAATCGACAAGCTCGCGCAGGATTCTGATGAACTTGCGACGCTTTGCCAAACGCAAGAGCCCGATCTTGAAGAACTCCTTCGCGAAAGCGCCGAGGAATGGAACGCCGCACTTGAAAAATTCGTCCTCGACAACGGTAAAAAATGCTCGGCAAGGCTGGCGGTAGAAAGGGTCGGTTTGCGCTTTCCCGGTCTTGGAGAATTGTATCAAGAGAATCGAGACGTTTTTCGCAAGCTACTCCAACCGTCCCTCCGCCTTGTCGGCGACAATCTCATGAACGCCTTCTGGCTCTATCATGAATCGCACCCGGAAATGCGTCCGATCGACGGAGATTCGATCAAAAATCTTTGCATAGGCGCAGAGGGCGCGTCCGAGGTCGAAAAAGAGATCGTTCCCCCTTTGCACGACACGCCTCCCGCCGCCTCTTTCGCCGCGCTCGCCGCCCAAGCGGAGACGCTAAAATTGTATTGCGAATGGTCCAGTCAACGAATCAAGCTTCAACAATACGGCTGGGAATATCGTGCGGAAATCTCCTCTAGGGATCAAGAACTCAAGAAATTAAAGGACTTTACAGGCCCCGCCTACGTCTGGACGATCAAGGAAAGCAATATGCAGTCGCTGACAAGCGAAGAATTTTCGGACGCGGCCAAGAGATATAAGGCGCTTCAAAGCGCGTTGGAGATTCTTGCGCAAATCGAGGAGGAAAAAGCGACGGATTTGAGCGGCTCGCTCGTCTTCGACGCGTTGCAATTCGCCGCAGACGCGCAGTGCGCCGTCAAAAACTTTTTGCAAGAGAAAGGCGTCTTGCTCGGAAAAGACCCCGTTCAAAGAGAAACGTTCGTCTTCATCTCGTCGATGTGCCAAGAACGTTTCCCGACGCGCTTCCTTCAACATACTAGGCTGGAGGATCGCCTCACGCCTGAAGAAGTGAACGCGCTTTCCTTGAAAGGCGGAGCGCTTCTGCACGAGTATCGCGTCGCGGTCGCGCGCATGAACGAGCTCAAGAGCCTCGAGAAGGATTTAGTCGACTACGTCGCGCGAATCTCGAGCGCAACGCTCAAAACGGACGCCGACCTCAAAAAATACAATAGCGCTTGGCAAGCCGTCGTCGAAACGACGACGAAAATGTGCCGGGACTTCAAGGAACCGCCCAGCTCCTTGCGTCTCCGCGCTGCTCTCGAAGATCTTCTTGATCAAATCCCGGACGATCTCGAAGCGACGGACGAATTCTCGCTCGTCGTTCAGAGTATTGAACTAGCGCAGCAAGATAAGAAAAACGCCGAGGTTTCCAACTCGCCTCAAAGCGAAAAGCTTAGCCCAGAGGTTCAGGCCGTGCGCTCCCATTACCATGGCGCGAAAGCGGTTTTCCTCGGCGGCAAGCCCGTCGAACATCTCCGCGCGCGACTCGCGTCCAAGCTCAATATCGACCTGATTTGGCCCGAGACTAGTCATGGAGACTCCCTTGATAGGCTCAGCGGATATGTGAAAGACCCCGACGTTAAGCTCTTCCTTGTCTATATCCCGTGGTGCAGTCATAAACACTCCCTCGATTTTGCGGATATCGTTAAGAAGAATTTCAAGGATTTCGTCAGAATTCGCAAAGGAACAAGTCCCGACACAATCGCCAAAGCGATTTGCGATCAAGTGTCGATGGCGGACGACGATATTTTCCTTGACGAGCTGGATCATCCGCAAAAATTCGTCGGCGAAGACGCCAAATACGTTGAATAATCTCGTCGCGGAGTTGAATCATGACTAAGCGCCTCTCAGGCAAATCTCCAATCGAAGCGGGTCAACCTGACGCAAGTCGTCTAAGCGCGCGTCGTCTCATGAGCGCGACGCCGAACGCCGACGCGGCGGCTTGCGCCCAAGCGAAAGCGCGTCTTACGCCCGAAAAATTCGCCGCGCTCCCATTGCGTCAACGTCTCATTCTCGCGGCGATCGACGAAATCGAAGAAGTCGGTTTCGAGCGCTTCTCCGTTCGTCGCGTAGCCGCGGCGTGCGGAGCGTCCTGCGCCGCGCCGTATAAGCACTTCAAAAATCGTCAAGAACTCGTCGTCGCAATCCTCGACTACATCTCCCAAGAGTGGCTCAAGCGCCAACAGAGGATTATCGATCGAATGAAGGGCGCGTCGATCCGCGAAATTCTCATCGAATTCGCCGTCGACTATATCCGCTTCCTCGTCGAAAATCCGCGATACAACTCCGTTCTCATGCTCAAGGGAGAAACGCTCGATTCGAGCTACATGGACGTCAAAGCGCGCCTAAGCGACTATTCTAAAGAGTTGCTTTTGGAGTACTGTCGTCAAGAAGGCGTGGATTTGCGCATCGCGCGCGTCAAGATGTACGTCGTGCGCTCGCAAATCTACGGTTTCGCGCTGATGTTTATCAATAACGAGTTGCCTTACGGGGAAATGATGATCCGTTTCGTTCGCACGCTTGTGGAGAGGGAATTTGAGCTTCCTTGGACGCTTGCGTTTGAGTCAGAAGGGGCTTTCCAAACGAAAGAATTAAAGGAATTTCTCTCGAAATTGGGTCCCGAACCTGGCGAAGAGCTCCCTAAACCGGCTCCGTACAATAGTAAATAATGAGTGTAAAAAAGTTCGTAAAAAAGTCAGAGTCTTCTTAAATTCGGCGCGACGCGTATTGACGCCGAGTTAGCGTTCGTTATACTAGCCTTTAGTTATCAGTGATAACTAAAGAAAGCTCGGGGCGGCGCTGTTTCCTAACTTCCTTTTTTAGCGTCCCCCCTCATTGTCGAAAACGACTCGGTACGGAGAATGAAAATGGACGCTTTTCAGTTGGTGACGCGTGGTCTCGCTAAACGTCTCGGACTCGATCCCGAAGGGATTGGCGCAGAAGACGACCTTAAAATGCTTGGAATCGACTCGCTTGACGCGGCGGAGCTTCTTATGGAGCTCGAAGACAAACTGGGCATTGAGATCGAAGAAACTGGACAAATAAGAACGGTCGGCGATATCGTCGCCGCGATTGACGAAGCGACAAACTAGTTCCTTTTCCGCTTCGACGTCTCGCGCGATATCGACCTGAAAGGATCAGAAGTAAAAGATGAATCGAAGAGTCGTTATCACGGGCATGGGGGCGGTATCCCCTATCGGCATTGGAGTCGAAGCGTTTTGGAATAATCTTCTCGCCGGTAAGTGCGGAATCGATCGTATCACGCGTTTTGATCCGTCGAATATTCGATCCTCCTTAGCGGCGGAAGTGAAAGACTTTGATCCAGAAAAATATCAGAGCGCGAAAGACGCGAGCCACACGGATCGCAGCGCTCAATTCGCGCTCGCCGCGGCGATTGAAGCGGTCGAACAGAGTAAAGTGGTCGGAACGGTCGACCCTTATCGCGCGGCGGTCTACTTCGGAACAGGAATCGGCGGGTTCGAAACGACGGAGCTCAACTGTCGTAAGCTCGTGGAAAAGGGAGCGCGTCGCGTTTCTCCCTTCTTCGTTCCGATGATGATAGCGAATATGCCCTCTGGAACGATCGCGATTCATTTCGGGTTCTGCGGTCAAGCGATTCCCGCAGTGACGGCGTGCGCGTCCGGCTCGCACGCGATCGGCGAAGCGACTCGCGCGATTCGTCATGGTTACGCCGACGTCGTAGTGACAGGAGGTTGCGAAGCGCCGATCGTCGAAGTCGGTCTGGCGGGATTCAATGCGATGAAGGCGCTAGCGACGACCGATAATCCGTCGGAAGCGTCTCTTCCCTTCGACAAACGTCGCGGCGGTTTCGTCCCTGCGGAGGGCGCGGGCGCTCTTGTTCTTGAGGAATATGAACGCGCGGTTTCGCGCGGCGCAACGATTTACGGCGAAGTCGTCGGATACGGGACGACTTGCGACGCGTATCATATGACGGCGCCGAAAGCGGACGGATCCGGCGCGGGTAAAGCGGTCTCGCTGGCGCTTGAAGAAGCGAACTGGAAGGCGGGCGAACGCGTCTATGTCAACGCGCACGGCACCGGCACCACGTTGAACGACCTCGCGGAAACGCGCGCGCTCAAACTCGCCTTTGGAGAAGAAGAAGCGCGTAAGCTTCTTGTAAGCTCCACGAAATCAATGACGGGTCATATGCTCGGCGCCGCGGGCGCGATCGAGGCGATCGTTTGCGCGAAAGCGTTGCAAGAGAACGTCGTTCCTCCGACGATCAACCTCCTCGAACCTGATCCTGAATGCGATCTCGATTACGTTCCGAATGTAAAACGCGAGGCAAGCGTGGATTTGGCGATCTCCAATTCCTTCGGTTTTGGCGGACATAACGCGTGCGTCGCCATCCGACGCTGCGTTTGAACTGCAACTTGGACATACACTAAAATTAAGGGTTAAACGCCATGCTTGTCGAAAATATTGAAAATTATCTTCCCCACCGCAAGCCGATGCTCCTTCTCGATTCCGTCGATCTTGGCGACGACGGGGTCGCGCGCGGAAGCTTGTTAATCAAGGGAGACGAATGGTTTCTCCAAGGTCATTTTCCCGGCGCTCCGGTCACTCCCGGCGTGATATTGTGCGAAATCCTCGCGCAGACGTCCGCGTTCCTCTTAAAGGACGGCGTCCCGGAGAATAAAACCCCGCTCCTTGTCGGGCTCGACTCCGTTCGTCTCAAAAGAATGGTTCAGCCTGGCGAAACCTTCAATTCCGAGTGTCGCGTAGAAACGATCAAAGAACCGTTCTACTTCACCGATTGCAAGGGTTTTGTCAACGGTCAGTTAAGCGTAAAAGCACGACTCTTTTTCGCGCTCGTCGATAAGGACGCGCCTAAAAAATAACGCGTCCTAGGACGAGCGGGGAAACTCGTTCACTCCAAATAGGACAGTTATGACAACGACAAATCTTTCTCCTGAAGTTTTAGCGCTCAAAGCGCAATTTGAAAGCGAATTCGACTTTATCCGCGGCTTTGAACGCAACGCGCGTCACTTCGCGAACAAGGTCGCCGTTAGCGATCCAACTCAGAATATTTCGCTGACGTACGCCCAGCTCAACGCGACCGCCAATAAATTGGCGAACGCCTTGGCAAACGCCGGGCTCAAGAAGGGCGAAACTTTCGGAGTCGCGCTCTTCAACACGATTGAATTTGTCGTCGCCTATTTAGCTTCTGAAAAGCTCGGCGCTATCTTCTGCCCGATCAACTATAACTACTCGCCGAACGAAGTCCTCTACTTCTTCGGCGATAGCAAACCTCAGATCCTCGTCTACGACTTCGAGCTCGAAGAGCTCATGAAGAATTCTTTCCAACGCGCAAAGGAAGAAGGGGTCGAGGTTCCTTCCCTCAAGATTCGCGTCGGCTCTCCCGCGACAGTTCTCGTCGAGGAAGCCGTCGATTACGAAGAGTTCTTCAAAGACGCCTCCGACTCCAATCCTCCCACGCCGGAAAACGTCTCCATCTTCGACGAAATCGTACGTCTCTACACTTCCGGAACGACGGGACGCGCCAAAGGCGTTCCCCTCTCTCGCATGAACGAAGTCTTCTCCGTTCACGAAGTCGCCATGCGCTATCCGATCTTCGCGACCGACGTCACGATCAACACCACCCCGTGGTTCCATCGCGGCGGTTTCCATGGCGGTTTGACCCCAACTCTTTATCTTGGCGGCGAAGTCGTCGTTTTAAAACGCTTTAATCCGACGGTCTGCCTGAAGAATATCCAAAAGCGCGGCGTCACAATCCTTCTCGGCGTTCCTTCCGCCGCGATCATGGTCGCGCGCAAACAAGAAAAAGTTCTCGCGAACATCAAATCCGTTCGTCTTCTCGTCATGATGGGAAGCGACCTTGAAAAGGCGACCTGCACCTATCTGCAAAGCGTCTTCACCGGCGTCAAATTCATCAACAGCTACGGGACGACGGAAGGCTTCTTGAGCACGTTCCTTGATTCGAGCGCGCTTCCGGAAAAAGCGGGCACAGCGGGTCGCGCGGCGTACGACGACAACGTCGTCCTCGTCGAACCGATCGAAGACGGCTGGGGCGATCCCACGAAGCTCGTGCCGAAAGACAAAAAAACGCTCGGCGAAGTCATCGTCCGCTGCTCCACCAAGGGCCCCCACGCGTACTACAACAAGCCCGAAGAATCCGCAAAGAAATTCCACAACGGTTATCTCTATACCGGCGACTTGGCGATCTGGGACGAAGAAGAGTATATCTCGATCGTCGGGCGAAAGGACGACATGATGATCTCAGCGGGGGAAAATATCTACCCGCAACCGATTGAAGAGGCGATCTGCAAAAACGCGAAAGTCAGCGACTGCATCGTCGTTCCCGTCTCGGAGATGGCGCGCGGCCAAGCGCTCGTCGCCTATATCGTTCCCAAAGATCCGTCCTTAACCGTTCGCGAGCTTCTACAATTCTGCGCCGAGAGTCCGAGCCTTTCGGGCTTCACCACGCCGCGCTATTATCGCTTCGTGGAAGAGCTTCCCTACACGCCTACGGGCAAGAAACAACGTTATGTCCTGAAGGGCCAAGCGCCGAACGATTTGAAAGACGGTCTTTTGGCGCGCAACTAATGAGACGTCGTCTTCATGGGGACGCGATCGGCTTCTAGTCGGTCGCGTCCTTTTCTTTTGGAGAAGTGGCAAAATACGTGCGTCGCGGGTACAATGAAAGAAAATATCTAATGTCAGAAAGGTCAACAATGAGACGATTCTATAGTATTTTCGCGGCGTTCATAGCAATGGGAGCCCTCCTCGTCAATAATACGGCGTCGCGCGGCGCGGACGACGCTATGCGGTGGTCCCTCCAATCGGACGGTTCGATTCAATGGTCGGATTTCTCGGAAAAATCCATTCCGCACGCCGACCATATCGAAGCAAGCGGCGAACAAGTTTCGACCGTCTTGCGGTACGGCGTCGACGAGACGGGCGCCTTTACGCTGAGCCGTTCCGTCGTCTGGCCGATGCTTCGCACGATCCCCAACAACACGCACGCCAGCCTTATGCGTCGGTTCGACGTCAATCTCCTCTCCTACTTCACCGTCGACGGCGCACCCCTTTCGGGGGAAAAGGTCGAAAGAGTTTCCCTCAACGGATTTCTAACGGTTCAGAGTCGCTATTCACTCGCCAATGGCGGCGCGCTCCAAGCGGAGCGAAAGCTCTTCCCCTCGACGAAAGGGCCTTTCATCATCGAACGCCTTACTCTGACGAACGCGTCTGAAAGCGCGATCACCGTCGAAACGCCGCTATATCGCAACGTAACGCAAACCGACGCCGCGCAAGGAGTCAACGGATCGTACTCCCTCGTTGAAGAGCTCTTTGGCGAGAAGAGCGCGGTTCTCCAAAAGGGAGAGAGCGCGCGTTATGATTTCGTCGTTCAAGGATATAGCGAAGGAAAAGGAGAGAATGAGCAGGCGATCGATTTTGACGCGGAAGAAGCTGCGCGCGCGGCGTTCGTCGAGACGATGTGGGACGAACTCGTCCTTGATACGCCGGAAGAAACAATCGATCGAGCGTTCGCGTTCGCGAAGATTCGCGCCTGCGAAAGCGTCTACCGCACCGCGGGGGGCTTGATGCACGGGCCCGGCGGCGAATCGTATTACGCGGCGATCTGGGCGAACGATCAAGCGGAATACGCGAACCCCTTCTTTGCGTTTATGGAATATCCGACCGCACGAGAAAGCGCGTACAACTCCTATCGTCATTTCGCGCGTTTTATGAACGACGAATACCGTCGGATTCCTTCGTCGATCATCGCCGAGGGAATCGACGTCTGGCAAGGCGCGGGGGATCGCGGCGATCAAGCGATGATCGCGTACGGCGCGAGTCGTTATCTTCTCGCGCGAGCAGACCTCCAGGAAGCGCAGGATCTCTGGCCGCTCGTCGAATGGTGTTTGGAATACTGCAAACGCCGTCTTAACGCGGAAGGGGTCGTCGAGTCTGACAGCGACGAACTCGAAGGACGTTTCCCCGCGGGAGACGCCAACCTTTGCACGTCGTGCCTGTACTACGACGCGTTGACAAGCGCGCGTTATCTCGGAAAAGAGCTTGGAGTCTCCGCCGCGCAACTCGAAGAGTACGAACGTGAAGCCGCGACGCTTCGCGAAAATATCGAACGCTATTTCGGCGCGACCGTTCACGGTTATAAGACGTATCAATACTATAAGGGCTGCGACTTGCTTCGCTCGTGGATCTGCGTTCCTTTCGTCGTGGGAATCGACGAGCGCGCGGATGAAACGATCAAAGCG
The DNA here is from genome assembly GCA_004556055.1 of Planctomycetaceae bacterium. Classification (GTDB taxonomy): domain Bacteria; phylum Planctomycetota; class Planctomycetia; order Pirellulales; family Thermoguttaceae; genus RUG369. The sequence continues at coordinate 37,458 of SFIW01000006.1, forward strand.
CTCTTCTCCGACATCCTTTGGACGGAAAACGGTCTCCTAACGCAAGAAGGGAGCTCTACGTTCTGGGATCGCTCGACTCTGTACGCGTTGCGCGGGGTCTTCGCGGTCGGGGCGCAAGAAATCGCGCTTGACAAACTGCGCTATTACTCGCGCGTCCGTTTATTAGGAGAACACGTCCCCTACCCGATCGAAGCGTGGCCAGAAGGGATTCAACGCCATCTCTCCGCAGAGAGCGCGTTGTACTGTCGCGTCATAACGGAAGGACTCTTCGGCATACGTCCGACGGGCTTCCACAAATTTGAAACGACGCCGCGCCTTCCGAAAGAATGGCCCTCGATGGAACTCAAAAACGTTCGCGCGTTTGGAAAGACCTTCGACCTTCTCGTCTCCCGCGCGGATGACGGCCAGCTACGCGTTGAAGCGCGTCTTGCCAACGGCGACGCGAAGGAGTACGCGATTCAGGAAGGAGAAACTCTCGAAATCGAACTCTAACCAAAGGAGTAATGCTTCCTAACGCTCGATTGACGCCGCGCGTCTCAATCGATACAATGTCTCTAACGCGTTTCCAGATAACGCTAGACTTTGCTAAAGGGAATTGATCCGGAGAAAACGCGTCTCCGGGCCTTTTCCTTTCAGTGAATAGAATTACAATCAAAATACTAAGAAACGAACTTCAAAAATAAATACAATATACCGTTATTAACAAGAGGAGTATCACCAATGACGAAATACGTATGCGAACCATGCGGTTATGTCTATGATCCAGAAGTCGGCGATCCTGAAAACGGAATCGCTCCCGGCACGGCTTTCGAAGATTTGCCCGAAGATTGGGTTTGCCCGGTTTGCGGCGCCGACAAGAGCGTCTTCACCGAAGCGTGATCAATAGACGTATAGCTTGAAAGACCGCCGGAGTCTTCGCGAAAAACTCCGGCCTAAAATGAGAGGGAAGACGGACTCGTCGTCTTCCCTTTTTCTTTTCATGCGCGCCATATCTCTCTAGCGCCTTTATCGCAACTCAAAAAACGCCGTTTCGCGTGTATCCGTAGGAGAAAGTCGAGTAGCGTCCGGTAGATTTCGTCGCGCAGGCGCGTTCGAGGAGCGCTCGCGTCTCCTGCGCGTTTTCGTCGGTAAAGCACAATCGAACTTCGCCGATCCCCGAGCCCAAGATCCACGGAAGGGCGTCGAGAATATCTAGCGGTTCTTCAAGATAGACGGAACTACCCGTAGCGGAAGTCTCCGCGTCGCCTCCCTCCGGTTTCTCGCGCGCGGCGTTCTTGAGTACGATAAGGCGACGATCGTCGGCGTTCGTAATCAACTCGCGCGGCGCGTCGAAGAGCGTTTTTTGCGTGTACATAGCCAGGAGTCTTCCGTAGACGGGAAGTCCGAGGGTCACGCGTCGTTCCTCCTGATAATCGCCCAGATTTTCAAAGATCGCGTCGATCGCATGGTCGGATATCTCAGGGGAAAGGTAGATCGTCTTGACCTTTGTAAAACGCTCTGCCAGAAAACGAACGGCGCGCGCATTCGCCACGTTGAAGAACCAGTCGAGCGCGAATTCCTTCCCTTCCTCTTCGAGTCGCAGCGCTTCCGCCGTCGACCCGGCGATCGGCGAGAAGAGCGGACTTTCGTAGAAGCGCTTTCGCCCTTCGTATTGCACGGGGAGCGTCTCTTGATAAATCGTTTTGACGCCAAAGTCTTTGCACGCGTCGTATTGAGCGCGGGTACGAACGGAAACGGCGACATAGGGTAGAATCGACTCGAGTTTCGACTCGGTATGAAGGCGGGGAGGCGCCAAATCGTCGGCGTTCTCCGCAACGTCGACCGGGTTTTTCTGGGGCGTAGCCGGAGTCTGAGGCGTCGGCGCGGTTCTGCGATAGGATTCGAGGACGCGTTCTTCGAGTTGGACGGCGGCCTCCTGACGCAACTGATTGAGGAGGGATTTCGGCACGAACGCGTTTTCGTCAAAATCACATTTTACCTGAGCGAGATAGAAAGGAGTCTCTCCGAATCGGTCGAACGCTTCGATAAGGGACTTGCGGTCGGCGCCTTTCTTTTGCGCGGGGGCGACGGGCTGCTGCGCGCGCGCTTGAACGTAGGCGCGCGCAGAACGAAGCGTAATCTCCAAAGGTCGTCCGACCTTGGCGACAAGTCGCGCGGAGACGGGCGTACGTCGCCGCGTCTGAACAAGCGCGTTTTCGATCTCTTTGTTAAGGCGATAGTTAAAGGTGCGATACAGATAGACGGCGCCCTCTGGTATCGGCTCGTGAAAACGAACGCGATCCCCCGGTTCGGCGGATTCGACGATTCGCGAACGACGCGGATTTGTCGGATCGACAAGGCTTATTCCGCTGACGTTGAGTCCGCCGAGTTTTCGCGCCTCGTCGTCGAGAAAGACGACGCCGTCGCCATTGCGGAGGCTCTGAGTCAATCGCACGGCGTTCCCTTGCACGTTCCCCACCTCGACGCCGAAATTTGAGGAATAGTATTCGTTGACGATCGCGGGATCATGTTCGTGAAAATATCCGCGATCGTAGCCGCGATTAAAGAGGGCCGCGACGTCCAGACGTCTTTCTTCGTCGCTTTTGGGCGTTCCCGCGAGGGAGGACGCCTTCATCGAGAGACGTTGGTTTCTCTCCGCGACGGGGGTTTCCGCGATCGAATCGACGAGATCGCGGTAATATCGGACGATTTCGTAGACGTACGCAGGGGATTTCATTCTCCCTTCGATTTTCAGAGAATCGACGCCGACGCGCGCCAACTCGGCGATTTCGTCGCGTCCTTGCAATTGATCGCGGAGGGATAGAAAATATCCGTATTTCGGATCGTGGGCGCGGTTCGCGGAATCGAGTTGTTCCGCGCGATAGCATTGTCGACACGGCTGAGCGCACATGCCGCGATTTCCGCTGCGACCGCCGATAAAACTGGAAAGATAACATTTACCGGAAGCGCCCAGGCAGAGCGCTCCGGAAACGAAGACTTCCATTTCAATCTTTGTTTTCGCGCGAATAGCGGCGATTTCCTGAAGCGAGAGTTCTCGCGCTAACACGATCCGTGAGAATCCGAGACTTTCGTACCAAAGCGCCTCTTCGACCGTCGCGGGGGACAATTGCGTGGATGCGCAGACGCGGAGCTCTGGGAAATTCTCGCGCAACCATGTCGCGACGCCCATATCCTGAACGATCGCTTCGTCAAGCCCGGTTTCATAGAGGCGCTTCATATCCTCGTATACGCCGTCCAGTTCGGCGTCGGACATGATCGTATTGAAGGTTAAGTGAACGGAGACGTCGCAACGGTGCGCCTCGTCGATAGCGCGGACGTATTCGTCGACGGAAAAATTTTTGGCGAAACGCCTGGCGCCGAAGCCGGCGATTCCCATATAGACTTCGTCCGCGCCCGCCTTGATAGCGGCGGCTAGTCGTTCCGCGTCACCCGCGGGCGCCATGATTTTCATGTCGTCAAATCCTTGAAGAAAATAGCTTAGAATGAGCGGAGAAAGCGCGCGTTACGCGTCGCGCTCAACGTCGAACCCGAGTTCACAAGCGGTTTGTAGATCGCGTCTTGCAATGCGTTCCGAACCTAATTCGCGGTGAACAAGGGAACGGTAATAATACGCGTCGGGAGATTCAGGATCGAGTTCGACGGCGCGGTCAAAATCTTGCAACGCGCGTCGTAACAGTCCTCTTTCGTAGAGAGCTTCTCCGCGCGCGACGTAACAATGGACAAAATTCGGATCGAGCTTTATCGCCTTCGAATAATCGTCGATCGCCTCGTCGTACCGAAGGGCGTTCGCCAGGAGTACGCCGCGATCGTAATATGCGGAGACGAATTCGGGAGCGATTTTGAGACACGCGCCAAAATCGCTCAGAGCCGCGTCGACTTCGCCGAGCATATCGCGAGCGATCGCGCGACCATAGTAAGAGAGATAGGCGCGTTTATTGAGTTCGATCGCGCGATTGTAATCGTCGACGGCTTCGCGGAATTTTTCGAGGAGACGATAAGCGTGCCCTCGAAGTTCGTAAGCTTCCCCGAGATTTTTGTCGAGCTTAATCGCGGCTTGCGCTTCCTCCAAAGCCAAATCATAACGTTCGTAAGAGAGCCAGACCTGGCCGACGCCGATTCGAGGTTTCGTGGAGTTTGGATCGAGCTTTGCGGCGCGTTTATAGGCGTCAAACGCTTCGTCAAAATCTCCTTCGGCGAGCGCTTCGGCGCCGGACGCGCAGAAGGTCTCCGCGAGTTCGCGCCTATTCTGGGCGCCGTCGAGGGAGAGCGCGTCGTTTCGGCGTTCGCTCTTCGAGTCGCCGTTCGCTTTGTGTTTCGTCATAATAACTTTCCATTCGCCGCGCGAAACGGTCGTCAGAAAAAAATGCGTGATAGCAAACCGCGCTACGTCAAACGTCGAGTCTGGCGTCGAGCGCAAATTTCTCGATAAATTCGCGTCGCGGTTCGACCTGTTCGCCCATGAGAACGCGGAATATGTCGTCCGCCGCTTCCGCGTCGTCCATCGTTATTTGAACAAGGGTGCGGTTATTCGGATCAAGGGTCGTTTCGCGCAACTCTTCGGGATCCATTTCGCCAAGACCTTTAAAGCGGGTGATCTGCCATCCTTTTTCGCCGGCTTCGCGAATCGTCGTCAGTAGCGAACGCAAATCCTCCACGCCGATTTCGGAGTCGCCGCGCAGGAGCGCATAACGCGACCCTTCCTCGCCGATACGTTCGATCGGGAAAAGAGAATCAATTCCGAAACCAAATTCATCGCGAAGTTGCTTCAAGTATTTGTTCAACGAACGCACTTCAAAGAGCTCGACGACCCGCAGCTTCGCGTCCGTATCGGCGTTTTCGTCGAAATTCGCCGAATTATTGAGCGCCTCGGAGATCGAAACGGTCAAAGCGTCGGAAGAAACGCCCGTCTCCTTCTGAATCTTCTCGACATACTCGTCGTATTCGTGACGATCAAAGAGCCACGACTCGACCTTGTTCCACGTCGCATGATACATTGGGAGCGCTTCCGTCTCCGGGTTTTGGAGCAGCGCGAGCTTCTTGAGTCCGTAACCGCGACGTTCGAGCGCCTGAACGGAGTCTTCAATCACGCTCAGGAGACGGCACAAACGCGTCATCTCCTCCCCTTCGATGATCCTTCCGTCGTTGGGAGAAAAACGCGCGTTCTGGATTCCCGCTTCGAGGAGCTCTTTCTTCATCTCCTCGTCCGTCTGGACGTATCGCGCTTTTCCGTCTTTGCTATTCTTCTTGCGCACGCGGAAAAGAGGCGGTTGCGCCGCGTAGACGAATCCCCCCTTCACGAGATCGTACATCTGACGATAGAAGAAGGTTAAGAGGAGGGTTCGAATATGCGAACCGTCCACGTCGGCGTCCGTCATGATGACGACTTTGCCGTAGCGACGCTTGGAAAGATCCGTTTCGCTTCCGTACCCGACGCCGAAGGCGGTAATCATACTCTGAATTTCTTCATTCTTCAAAACGCGCATGTCGTGCGCCTTGTAGGCGTTGATAACCTTACCGCGCAGGGGAAGGATCGCCTGGAATTCTCGAATACGTCCGCCTTCCGCAGAACCGCCCGCGGAGTTTCCTTCCACGAGGTAGATTTCGCATTTATCGACTTCGCGGCTCGTGCAGTCGCGCAATTTTCCGGGCATGCCGCCATGACTCAGCGCGTTCTTTCGCGCGTGAACCATCTCGCGCGCTTTTCTTGCGCTTTCGCGCGCTTCCGCCGCTATCACCGATTTTTGGACGATGATCTTCGCGGTCGCGGGGTTCTCTTCAAGATATTTTTCAAGACAAGAGCCGAAGATTGACCCGACGATACCGTCGACTTCGGGGTTGCCGAGCTTCGTCTTCGTCTGCCCCTGGAAAAGGGGTTCGGGGACGCGCACGGAGATAACCGCCGTAAGCCCCTCGCGGAAGTCTTCGCCTTGGGGCGTCGTATTCTTAAAGAGGTTATTGTTCGTTCCGTAACGACTCAAGACGTTCGTCAACGCGCGGCGGAACCCCGTCAAATGCGTTCCCCCTTCGACCGTATGAACGTTGTTGACATACGTGCGCACCGTCTCGCTATAGTCGGTCGAATACTGCAACGCGACGTTGACCTGAACGTTATCGGCGGAGCCCGACGCGAAGATGACGTCGGGATGCGCGCAATCCTCGCGGTTGAGGTTGTGAACGAAATCGACGAGTCCGTTTTCATAATGGAAAACGTCGCCGCGCCCGTCGCGCATATCCTTAAACGTGATCGTAATTTGAGGATTCAAGAACGCGAGATCTTGAAGACGATGGTACAGGACGCTGTAGTCGTACTTAACGTCGGTAAAGATTTCCGGATCCGGCTTAAAAGTCGTCTTTGTCCCCGTTTTTTGCGTCGCCGCGCCGCGACGCACTTCGCACGTCGGAACCCCGCGTTCATATTCTTGATACCATGAATAACCGTCGCGGCACACTTCCACATTGCACCACTCCGACAAGAAATTTACCACCGTTACGCCGACCCCGTGCAACCCGCCGGAGGTCTGATACGCGCCCTTAGAAAACTTTCCGCCGAATTTCAGAACAGTCATCACGCCTTGAAGGGTGGAGCATCCCAGATCGGGGTGAATGTCGACGGGAATCCCGCGTCCGTCGTCTTCAACAGTAACGGAACCGTCGGGATTAACCATGACGGAGATAGAGGACGCAAAGCCGGCGAGAGCTTCGTCGAGAGAGTTGTCGACGACCTCGTTGACAAGGTGATGGAGTCCCATCGAGGTGACGTCGCCGATATACATGGACGGACGGGAACGAACGTGTTCAAGGTCGCTCAGATGCTGCATATCCTCGGCGGTATATGAGGAATTTGCGCGCGGGATCGAAGCGTCGGATACGTTTTGCGCGTCATTTGACGCCTCGGGAGCGGCGGCAGGCTGTCGAGCCTCGTTCTCCGGTCGGTTTTGTGTCAAATCATTGCGGTTTTCAGAGGAGTCGCTCATATCGTATCTCTATCATCCAAAGAAGTCCCGAAAGGGGACAAAAACAGACGGGGCCTGAACCGCCGCCACAATTAGGATTCGCCGCTACCGAACGGCGATCTTTAAACGCTCGATTTTTTCGTGAGGGAGGAGCCGACGCAACTCGGCGAGGAGCTCAGGGGTCGAATATTGCAATTCGCCAGCGAGGAGATTTGAGACGACCTCGACGCGCAAAACGCCGCCGCGAAAAGTCGTAGGACGCGCGTATTTGCGAAACGTCTCGAGTCGAGACGATCCCTCTTCGCCGAAAGTATCGGAAGAAAATTCATTCTCCTCGACGCCGAAAACCTTCTCCAACGCGGCGTCCCACGCCTCGTGAAATCGTTCGACGCTAAGCTTTCGCCCTAGCCCGTATTTGGCGATAATCGAGGGCAGAATCGTACCAAATTGAGACGCGCGCGCAGGTCGACGCTCCGCAAGGAATTGAAATCCCAGAGGATTAGGCGGAATAGCAAAAGGATCGTTGATCTTCGCTTTTTTCCGACGTCCGTTCTTCGAGCGTCGGTCCGTTCCGCCGCCGGTTTTCCTTCTTTCCGCCATCTCCTGCCTCCAACGCGTCAAAGCGCGGTAATCGAACGCTTGTCCGCCGACGCGTATCGTGTATATTATACCAAAATAGAAATCGTCGGCAAGGCGAGGCGCCCCTTTAGCGCGCCTTTTCAACCGATTATAAACGTTTTTTTTCGCGTCGCATTTCCTTTTGCGCAATGCGCGCGCAGCACGTCGCCCTCGTACGCGGAGGATCATATGACGCAAGAAATTCATAATCACGTCGTCGCGTCGCCTTTCGCGCGCGCGTTTTTTCTCACCGGGGCGACAGCGAGCGGTAAAACGGCGCTTGGCATTGCTGCGGCGCAGGAGATCGGCGCCGAGATCGTTTCCCTCGATTCGATGGCGATATACCGCGGAATGGACGTCGGAACCGCGAAACCGACGATGGAAGAACGTCAGGGCGTTCCGCACCATCTCTTTGACGTCGTCGATCCAGAAGAAGAGTATTCTCTTGTCGACTATCTGAAAGAAGCGGAACGCGTCGTGGCGGATATCGAATCGCGCGGGAAAAAGGCGCTCTTTGTCGGCGGGACGCCCCTCTATCTGAAGGGGATTCTTTTTGGCGTTTTCGAGTCGCCGGGCGCGGATCCCGAACTTAGAGCGCGACTCAAGGAGCGCGAAGAAGTTACTCCGGGAACGTTATGGCGAGAGCTAAGCGTCGTCGATCCAGCCGCCGCGCAAAGACTCCATCCGAACGACGTTAAACGTCTGGTTAGAGCGCTCGAAGTTTATAAACTCACGGGGAATCCGATTTCTTCCCAGCAAACGCAGTTTGACGCGCCTCCCCTCGTCGATCCATGTCGCGTCTTCATTCTCACGCGCCCTCGAGAGGAGCTGTACGCCCGCATCAACCAGCGCGTGAAACTCATGATGGAAGAAGGCTTTTTAGAAGAGGTTCGGCTTCTCGAAGAGCGCGGAGTCGAACTTGGTCCGACGTCGTCGAAGGCGGTCGGCTATAGGGAGACGTCGCGCGTTCTTCACGGAGAGCTTTCCCTCGACGAAGCGATAGAGCGGATAAGTCAAAGCACGCGCAACTTCGCGAAACGTCAAGAAACGTGGTTTCGTTCTCTGTGTCGAGACGGGGCCCGGCGTCTTGAGGCGTCGGATAGGAGTTTTGACGAGTTACGCGCGGAGTTTATCGACGGAATACGTCGTTTCGACGAGAAGGACGCGTAGAAAATAAAAAAGGAGCGAATCGCGAGAAACGCTCCTTATTGATTTCAGCAAGGGTGAGATCGTCGATTAACGAACGATTTCCTTGATTTCAATCTCGGTGTACTGCTGACGATGGCCGTTCTTGCGGCGGCTGTTCTTACGGCGACGGAACCAGCGAATGATGACCTTGGGGGCCTTGACTTCGCCAAGAACAGTCGCGACAACTTTCGCGCCTTCGACGTTGGGCTGACCAACGGCGACGCCTTCTTCGGAACCGACGAGGAGAACTTCGTTGAATTCAATCGTGTCGCCGACGTTGACGTCTTTACGGAGTTCGATGAACATCTTACGACCAACTTCAGCCTTGTGCTGGTGGCCGCCGTCTTTAAAAATAGCGTACATTGTAAAAGGTCCTTTGTCAGACCGGGACGAGCGCAAGGCTCGTTCCGAGCTCGATACACATCGCATCCTGTCGTTTTCTTCCCAGCGCAGGACACAAAAGAACGCGACTTTCAAGCGAAAACCGCGCGCGCTCAACGCGCAGGACTTTTCAAGCGCGGAGCAGCAAGGCCGGAAACCCCGGTTCCATTCGCGCGTCGCGCGAAGGCAAAAGGGAACGAATACAAACAGACAAATTTTACAAGACGTTCCCCTCCTGACAAGGGGACGCCTTGCGTTTTCTTTCGATTTTACCGTCCGTTACCGGCGTTTTCTCCCCCGCGAGTAAAGGGGATGCGTTTGTTGTTTTCGTCGAAAATCTCGACTTCGAGGGACTCGGGCCAAACGTTGGCGGCGGGTCGCACGACGATCGACGCAGAACATTCGTCTTCAAACTTCGCAAGTTGTTGACGCTTCTTGTTGTTTACGTAACTCGCGACCTCTTCGGCGACGCTAACGGTAATCAATGCGGCGCGTTTTTCCTGGACGGCCAACGCCAAGACGCGCATAATTTCGAGCGTCATGCTTTCGAGCGTCTTGATCGCGCCGCCGCCGCGACAGCACGGGCACTCGCGATATCCGGAACGACGCACGCCTGGGCGAACGCGTTGACGCGTCATTTCGATGAGCCCGAAAGGACTTGTGCGAAGGATTCTCGTCTTCGAGCGATCGCGCTTCATGGCGTCGCGCAAGGTTCGTTCGACGGCGCGACGATGCTGTTCGCTTGCCATGTCGATGAAGTCGTTGACGATTACGCCGCCGAGATCGCGAAGACGAATCTGGCGCGCGATCTCTTTCGCCGCGCGCAGGTTCAGCTGGAACGCCGTCTCTTCAGGGGATTCCGTCATTCTGAAGCTTCCGCTATTGACGTCGATCGCGACGAGCGCTTCCGCCTGGTCGATTACAATCGATCCGCCGTCGCGCAGAGGGACGGTGCGGCAGTTGATCTTGGCAATCTCCGAATCCATTCCGTACTTCGTAAAGAGGGGCTCGACGCCGGAATAGTATGAAATACGATCCTTATATCGAGGCATGACGCCTTCCATGAACTCCCTGGCGCGGTCGTAAGCGCCCTTTTCGTCGACGATAATTTCGTCGATTTCGGAGGTGAAGACGTCGCGAATCGTTCGAATAACGACGTCGCTTTCTTCGTAAATTCCGACGGGGCCTGGAAGATTCTTAACGCGACGAACGATGGAACGCCACAACCGCATGAGGTATGCGAGGTCAAAGGCAAGGTCTTTCTTCGTACGATCCGAACCGGCGGTGCGAACGATGAAACCGAGCCCCTTCGGCGGATCAAGCTCGTCCATGAGAGAACGAAGCTTTCGGCGCACGGACTCGTCGGTGATCTTTCGCGACACGCCGACCCTTCCTAAAGAAGGCATAAGGACGAGATAGCGACCGGGAATACTGACGTAGGTGGAGAGGGTCGGACCTTTGGAACCGATACCTTCCTTAATGACTTGAACCAAAACCTCGTCGCCGCGCTGGAAAATGTCTTGTATCGGCGGTTTATGGCGCGGACGACCGGAATTGAGAAGATCGTCGTCGTCATGACGGCGCCGCCAACCGGGACGTCGCTCCTCCTCTTGAGGTTTGAAATTTGGAGCCTGCTTGAAATAGTGCGGCTCAACGTCGCTAATGTGAAGGAAGCCGTTTTGGCCGACGCCAAAATCGACGAAAACCGCTTGCAACCCTTGTTCGATGTTGACGACGACGCCCTTGTAAATATTGCCGACATAGTTGTCGTTCGCGGTGCGTTCGACGTACAGTTCTTCGAGCGCGTCGTTTTCAACGACCGCGATCCGGAGCTCTTCCGGGAGCCGGGCGTTGATAAGCATTTTTTGAGACATAAAAAGTATTCCTGACGCAAAAAGGTGGAAGGCGACGCAAACGGCGCTCGTCCAGGAGTTTGCCGCACGTCGACGCCGCGCGAGCGTCTATCGTCGCGCGACCTTCCGTCGTTCAAAAGTTCCGTCCGCGCGCTCTTCCTTTCAACGCCGATTGGTCGTCTGATTTTCCACGCGAACGTGGGCAAAGTTGACGCAAAACGGAATAACAAGTATACGGTAAATTAAATCGAATTCCCCATGACGGCGCGGTATTCACGTCTGAGGTAGGAGCGGACGTCCAGCGCCGTTTTGCAGTTGAGCGCCTCGCGCGCAATCTCCTTGCACTTTTCGATGGAGAAAGAGGCGCAGATATTTTTCATCTGCGGAATCATACCCGGCGAAACGCTAATCGACCGCAAGCCGAGCCCCAGGAGAAGCGGAATACACGCCGGCATACTTCCCATCTGACCGCAGAGCGAGACTTCCTTTTCGTAGCGATTGGCGACTTCGACGGTGTGCTGAATGAGTCGTAGGAGCGGGGGCGACTCTTGAGCGTAGAGACTCTGAACGCGCTCGTTGCTTCGATCAACCGCCATGGTGTATTGAAGGAGGTCGTTCGTTCCCAAGCTGAAAAACTTGACGTCTTCGGCGACAAATTGATCGAGCATTACGACGGTTGCAGGAGTCTCAACCATAACGCCGAGCGGAATATCGTGGTCGAAGGGGATCCCCTCCTCGGCAAGATCGTCGCAGACTTCTTTGAAAATTGCCTTGGCGTAAAGCCATTCTGAAATCGTCGAGACCAAAGGGAACATGACTTTCGCCTTTCCATAGACGCTCGCGCGAAGGATGGCGCGCAACTGCGTGCGGAACATCGGCGTATGACGCAACGAAAGACGGATGCTTCTCAGCCCCATGAACGGGTTGTCTTCGTGAATATTCTCAAAACCAGGATCCTTATCGGCGCCTAGATCGAAGGTGCGAATCACGGTCGGATATTCCTTCCCGACCGTTTGGAGAACGGTTTTATACGCTTCGAAATGCGCCTCTTCGTCGGGTAAAGTTCCCTTGGGAGCGGTCAAATAGAGGAACTCGGTACGATATAGACCGACGCCGCAAGCGCCGTTCTTAACGCACAACTCCGCCTCGTGCGGGAACTCGATATTCCCCTTAATCTCGACCTCAACCCCGTCAAGAGAAACGGCTTTGCCGGTTTTACGGAAGGCCTCAAGACGGCGCTGCCGCTCCTGCAACACCTTCTGCTTCTCTTCATAGCGCTGAACGGTCTCCGAATCAGGATCAACAATCAGGAGTCCTTCCGCCCCGTCGACAATGACTAGGGATTGTCGATCGAGCAAGTTGGATTCAGTGATAAAAGGCCCGACGCCGAGAACGGTAGGAACGCCTAGCGCGGCGGCGACAATCGCCGTATGGCTTCCCAATCCTCCGGTTTCGGTGACGATCGCCATGGTTGTTTCGGCGTTTAGATTAGCGGCTTTACTGGGATTAATCGCGGTACCGACAACGACGTATTGTCTTTCGTCGTCGACGTCGCCGCAGGCCTCGGCGACGACGAGAAGATAGCGCAACACGCGATCGCGCACGTCGATAATATCGCTTGCGCGTTCAGCAAAGACGGGATTTTTAAGGGCGCGGATTTTCTTGGCGTTTTCATCGAAGACAGCGGCGACGGCGTACTCGGCGCAGACGAGTTCTCTTTTAATTTTTTCTTGAATCTTTTTGAGCGTCTTAGGATCCGAGAGAATGAGAGAGTGCGCTTCAAAGATCTGGCCGAACTGCTCGCCCAACTGAGAAGAGACTTCCTCGCGACTATTGTCGAGAGAATCCGAAGCGCTTTTAAAAGCAAGATCGAGTCTTGAAAGTTCGGCGGCAACGTCGGGGCTGGTGATCGAACGACATGTGACGGCGAGAGCGTCGTTTGCCACGATAGAAACGAGTCCAATTGCGATTCCAGGGGTAACGGAAATGCCGTGGTAATATTTCACAAGAGAACCTCTGAATAATTATTTCATCACAATAATTAAGGGGTGACAAAAAAGTCGCCCCTAATTTTCTGTAAGAGAACCCAAACGCTTTAAACCGCTTGCCGCCTCATTCCCGATCGTCGAAAACCGTCTTATGAAAAAACGCGTCAACGATCACAAGGGCTTGCGCAAATCGTCTTCATTAAGCAAGGTTCTCACTTCTTCAAGGGTTTTGCATTGCTTCAGATATTGTTCAAGAGCCCTTTCGTCTTCCTTCAAACGCGAGCTGATATAGGACAAAGTCGCCAAATGTTCATTCGGAGAGTTCTCAGGAGAGAGAACCAGGAAGAAGAGATTGACGTTTTCCGCGTCAAGGCTGTCAAAATCGACGCCGTTCCCCTGGCTAATTGCGACAGCGCCGACAACTTTATCAACGCAGTCAACTTTAGAGTGAGGCATGGCGAGGCCATGTCCAAGACCTGTAGTACCGAGCGCTTCGCGATTGAGGACGGCTTCGACGACGGTTGCGGCGTCCTCCTGTTTCAGGTCTCCAGACTTAACTAGAGCCTCTACCATTTCCGCGATCACTTCGTTCTTCGTTTGAGCTTTGAGATCGGTGATAACAGCGTCAAATTGGATAAAATCGGCGAACGCCATACTCTTCTCCTGAAAAATCCTTGAATGAACAATAGTCAACGAAAGGGTGAAACACGCGCAAGACGCGCTATCAAGCGAAATTCTTGAAGGTTCTCAACGAACAATCGAAAGGGTTGTGGAAGTGGAAAAAGCGCCTGTCAAAAGAATCACTCCTCGTCAAACCGACGTTCGAAGAGGTCGACGATGGAATCCATAACGACCTGTTCATCCTCGCCGTCGACGGAAAGAAGAAGGACGGAACCGGCGTGAGCCTCGAGAGACAACAGATCGAGGACGTCGGTGCAATCGGTTTCAATACCGCCGTTCGATAGGTAAACGGACGAAGCAGCGTCTCTCGCGATCTTAGCGATCATTGTCGCAGGACGTAGGTGAAAACCTTGCTTATTCTTGACAGTAACTTCTTTTTTTAACATCGGAGCAACCTTGAATATGAAAAACAGCCGAACATCGGTCGTCATAAGAACAAGGAGCCGTCGCATATTATTCAAACGATAGCGAACGCCGCGCGTCGAAACGCCCGTCGATCGTCGCTATTTTCTACTTTCGTCGGCTTCCTTGAGCAACTTGATGACGTCTTCTCTCGTTTTGCACGCTTTGAGCGGCTCGACGAAATCTTTTCTCTTAAGCTGATGAGTGATGTACTCAAGAGCGCGAAGATGTTCGCCGGGAAGATCGGGAGGTGAAACAAGCATGAAAAACAACTTAACCGCCTCCGCGTCTAACGAGTCGAAATCGACTCCTTCGCCCTGACAAATAGCAATTCCGCCAACCAGTTTGTCGACGCAGACGTGCTTCGTATGAGGAACGGCGATTCCGTGGCCGATACCAGTCGACCCTAACTCTTCTCTTCTCAGAATTGAGTCGACAACGCCGCGAACGTCCGCTTTTTTAACGCCTTTGTCAGTTTTCGCCAAAGCGTCGACCATCTCTTGAATGACGCCTTCTTTGGTCTGGGCGCGAAGATCGGTGATGATCGCCTCTTTCTGAATAAACTCGGAGAAATTCATCTCTATCTCCCTTTATATCTACTGGTAAAGTCCGCCGTCTAAACAACGTCGCTTGCGCGACATGGAGTCTCTTCCTACAACGCGCGCGCCAAATGCGCGCGGCTCCTTCCATACTCATTTCAGCAGAATTGGAAGCGCAGGTTGCAACTTTGATTTTACTCACAAATAAACGTTTGTACAGTCGCCAAACATGGGCAAACTTACAAAGATAAAAGAAAATGAGGTGAAAATACGGTTGGTTAAAACGTGGCAAGGAGACGAAAACGGGGCGCTAGTTCGAGCTTTCCTTCTCCTTGAAAAAAAAAAGCCGTCGTTATCTCGCACAAAACGAAGAACGACGGCTCTCAGTAAACGTCGCGCGCGTAGCGTACGTCAAGGACTTCTAACGAAGCCTAAATCGCAATCATAGCGTCTCGTTCCTTCACGAGACTAGGCCTCGACCGCCGCGGCGACCTGAGCTTCTTTGACCGCATAATCCGTTAGCTTTTCTTTGAAACGTCGCATCTGCGGGGCCAGCTTATCAATCGTTTGATCCAAAGCTCCGAAGAGTTCGTCGGAAGTGTAGTCGGCGCGAAAAACTTGCTTGCACTTAGTCGCAAGGATGATTTCAACGGAGGGGCGATCTTGTTTCTCTAACTCGATAACGACGTCGATGTATGAAATCAGTTCTTCAAAACGTTCGAATTTACTCAGTTTGGCGGCAATCTTCTCACGAGTAGCTTCCGAGAGCGAACCATGACGAGTCTGAACCTGAATATTCATCTTCCATCTCCTTTTACCTCTCAGTGAAACGAAGAGCGTTTTCCTTAGGCGCTCCTCGCAGATCTGAGAGTCGTTACAACGCGCGTCCTAAAACGCGTTCCAAAGCCAACGAATCAATCTCAACTTTCGTCTCATTGTTCGTACAATATATAGTACGTTTTTTTGTCACTTTTGTTGCAAAAATTCTTTCAAAAGTCAATAATTTTCACAGATTTTACAAAAAAACTATATTGTATTATACAAAATTCCCTGGAATACAAAAAAACGACTATTTTACAGCGTCTGTCTGACAAGGATGAAATACGGAGGCTTTACCATGAAAAGCCTATATTATCTTGCGATTTTGACTTTGATACGGACTGCGTGAAGCTGAAGTTCTTAGACGGCGCAAAGATTGCCTTTAATACTGTCGCAGGCGAAAATGAGATTGCTGACAATAATGTGTCAGCGGTAAGAACTTGGCTATCTTCTCTATAAATTCCGATTGTCTACGCCAATCTGATACTCAACGACGGTCCCGATGCCTCTGTAAAGACGGCAACTAAATATAAACCGCTCGATTGATTTTCTCACGACGCAAGGGGAGCCTGGGGCGTGTTTTCAAAAATATTACGCTTCAACGCGATGAATTTTTTGCACCATCTTAAAAGATCGACTAATCTCATGGATAACGATGTGTTTATACCTTTAGGCGTTCCGTATTAACGCCATGGGGACAAATCATGAAACTAAAGTCTTTTGTATACTTTGCGACTTTTGGCGTAAAGACAATTCTGTCTAGAAAGAAATCGCCGATAACCGACGCAGGGAAAGTTATTCGTAGATGAGAAAGAGCAAGCCCTGATAAGAAAGAAAATGAGCAAACGAGAGCCGAGAATATGAGCGCCCGTCACATCCTAAAAAGGTAATAGTCGGAAACGTTGTAAAATTGGAGACGCACGAACTTCTTGAGTTGCCCTTGGAATGAAAAGCGTCTCCGACGGCGAAATCCCTATGTCCCCCATTACGAAGCGGATCTCCGACAAAGAAACGACACAGGCATAACCGAAATCATCCAGCGTCAAGAAATTCGCATACTCCAGTTTTACGGTCAGCGACGATTACGCAGGTCTTTTCTCCATTATCCCTCTAATTTCCGCTATTTCGAATAAAAGACTTCAGCGCAGAGTCCCGTCAAGGACTCGAAACGACGCGCGTAGTCGTCAAGGTCCGCTTCGCTGAGGGGAACCGCCTCTTCTTCCGCAGGTTTACGCGCGACCGTATAAAGCTGCGCGCCGACAAAACGGCCGCCGGCGTCGAGTATTTCCCGAACGCGCGCGCAATACTCGCGAAAATCCTCCGCGCTGGGCTTGCGCCCCTTCCATTCAAAGAGCGCGGTCTGCAACTTGACGCGCCACCTCTTTGCGGCGAAGGTAAGATTTTCCAAAATCGTCTCGAGAGGAACCGCCGTACGATTAATCGCCTTGAGGCGCTCGGAATCTCCCGCGTCGAGTTTCGCCCATATCTCCCCGTTCGCCGCGCAAAATTCGTCGAGGGCGGCGACGATTTCCGGGCGCTGCAAACGCGTCGCGTTCGTGATGAGAACCAATTTCAACGGCTCGTATCCCGATTCTTGACGCGCGCGAACGACGCTCTTAACCGCCTCCGGAAAGACCTTCGACGTCGTCGGCTCTCCGTCGCCGCTGAACGCGACGTCGCGAAGAACGCGTTGACAGTCGGGAACGTCGGCAAAGCGCGGAACTTTAAAAAGCTCGCCGCTAAGGGTCGCGTCGATCAACTCGCGAAGTTCGCGATGAAAAACCTCAAGATCGACTTCGCGTCCCTCTTGACGCACTGCGCGTTCCGCCACGTCGCGCGACGCCGCCTCGTCGGGAGAAATCGTCTCCAAAGCGCGCGCGATCTGCGCCTTTGTTTCCCCCCGATCCACTTCGCAATACACGCATCGAAAATTGCACGCTTGCGTCGGACTCAAGTTCACCCCAAGAGACACGCCCCCAGCGCGACGGCTCACGACCGGATACGCGTACCGATAGCGCGCGAAAGCGCTCGGATGAAACTGAGTCTGCGCCCTGTCGGGAATGGAGTCGACGTTGACCCCGTCAAACGCTCCGTTAAAATTTGAACTCAACGTCATATTTCTCTCCGATATAACGCGCGTCAGCGAAGGTCTTGATCGTCCTGGGACGGTTCGACGGTTTGAGAATCAGACGTCGATTCCTCGTCCGCTTCTTGAGGAGCGTCCTTCGCAAATGTCGTATCGTCAAAAGACTCGTTCTCGTCTCCCGGCGCAGGCCCCAGAATTTCGACAAGTCTCTTGCGGTCAACCTCTTCTTCTTCGACGAGAGCCTCGACGAGGGCGTCGAAGAGAGGACGCTTTTCGATCAGAATCTGCCGCGCGGTTTCGTCCGCTTCGCGGATAATACGCTTAATTTCTTCGTCGATAAGCTGGGCGGTCGCCTCGCTATAAGCGCGGGAATCGATCGTCATTTCACGGCCAAGGAAGGGGTGATTTTCCGAGTTCGGGAAGGCGACGGGTCCGAGCTTCTCGCTCATACCCCAGCGCGCGACCATATCGCGAGCGAGTTCCGTCGCGCGTTGGAGGTCGTTTTCGACTCCCGACGTCGTGACGTTATAGACGATAGATTCGGCGGCGCGACCGGCGAGGAGATGCGCTAAGGACGCGCGCGCCTCGTTGGCGTCGTAACTCACCTTGTCTTCCTCGGGAAGGCTCCAAGTGACTCCTAACGCGCGACCGCGCGGGATGATCGTCACTTTGTGAACCTTCGAACCGTTGGGAAGGAACCATCCGACGACGGCGTGCCCCGCTTCGTGACATGCGGTCTTGCGTTTATCGGCGGGTTTAATAATTTCGTCGCGTTTTAGCCCTAAGGCGATCTTTTCGAACGCAAAGTCGAAATCGCTCGCTTCGACCGTCGTTTTATCGTTGCGCGTCGCCCACAAAGTCGCTTCGTTCACGAAATTACGGATATCGGCGCCGGTAAAACCGGCGGTCAACTTCGCCAGCTTATCGACGTCGACGTCGGACGCATATGGAATTTTCTTGAGGTAAACCTTGAAGATATCGACGCGTCCCTTCATCGAAGGTCGTCCGACCGTAATATGGCGGTCGAATCGACCGGGGCGCATAAGCGCGGGGTCAAGAACGTCGGGGCGGTTCGTGGAGGCGATGACCATGATGGAGTCGCCCTGAGAGAAACCGTCCATTTCGCTAAGGATCTGGTTCAAAGTTTGCTCGCGTTCGTCCTGTCCGCCGCCAACGCCGGCGCCGCGCTGACGCCCGACGGCGTCGATTTCGTCGATGAAGAGGATCGAGGGAGAGTTCTCGCGCGCTTTAGCGAAAAGATCGCGCACGCGACTCGCGCCGACGCCGACGAACATCTGAATAAACTCCGATCCGTTGATCGAGAAGAAGGGAACGCCCGCTTCTCCCGCGACCGCGCGCGCCAAGAGCGTTTTACCCGTGCCTGGAGGGCCAAAGAGCAATGTTCCGCGAGGAACTCTCGCGCCCATTCTTTCGTATTTCTTAGGATTCTTCAAGAAGTCGACGACCTCGACGAGTTCCGCCTTCACTTGATCCATGCCCGCGACGTCGGCGAAAGTCGCGCCCTTGCCGCTCTCCGGATCGTACTTCTTCGCAAGGCTGCTCGACTGACCGAAGCTAAAGGGGTCGCGCGCGGCGCGAATCGAACGGAAAATGAGGAGGCAGAAGAGAACCGTCACCCCGATCGAAATAGCGGTGAACCACCATGAATTATCGCGTTGCGGAACCGAAGAGTAGGAATCGAGTTTATCGCGCAGTTTTTGATCGACGGTCGGATCCGCAAAGGCGAAAGCGGGAGGTTCGCACGTGTAACGCTGGAAGAAGACTTTGCCAAACGCTTTGCGCGTCTCTTTATCAACCATCTGCATCGCGTTGCGCAACTGAAAACGTCCGGCGGCGAGGGGTTCTAACTCCCAACGCTGTTCGACGGCGTAGCGCAATCGAAGATCTTCGAGAAGGTCGCGTTGAACCGCCTTAATGCGGTCGTCGGTAGCGTCTCCTCTTTCTTCGACGGAAATATAAACTTCTTTAGTCTCTTTATCGACGAGAGAAAGAAGGATCGTTTCATCCTTGGAAGGGTTGGCGGGTTTCTCCACGTGGAATTCCGCCTTTTCGCAGTAAGCGTCGAGTTCTTCGTTGAGAGCCTTCGCCTTATTTGGGCGCGAACGATCGTACTGTTCGACGGCGGATCGGAACTGAGATCGTCCGTCGGGAATCGAGTCAATCCATTCGGCGAGAGGAGGTACGGCGCGCAATTCGCCAACGAGGGAAGCGCCATGTTGAGTAGCCGTGGATATCATCCCTTCGTCGAGCAAGCGATTGAACGCCGTCCAGGTGATTTCCGTGGACTTAGCGGCGAAGAAAGCGCGGTATCCGAAGATAAGCACGCCGCTCAACGCCACGATGAAGATTAGTCCAGCCCATGGACCTCGACGCGACGATCCTCCTTCCGGCTCCTGCTGAGGAGAGCGAGGGGAACGAGAATTCTTCCTGTCTTTTTCGTCTTTCGACTCGTTGTCTTCCGGAAACTTTTGATTTTTATATTTATCAGGAATCCGGTTATACGTATCGTCGCTTATCGTTGTGTTATCGTCGGACGAATCGTCTTTTCCGGCGTTCTTTCTCAAGTCAAAAGCGCGTCGCGAAACGCAGTGAAAGGCGTCTACTAGCCGATATTGTTTCATAACCAAGAATCCTTATATGTTGAAGACGAAGGCGGGCGCGTCGGACGCGCGGTTTTCTCGCCTCGTCATTGAGCGGCTATAAAAACAGCCGATTGTCTATTATAGCGTAAGTATGTAAAACCGCTAGACTGAGGCGATTTATTTTTTCCAAACTACGCAAATATCCAAGTTAAGTCGCTATGTTTCATCATGTCCTAGTCTTATACGCTTGCGAATCCTATGGATTTCATATATAATCGTACTGGGCCTTGTGAGAGTAGAATAAGTTGAAAAGAAAACGGACGACTAATCATATCGCATAGTTTGTCGTCGTCTGATCGTGTGCGTAAACCAATTCAACCGTCTAGTTAAGGAAGGTTTCAAATGACGTCAAAACCTGAGTCGCGCGTCGATTCAATCGAAGGAATCCAAGTTAAGGGCGCGCGCGTTCATAATCTGAAATCGGTGGACGTCGATATTCCCTATCGGAAGTTGACGGTCTTTTGCGGGCCAAGCGGAAGCGGTAAAACAAGTCTCGCGATAGACACGTTATACGCCGATAGCCAGCGACGCTTTCTCGAATGTTTGGCGCCTTACGCGCGCGCGTTTATCGAAACCTTCGAGAAGCCCGACGTCGACGCCATCGAAGGGGCGCTCCCCAGCTCCGCCGTCACGGCGCGTCAAGGAACCCCTTATGAAACGACAACCGTCGGTTCCGCGACCGAAACGTTCGAACACTTGCGCACGATCTTCTCTCGTCTCGGCGTCCAAAGATGTCTTCAGTGCGGGCGCGTCGTTAAAAAGCATGAGCCTTCGGAAATTTGGGAAACCCTCAAAAAAATCGCTCCGAAACGCCGAATTCTCTTATGTTACAATCCCGGCGCCTTCGCCTTCGGCGGCAATCGTAAAGTTTCAAATCAAGAGCTCCAAGAACTCCTGAACGAATTTGAGAAGGACACGTTGAACAGAGGGTTCCATCGCGTCATCCTCGAAGGAAACGTCTTCAATCTCGACAAGCCCGATCCAATCCCCTTACAAGATTATCACAACGCGCGTCTTCTTTATCAGACGGCGGTCGATCTCTCCGCAGAAGAGGAAACCCTTTCCACTTACGGTCTTCGAAAGATCTCTAAATCGCGTTCGAAAGAGAAGGAGGACGAATCGGACGAGCGCTCGGCGCCCGACGGCGTGCATGACGGAGTCCTGACGCTCGACCCCGATCGGGACTATTCCAAATTCAAAGGCTACCTAGCAAGCCGCCACGAGTCGCAAGCGGGAATCAATCCTTGGGTTTACGTCGTCGTCGCGCGACTCTCCGTCGGCGATTCGAACGATCAACAGGGAATCCAAGCGATCGAGGCCGCGATGAACGCCGTCGACGACTGCTGCTGGGTATTCGTCGAGGGGGAAATCGAATCCCCCGATTTGCCTATTTCGGAAAACGCCAAAACCTACGTCGACTCGAAGGAATGGACGCGGCTATGCTTCAGCTCCCGGCGTCATTGCACGTACTGCGCGATCGAATATCCGGAACCGACGGCGAACCTCTTTAACTATTCGCGCACGACCGGCGCGTGCGACGTCTGCGGCGGCGAAGGTTCTCTTGTGGCGTTCGACGAAGATTTGATCGTTCCGGATAAAAACAAGACGCTGGAAGGGGGCGCGATCGCGCCGTGGCTCAACATCTCGTCGCGCGCGCGAACGACGCGGAGACATTCGACTCCAAAGGGGGACGCCGACTCTCCTCATGAGAAATATAAGAAGAACCTCGAAAAGTACGTTCCCGGATCCGACGGCGTGAATCAAGACGAAACGCTAGTCCCTGTCGACGTCGTCTACAGCGATTTGACGCGCGAACAGCGGCGTCTCCTCTTCAACGGCTCTTCCGAATCGAATAAGAAGGGTCTCAACGGCTACTTCACCGAGGTGATGGTCGAAAAATCAAAGATGAACGTGCGCCTTTTCCTGTCGCGTTATCAGAAGACGGTGCCGTGTCTTCAGTGTCAAGGCAAGCGATTCCGTAAAGAAGCGCTGAGCGTAACCTTCGGCGGTAAAACAATCTACGAATGGCTCGTCACGCCGATTACAACGCTTATCGAACTTCTCGACGCGAACCCTCTTCCGGAACGCTACGTCGGCTCTTATATTGAAGTCGCGTATCGACAACTCAAAACGCGTCTCGAATATTTGCGCGACGTCGGGCTCGGCTACCTGACGCTCGAACGCAAGTTGCGAACGCTCAGCTCCGGAGAACAACGTCGCGTTCAGTTGCCCCAGGCGCTCGGCTCCGATCTTGTCGACATGCTCTATATACTCGACGAACCGACGGCGGGTCTTCACCAGGCGGACGCCAAAAAAATCGCTTCGTGCGCGCGCAAACTCTGCGACCGCGGCGTCACCGTCGTCGCCGTCGATCACTCCCCCGAGATGATTCGTTCGGCGGATAAAGTCGTGGAATTCGGTCCCGATTCTGGCGATTCAGGAGGGGAGGTCGTCTTTTCTGGAACTCCTGAAGAGTTAGAAAAATCGGAGACGTCGCGCACGGGAATTTACCTGTCGGGACGTCGACAAGGATTGAAGTCGCGACTTCGGGCGGAGAAGGAGAAAGAGCCGGAATTTCTGACGCTTAAAGGCGCGACGGGGCACAATCTCCATTCCGTCGACGTGAACTTTCCGCTACATTCTCTGTGCGTCGTCACGGGCGTGAGCGGCGCAGGGAAAACGTCCCTGATCGCGGGAGCGCTTTATCCGGCGTTAAGCCAGAAAATCAGAATATCCAAGACGGAGGGAGAAAACTCGCAATTTCCGGTATTGTCTTACGAGAGTCTAGAGGGTTATGAAAAGCTTGAGGAGGTAATTTTCGTCGATCAAACGCCGATCGGACGCACGCCTCGTTCGAATCCTGCGACGTATTTGCGCGTCTTCGACGAAATTCGAGCGCTCTTTGCCGACACGGTTGAAGCGAAGGCGAACGGTTTCACAGCGGGTCATTTCAGTTTTAACGTCGACGTAGGGCGCGGAGACGGTCTCGACGGCGCAAACGCCGGCGGTCGTTGCGATCTCTGCAAGGGAGAAGGCTACGTTCAATGCGGTCTGAAGCAAGATTTCCAAGGATATGTAAAATGTCCCGATTGTCATGGGAAACGGTATAAAGAACGTATTCTCGACGTCAAATACCGCAATTACAGCATCGCGGATATTCTTGATATGACCGCCGCTAAAGCGTATGAAACATTCCGCGGTCGTCCTAAGATTCAACAACGTTTGCGCTATCTTCTCGACGTCGGACTCGGTTATCTGCCTATAGGTCAGCCAGGCAATACGCTGTCGACGGGAGAATCGCAGCGTCTAAAGTTGGCGCAAGGTCTCGCGACGACGCGCCGTAACGAAACGCTATACATAATGGACGAACCGACCGCAGGCCTTCATTTCTCCGACGTTTCGCGTCTCGTCGACGTCTTTGACAAATTGGTCTCCGCAGGGGCTTCCATCATAGTAATCGACCACCATCCGCAGTTGATTCAAAGCGCGGACTACGTTGTGGATCTTGGTCCAGGCGCGGGAGAAGAGGGAGGTCGAATCGTCGCGACGGGTAATCCGTGGGAGATAGCGGCGTGTCCAGAATCGCTGACAGGGCAAATACTCAAAGAAGTCCTCCCTCCGCGTTAATCGCGGACGCATTTCGAAAATGGTCGAGCATTTCGAGAAGGTTTCGCTTCTAGGGTTGTCAAAGGCTCTGCGTTTGTTATAATGATTGGAATGATTTTACAGGAACGCGCAACGAGAGGCGCTTCCAGAGAGAAACTTTAAAAAAGCGCATAGCGGCGAGAGCGTCTGTCCTTGATAGGACGAGCGACCGCGCGGGGTGAAGAAATGAGAAACGTGATTTCGATACGCGTACAAAACGTGCCCGGCGTGCTTTCTCACGTAGCGGGATTACTCGCGGCGCGAGGCTACAACGTCGATAGTTTGACAGTCGGCGCGACGGAAGACCCGACGATTTCGAGAATGACGATCGTTCTCGACGTCGCGAAAGACATGGCTGATCAGGTTTGCAGTCAACTTCAAAAGCTCGTTACGGTCGTTGAGACGAAAAATCTTTCGTACGTTCCCCGTGTCGAACGCGAGTTGGCGTTGATTTGCGTCGCGACGCCGAAAGGTACTCGCAGCGAAGTAGTCGAGCTTACGAATATCTTCCGCGCCGGTATCGTCGACGTTGGAATTGATTCGGTGATGATTGAAATTTCCGGAAGCGGAGACAAACTTGACGCTTTCATTAAAGCGCTTCGTCCTTACCGCATTTTGAGCATGACGCGCTCGGGTTGTATCGCCTCGGAGCGGCCTCAGGATCCAGCGGTCGAAGTTGAAGACAAAAAATAAGACAACGAACAGCGTCCGTCGCGACGCGCATTATTGAAATCGCGCGGCTTTGAGTTTAGCGCCGACCTCGTAAGCGGTTCGTCTCAAAGAATCGAAATCGACGACGGATAGTAAACCCTCTTTGAATAAGATTGGAGTTACGGTTATGGCAGCGACAGTTTATTATGATAACGACGCTGATCTTTCGCTTTTGAAGGACAAGACGATCGCTATTCTCGGTTATGGTTCTCAGGGTCACGCTCACGCGCAGAACCTTCGCGACAGCGGTTGCAATGTTATTGTCGCCCAGCGTCCTGGATCCGACAACTACAAGCTTGCCGTTGAAGCCGGTTTTTCACCCGTGTCTATCGAAGACGCCGTCAAGCAAGCGGACTTGATCGTCATCACGCTTCCCGACGAAATCCAG
Source organism: Planctomycetaceae bacterium (assembly GCA_004556055.1). Classification (GTDB taxonomy): domain Bacteria; phylum Planctomycetota; class Planctomycetia; order Pirellulales; family Thermoguttaceae; genus RUG369. The sequence goes on from SFIW01000006.1 coordinate 62,373, forward strand.
GGCAAGATCTTCCGCGAACAGATCCGTCCGAACCTCAAGGCCGACGCGATCATCGTTACGACGCACGGTTTCAACGTTCATTACGGTCAGTTCGACCTTCCCGAGGGAAATCGCGCGATCATGATCGCTCCCAAGGGTCCCGGTCACCTCGTTCGCGCCGAATACGTCAAAGGCGGCGGCGTCCCCTGCCTCATCGCTCTCGACGACAAATGCGGCGATCGCGAAAAGTCGATTGGTCTTGCTTATGCTAAGGGAATCGGCGGAACTCGCGGCGGCGTCATCCAGACGACCTTCAAAGAAGAAACCGAAACCGACCTCTTCGGCGAACAGGCCGTTCTTTGCGGCGGCGTCAGCCACCTCATCCAGGCGGGTTTCGAAACCCTCGTCGAAGCCGGTTATCAGCCCGAAATGGCTTACTTCGAATGTATGCACGAAATGAAGCTCATCGTCGACCTCTTCTATCAGGGCGGCCTCAGCTACATGCGTTACTCCATCTCCAACACGGCGGAATACGGCGATTACACCCGCGGTCCTCGCGTCATCAATGAAGAGTCCAAGAAGCAGATGCGCGAAATTCTCAAGGAAATCCAGAACGGTCAGTTCGCTCGCGAATTCCTCCTCGAGAACCAAATCAACGCTCCCGCGTTCAAGCGCGAACGCGCTATCCATCACGAACACCTCATCGAAAAGGTCGGTAAGCGCCTCCGAAAGATGATGAAGTGGATCGACGCGAAGGAATTCTGATTCTTGGCCTGAGTCTTTGATCGATAATCTTTCGATTTGAACGTATTAAAGGGGAGCGTCGCCGACGTTTCCCCTTTTTTATTTCACGCTCTAGCCCCTATCCACTCCACGAGGAAGACATGAAACCAACGCCGCCCCCTGAGTCTGGAAAGATCGCCGGAATCGATTTTGGCACGGTGCGCATCGGCGTCGCGATCTGCGATTCGGAACGAATGATCGCCTTTCCCCACGAAATTTGGCGACGTCGCAACGAAAAGCTCGACCTTCAGCATTTCCAAGATCTCGTCAAGCAAGAACAGATCGTTCATTTCGTCGTCGGACTCCCCTTGCACTGCAACGGCGACATGAGCGACAAAGCGCTTCAGGCGATGGCTTTCGCCGATAAGCTTGCGGAAGCCACTGGCTGTTCAATCGACTTCCTCGACGAACGTTTCACGAGCGTTATCGCGGAAGACGCGCTACGTCAAGCAGGCCTGAAGGCAAAGAAGAGAAAGGAAAAGCTTGACGCTGTCGCCGCTCAAATCATCCTGTCGACATATCTTGAACGCGGCTGCGTCGGAACCAAGGAATTCGAATCCCTCGAATGACAGAAATCAAGAAACAAAAAGGGACGATTCTCGCAAAGAAAATCGTCCCTTTACTTTTTATCTTAGCTTCAAGAATCTCGATCAGATGCTCGTGGATTCGCCGCCGGAAATCGAACCGAGAGCGCCCCAAACGCCGAAGGGAGACTTGCCCGTCGGATCGGCGTCAACCCAGCTCTCGCCCAGGCGCGAGCCGCAGTCGACCGTTTCGGAGTAGAAACCGACCGAACCGTCGGCTCGAAGACCGTTAACTCCGCCGGAATGGTAGCTCGACGCGCTCATATAACCGCTCCCCCAACCAGGATTGCTGACGTCGGTGCGGCACGAAGGAGAGTTCGGGGGGAGAACGGTGTTTACGCAAAGGATACTGGGACGTCCGTCGGTATGAATTTGCCCGGCGCAGTCGTTAAGAAGATTAGTCGAGCTGTAAATGTTGCGATCGTTGACGTCGGCCATCGCGATACATCCGTTCGGAGAACCGCTATACGAAACGAGGCCGCCTTTGATCTTCTGGGTCCTATAGTTGTCGGCGCATGCTTTTTCAATAACAGCAAGGGTGTTGGAGGTGCCGTCGGAGATCGACGCCATCGTATTCGTCTTGATTCCCTTATTTCCAATCCAGGTCATACCAGACGCTCCAGGGAAGAAACCGCGGGTGTTGACGTCCGATTCGCCCGTCATACGCGTGGCGTCGCCAAGAGAACCGGCGTAACTTCCGCGCTGTCCATTGTTGACGTGAGAGGGAATATTCGCGACGGGATCGCTCGGACATCCCATACCGGAAATCAGCCCCTGAAACTCGCTCGTACGACAGAGCCACACGTCGTCCCAACCGCGGAAGTTATGCGCCGCGTCCCCTTGCGCCATAACGGCTTCCCAACGCGCGTTTTGTTCAATGAACGGATAGAGCGCGACGTAGAAGCTAACGCATCCCCACGCGCCGGGCATATCCAGTTCAGAAGGAGAAGTGCGCACCGGGGGGAAGCTGTTGTGCGTGTCGTGATAATTGTGAAGGGCAATACCAATCTGCTTGAGATTGTTCGTGCACTGCATACGCCGCGCGGCCTCGCGCGCGGCTTGTACCGCAGGGAGCAACAATCCAATGAGGATACCGATAATCGCGATAACGACAAGGAGTTCAACCAAAGTGAACCCTTTTTTGAAACTTGAACTAGTCATAAACACCAAACCTCAAATGCAAGACTAACACCAAAAAACAGTCCAGTATATAAGTTATACGTCAAATAAAGACGTCCGACGCCCCGGACTTCTAGAAAACGTTAATTCTTTTTCAATTCCGCCGACGATTCGCCTTCTATCAAACCTTGCGCTCTCTTTTCATCGTCTTCGACAATCTCGTCAACGATTTGATTCGCTTCCTCGGCGGTCGCCCAGTCGAATTCCCGTTTCGGCAAATCTTCGATTCGCATTAGCCCGAACGCCTGTAAAAAGCGTTTCGTCGTACCGTAAAGAAAAGGACGTCCGAGTTCCTCCGAACGCCCGACAATTTTAATAAAGTTCTGTTCGAGAAGCTGACGCAAGACGTCGCCGCAATGCACTCCGCGAACGCGTTCGATCGCGGCTCGAACGACCGGCTGTTCGTAAGCGACAATGACGAGAGTCTCCATCGCGGAGGGAGTGAGGCGCGTTTCGACGGGAGCGGCCTGGAGGCGAAAGAGCCATGGAGCGAACTGGGGAAAGGTTCTGAGTTGAAACCCACCGGCGACCTCGACGGCGCAAAACGCGCTTCCGTCGCGGCGATAGCGTTCGTTTAACATTCGCACCAGGGCGCGCGCGCGCGAACCGTCTTCGAGATCGGCTAATTGAGCAAGGCGACGACTCGGGCACGGTTCTCTCATCGCAAAGAGGACGGCTTCGACGCGCGCGATTTCTTCTCGTTCGTTCATTCGTCGAACCTCGTTCAATAGGCAGCGGAACGGATAGGGGGGCGCTTAGAATCGCCGACGCGTTCGCGTTCGATATATCCAACAAGCGACGTCTTCGAACTCGACGTCTCTTGCAACTCCGATTCCAACGTCGACGAGGGCGCGTCTGCGGACTCAGGAAGAACGTCTTGATTCGCGTCAGTTTGGGCGGCGTCGGTTTGCGTGGTCGGGAGGTATCGCGAAACGGTCTCGGGGGACCATGCGTCGGAATCTCCGACGAGTTCGGCGGCGCGCGCAAAGTACAGAGCCGTAAAGTTCGAGGAACCGCCATAGAGTCCGACGGCGCGTGAGAAATAGCTCGGGGAAAGCGCCGCCTTCGACGCGGATTGGCGCGAGACGGTCGGTTCCTTATTTTCGACCGGGGTTGCGTCAACCGATTCTTGCGCGGAGGGTTCCTGGGTCGCCGCCAGGGACGGGACGGGCTCTTCGCGGATGGGTTCGGCGGCGGAGTCGTAGGAGGTCGCGACGTGCGCGTCGTATCGGGTGGAGGCGACGCGGGACGAATTAGACGGGAGAGGAGTCGACAATAGCGGGTCTTCCTCGGGAGGGACGGCGGCGTTTAACGGCGCAAATTCGTCGTTCGTAGTCGGACAGATCGAATCGTCGACAAACTGGGCGTCGTCGCTCCGTTCAGAGGTATTCCCCAGCGAATCGTCAAAAGGCTGGCAAGCGTCGTCGACGTCGGAGAGGTCGGCGTAATTGGAGACGAATCCCGGCTCAGCGGACTGAACCGTCGAAAATAAATCGCCAGTCGGCGACTCGAGTTCGGGCGTCGCGAGCGGATCGGCGTCGCGACGCGCCAAGGCGTCAAGGTTCGCGCCCGAGGTCGTGTTTTGGCTCTGGAATGAAGGCGTCGATTCGTCGTCGTTCCAATCTTGTCGAGACGAAGAGTCTAATTCCGGAAACTTCGGATGGACGTCCGACGCGAGATAACGGAAATCGTCGTTCCGCGCCAACCCCGACTCGCCGTCGTCCGACGATTCCGGAACGCTCGCAGCGGAGGACGGAGTCGCGGCAGTGGGTAGAGGCGAATCAAGGAGAGGGTCGTCAAAAGGAGCGGCGGCGATCAGCTCGGAATCGTCGTCCGACAATTCGTCGTATGGCTCGACGCTCGACGCGCCGTTTTGCGCCAAGGCGTCGAAAACGTTAAAGCGCGCGGCGCGTAGAGTCGGATCCTCGTCTGAATAGTCCGCGCTTTGATTCTCACGCGCCGAAATGCGTTCGTCGGCAAAGTTTCCGCGAGGATAGAGAGCGTCAAGTTTCGAACGCCAGTCGGAATCGCCGTTCGCAACGTCGGAGAGTTCGTTTTCCGCCCCCTTCACGTCGTCGCGGGCGCCCGCGACGTTTCCGCTTTCTTCAAACGCGTTTCCGGCGATCTTTTGCTTGAAATCTAAGACGCTCGGCCAAAACACGGCGCAGAAAAGCATCCCTGCGGAGGCGACGCTAATCGTGGCGACGCGCGCGCGTAGCGCCAAACTCCAAGGCCGTTCCTCGACCGTCTCGTCCTTGCTCACTATGTTGGAGGTATTCTTTCTAGTCATCCTGACAACCTCGATCGTCCATTGAAACGCGTCCCCAGACGCAACGTTTTTACTCTTTTTCGGAAGTCTCTTGAGAATCGGCCCCTTCGGAGTCGGAAGCGTCGACTTCGTAGTTCAAATCGCTTAAATCGTCCTCGTTGAGAGCCGGGGCGACGGGATCAGGCGCCGCGAAACCTAGTTCGCTCGCCTTCTTAAAGTCGACGGAGGCGTTCATATAATCGCCGATATGGTCGTAAATTTCACCGCGACGGTGAAACGCCTCGCCGCGTCCCGGATCGAGTTTAACACATTCCGAAAAGGCTTTGATTCCGTCTTCCCACATCCCTTGATATTGACAAACGACTCCTTTGAGGAACCATGCGTCGATGTATTTAGGATCGACGTCGATAATTTTGTCGGCGTCTTCCGCAGCCTTTTGGAAATATTCGTCCGCCTTGGCCGCTTCTTTTTTCCCTTCTTCAATCTTTTGATTCGTCGCGTTCGCTTGCGCTAAACTGTAATGCTCCTGAGCGCGCGCTAGAGAGGAGGCGGCTCTTCCATAATATGCGTCAACGTCGGTCGGATTCTTCTCAATCACTTTAGCGAACGCGTCGTAAGCGCGCGACCAGTCGCCGGAATCGAGCGCCGCGCGTCCTTCGGCGGCGAAATCCTCCACGTTTGACGAGGGCTGGTCGTCTTTCGGCACGCACGCGCCGGTCAAGAGAGCGACCGTCAGAAGAAACGCCACGCCTAATCCTTTACGATTCGAAGATTTAAAGAATTTCATTTTCACCCTTTCTTTCCAGAGCCTCTACTTGACCCAGACATAATAATGAAAAGAAGAGCGTAGGTAAACCTCATTTTCTCAACGAGAAATGCGCGCGCATAGAAAAAGGCGCGACCGAACCAAGTCGACCGCGCCCGAGAGAATTCCAGCGAAGGAAGATCAATCACGCCTTGCCGAGTTTCTTAAGATTTTCCATACATTCAGCGCAAGCGTCCATGAGGTTGGAACCGCTGCGACAATCTTCCTGTTCGACGATATACCACTCGACGCCGCCGATATTTTCCGCGATATCGAGCATGCGATTCCAGTCGACGACGTCTCCTTCAGAAGCGAGAGTCGCGCCGCCTTTACCCTTTTCATTCTCAGCCTTCAGGTGCATGAGCTTGCCGCGACCTGGTAGTTTTGCGACGAGGTCGTACGGATCGGCGCCGCCGTGCATGCAGTTCCCGACGTCCATCTGCGCGATAATGTCGGCGCGGGTGCGCGAGAAGAAGAGTTCCCACGCCGTTTTGCCGTTCACGTCGGAGAAATCGTTGAAGTGCGCGTGGAAGCCGATCTGCATCCCGGCTTTCGCGGCTTTATATGCAATTTCGTTGAAAAGATACGCCGTCATTTGGTTGCCCGCGTCGGTCGCGCATGAGGCGGAGAGACCGCTGGCGACGATCAAGCGACGGTTGCCGAGTGTCTTTTCGAATTCCGCGGTCTTGTCGAACTGACCTTCCAGGAGCTGCGGAACGCCGAGGTGCGTGCTGATCGCTTGCAATCCGGCTTCGTCAAGCCATTTGCGAACGTCTTTCGCCTCATGTCCATAATAACCGGCGAATTCAACGCCCTTATATCCCATCTTAGCGATCTCCTTGAGCGTTCCGCGAAGATCCTTCGAAGCGTAATCGCGAAGGGAATAAACTTGCAGCGCGATAGGAACAAGTTTCTTTTCTTGAGCGCGCGCAACGCTAAGAGTGGACGTCGCGCCTAAAGCGCATCCTGCCGCAGCCATCAAACTCGTCTTCATAAATGAACGTCTATTCATAACACAAGCTCCTTGTCATTAGTTTCGAAGAGGAAAGGAACCAAGGACGCGACTCCCCGATCCCAAGAGGCTCCTCGTTTAATCTTCAATATAACTATCGGCGTCCGGATCGTCAAAGACGACAGGCTCAATATCGACCTTTTTCTCTTCCGTCTTCGGAGTATTTGTTTTTTCAGCGCCGCCAGCTCCGGCGGGAACCAAATTGCTTCGATCAACCTGGAAATGATCGAAAGCGGAGTCAAAAGCTTGATCGAGAAGCTCGTCTGGAATATCGTCGACCTGTTCGTCGGCGGGCTTTTGAGGGGCCGCCTTCGCAGGAACCGCCTCCTTGGCAGAGGACGCTGGAGTCGAAGCGGGAGTTGTCGGAGTTGGAGTCGGCGCGGCTTCTGGTTCTTTTTCAGGCTTGGGCTCCGGCTCTGGTTGAATGAGCTTTTCGACGACCATCAGAAGACGTTTCATGGTGATCGGCATCCCGACGGCAAGCCTTTTCTTACCGCGTTTCGCGGCGGCGGCCCATTTGACTTGATTTTCTTCGAGGAGAACGATCGCGGGAAGATCCTTCGTCGTGTTCGATTCTAGGAGCTTATTAAAGGAACGAACGGCGTCCGCGCCTAGCGATTGGGCGTTGAAGATAATCGCGTCGACGCCAACCGCGTCGCCGTCCTCGAGGCGTCCGAGAGCGCGTTCGCAATTCGACATAACGAGGGCGCGATATCCGGCGTTTTTAAAGGCTTCGCGAAACGCGTTTTGCAACGCGGCGTTCGCCTCGACGATCATGACCGTCCCTAATTTCGTCTTCTTCTCCTTGAGCGCCGCAGTCATAACCTTCTCTTCCTGCTCGAGGTCGACGCCCGCCTCAAGGGCTTTGATTGCGGCGTCGAGTCCTTCGAGCATAAAAGACGGCGCCTGATAGCGTTCAGTCGGATCGAACTTCATCGCTTTATCGACGACGTAAGCGACGCATCGCGGAACGTAAGGCGCAACCTCGCGAATCGGCTTGACGTTCTTGAAACGCGTGGCGTCAAGACGCTTCGAGCGCTCTTTTATTTCCCCAAGGGGCGCGATTCCCGTAAGGAGCTGATAATAGACGGCGCCAAGAAAATAAAGGTCGCTACGCTTATCGTCGCGCGGCACGTGCGTCGAACGCTCCAGCGCGGCGTACTCGATAGCGCGCTGCGTTTTGAACCCCGAGCCTTCGTCCGTGAGCAAACCAAAATCGAGGAGCATCGCCTTCCCCGAACTGGAAAGCAAAATGTTCGAAAGCTTCATGTCGCGGTGTTGATACCCTCTTTTGAGCGCGTAATCTAGCGCGCTACAGACGTCGTGTACGATGCGCGTCGCGCGTTTGGGCTCAAGGCGATGATTCTTCTGCGCCGTGAGCTCCTCGCGAAGAGTGCGCCCTTCGACAAACTCCATCACGATATAATGGTCGTACTTCGTACGCCCAGCCTCATAAATCGCCGGGATGTTCGGATGACGCATTTGCATCCCGAGTTCCCCTTCGCGCACAAACTCGTCAATCGCCGTTTTATCCTCGCGAAAACGCGCTCGCAACACCTTAACCGCTACGACTTGTCCCGTCTTCTTATTCACGCAACGAAAAACGCGCGCAAAAGACCCCGCTCCGATCAAATAGAGGATGCGATAGTCCCCGTAATAGAACCCCGTCGTTTCGCCGCTCGTCAACCGTTCGACCTGATATTTCGTGAGATATCCTCGCCGCTGGAGCTCGACCAAAATCTGATCAGTCGTAAACGCCTGGGCGCCAAAGGAGTTTTCCACGTCGCGCAGCTTTCCTAGATCAATCAGGTCCAGGGATAAAATACGTTGCGATAAATCTTCATATGAAATACTCATTGTCGAAATAATCCCTTCATTCGGCGAAAGAAAAATGAACTTACGTTTTGGCCGACGCGCTCGGCGCGACTCAAGCCGCTCACAAGGACGCGGAACGTCGTCTATTAGATTATATAGAAACGAACTTGAAAGTCACCACAAAAAGGGAGGCGCGCAGTTTTTTCATCAAAAAATCCTCGGAAAAAACTAATAACGTCGTAGAAAAAATTCCCTCGATCTTCTTCTAGGTTGATAAGGCTCTTGAAAACCTATATAATGGACGGAAGGTCGCCGAGTCGGGACCGTCTCAATTCCTTAGCGAGTTCAACATCAACGGACGGGATTTATATGTCGAAAGCAAAATTAAGCAAGCGTCTTTTAACCATCGCATGCTGCGCGCTGGCGGCGAGCGCCGTCGGCTGCCAGGAGAAACCGGAACGTAATTTCTCCGAATATGGGGAAACGATCTCCTCCCTACCCGTCGTACGCGACCTTCCCGTCTCCGCGCCGATCGCAGACGAGTTAGAATCGCGCGAATGTCATTTCCGCACCGAAGCTGAAGAACAATCGCTCCACAATCTCTATCAATCGCAAGGTCGAGAACTCGAATTCACGAGAATGCAGGCGCAAAAGGCGGCGGAAGAGCGACAAAGAGACCTCGAAATTAAAAGAAAGCGCGAATTGAGCCAAGCGACGGATGAGCCCGTCGTAGAAGAGCCCGTCGCGGAAGAGCCCGTCGCGGAAGAGCCCGTCGCGGAAGAGCCCGTCGTAGAAGAGCCCGTCGCGGAAGAGCCCGTCGCGGAAGAGCCCGTCGCGGAAGAGCCCGTCGCGGAAGA
>SFIW01000062.1 GCA_004556055.1 Planctomycetaceae bacterium
CTCTTGAAGAAACGCGCTCACGTTGTGTGGCTTACCGCGACGGTAGAGACGATTGCGAAACGGATGCTCGGCGACGCGGGAACGGCGTCGAACCGTCCTTCTCTTACTGGCGGACGGAGCGCGGTCGACGAGATCGAAACGGTTTTGACGACGCGTTCTCCAATTTATGGAGCTACGGCGACGATAGTCGTTTCGACGGAAGAGAAGGGCGCGGAGGAAATCGCCGCAGAGATTGCCGCGCTTGTTCCGACGCTATAAATGAAGCGTCTTCTTTCCCTAATTTTCATTCCCCCTCGTTGAGTCGTAAGGAGCAGTCATGATCCCCTCGCCCTTTTTAGGACGTTATCTGGTGAGCTGGATAGTCGCGCAGACAGCGGAACGCGCAGAACAGGCCGTAGTAGAGGAAGTGAAAGCGCGGATGGCGTCAGGAGACCTTGGAAATTACGAAGGGGTTCTCTTCAAAGACGCGTTTAAGTCGAAACGAGCGATCGAAGCGGAGTTTCGACACGTCGAACTAGGCGTGATCGCGGCGACGAAAGCGGAACTTGTCGGGCTTCTCGATAAGATGGGGACGCCTAAATCCATAAAGATCGGCGCGCTCAAGATTTATTACGGTAGGCTACGCGGACGACGTCTTGCGATCGTCGAGTCGGGAAACGGCTTCCAAGGAACGCGCGATGGGCTGACTGCGCTTTTGCGCGTCTTTCGCCCTTCTCGGGTCGTTTCGATCGGTTTCGCCAAGAGCTTGAACCCTGAACTTACGAACGGCGTGATCTTCGTTCCCGAAAAGATTTTGCGCGAAGACGGCTCGATCTTTGAATTAAACGCGCCAGAACGTCCGGAAATCGCGCCGAAGGACGAGCCTAAAGCGTTGCCGTCGGATCCCTGCGCCGAATCTCCGACCGAACTCGATGCGTCCGCGTCGTACGTCTCCGCCTCTGAACCTGTTGGAAATCCTGAAGTCGACGTCGAAGGAGCTCTCGTTTGCGCGTCTGCGGAAGAACGCGTTCCTGAACCCGCCCCTGAAGAACTCGAGTTTCTTGCGCGTTTTCGCACCGGTCGCCTTATCAGTCTCGAATCGGGTCTTCCCGCGCCGGAGATACGTGAGCTAGGGGACGCGTATGATCATGAAGCGCTCGCCGTCGCAGAGTTTTGCGCCGAGTTTGGCGTTCCTTTCTTGACGCTTCGCGCGACGTATGAATCGTCGAAGGCGACGGGCGTGAGTCGCGAGGCGAAAAAGGTCGTTGCGAGCAATCAAAGTTTCGCGCGTTCTCTCGGCGCTCTTTTTGGCGCCACTATGAAGAAACCTTCCGCCGCGCTTGACGTTTATAAAATTAAACAGGAAGAGTTGCAAGCGGCGGACAAGCTTGCGGACGCGCTAAGTCGCGTCGTATCGACTCTTCGTATCGAAAAAGAGAACGCCGCGTCGACGTCGTGATCCCTCGTGAATTCTTGGAGCGCCTATGTCATTATTTAGCATCTTTAGACGGAAGAAGCGCGCAAATTTGTCCTCGCCTAAGTTAGAGGTTGTGAAGACGACCTTCTTCCAGGACTCCATACCCATGATTGTCGCTGCGGTCTTGATGATCTTGAGCGCCACGGTTCGCGGCGTCAACCTTCTTTTGGCGTTCAGTTCCTTCATGGTTGGTTTTCTTTTACTCGATTACTTTAGCGGGCCTCGGAATCTGAGAAAACTTGTTGCAAAACGTCGCCTTCCCTCGTCCATTTACGCTGGGGAACCTTTCTATGTGGAGGTTGAACTCGAATCGAAAGAACGCCGCTCTCCCTCTTGGGGCGTGGCCGTGCAGGACGAATGGGAAGAGGAGGATCCTCTATTTCAAAACCCTTTCGAAGCGAAGGACGACGCGTCGACCGAAGAATCGAAAAAGGGAGATAAAAAACGAAAAAAAAAGAGCGTCGCAGATGAACGGGCGTCCGATAAGAAGGATACGGCGTCTTCCGAGGCAGAGACGCTCCGTCCTGTCGTTTATTTTCCGCAGATCGGCGTAAATAAGACGGCGAAGGCGTTTTATGCGGGGGTTATGGCGAATCGCGGGCCTCGCCGCACGACGAGCTTGACCCTTTCGACGCGATTTCCGTTGGGGTTCTTTCGGAGCGCTCGTCGCGACGCGGCGACGGACGAGATTCTTGTCTTTCCGCGTCTTGGACGCGTGACGGACGAATGGCGCGCCTATGCTGGTCGCGCATGTCAGGAGGCGGAGACGACGCGGAACGCCGTGTCGCGGGCGCCCGACGAAACGGTCGCGATTCGCGACTGGCGACCGGGAGACACGAGCCGTATGATCGCATGGAGGGCGACGGCGAAACGCCAGCGCTTGCAGACAAGGGAATTTGCGAAACGTCAGACGAGTTCCGTCGCGATTATTCTCGATTTATACGCGCCGTGTTTCGCGGAGAGACGCGAGGAACTTTATGAGACCGTAGAAAAGTCGATTTCGTTCGTCGCGACGTTGTCGCGCAATCGTTCGACAAACGACACGCGCCTTTATTTCGCGCTCAACGCCGAGGAAGTAGGCGCGGACGCGAAGGAAACGACGGGCGCTTGCGAGGTGAACGAGATCGTCGGCGGGGGTTCCGCGCGTCGAATTCTTTCGCGCTTGGCGGTTGCTACTCCGACGGAAGTCGATCGTTTCGCGGACGTTCTACGCGCCGTTATGGGCCGCGCTCCGCGCGACGCCGCTCTTTTTGTCGTGACGCTTGGCGCGCGCGATGAAGAAGAGCGTAAAGTCTTCAGCCAAGGATCGACGCCGCGCGTTATCGACGCGTCATCGGACTACTTTAATCGATATTTTCAGTATTCAACGACCTCAGAGGAAGGAGACGCAACGCCTTCCTCAATCTAACTTGTGGAAGGACGTTTATGTTAAACGTGACGGCGGAACATACGGACGAGACGAGCGTCGTCGAGAGCGAGACGGGGGCGTCGCTTATCCTCGCGCGAGATTCTTCTAAACGCGAACCTTTCGCGCTCTTCGAGGAGTATATGCTTCTCGACGACACGCCCGAGTATCCGATGGATCCTGTCTTTGTGCTGAACTTTAGCGAACGACTCGATTGGACGCTTGCGCGGCACGCGCTTCTTGAAACGATCGAACGCCATCCTATGCTTCGTCGTCGCGCTCATCGCGGGTTTGCGCGTCTCTTCTGGGTTCCGACGCGTCGGGCGCCTGAGATCGAATATATCGACGCCGATGAGAATCCGGACGCCTTTAACGCGAGCGGCTTTCCGAACGTTCGTCGGTTAGATCTTTATTCCGAGCCTGGTCTGCGCGTCTGCTACTACGAATCGAAACGCGAGAACAGGTCGCGACTCCTTTTGCAGTTTCATCACGCCGTTTCCGACGGCATGGGGATTCTTGCCTTCATTAACGACTGGTCGACTCTCTATTCCCAAAGCGTCGGCGGGCTTCCTTCTGAGACGCGTCTTCCGGGGGTCAACGAGGAGACGCTGAAAGAGCGATACCAGATCGGTTGGAATCGTCGCGCGTATTATCGAAACTATTGGCACACGTGGCGATCGACGCGTCGCTTTGCGTTCCGTTTTCCACGTCCTCTCATCCCCACGCCCCCATTTTCCAAGATGGGACTAGAAAAAGAATATCCTTTTGCGCGAACTCTGACTCTCTCTTCCGAAGAAACGGCGCGTTATATTCAATTGGCGAAGAAGAGCGGGGTCACTGTAAACGACGCGCTCCTGTGCGATTATTTCCTTGCGCTCGACGAATGGCTCCGGAAAGTGAAGGGGGACGCGCGTCGAGGACTTTTGCGCGTTATGGCGCCGATCAATATGAGAACGTCGCGTCATGAAGGCTCGCCTTTGGCGAATATTGTCTCGACGGTCTTTCTCAATAGGTCGCGCCAAGCGCTTACCCGCGGACGCGAAGCGGTCTTGAGGAGTATAGCGGAAGAAATGCGCTGGGTGAAAGAGAAGGAACAGCGCTATGATTTTCTTTTGATCTTGAAGGCGCTCCACACGTTTCCAGGATTCCTGACGATGTTTCTCAAAATGGCGGTTTGCCGAACAAGCGCGGTTTTGTCGAACCTTGGTCGGATTCTTGACGCCTCGCCCGTGCCTCGCGATTCGGAAGGGCGCCTCCTCCTAGGTACGGCGCGTTTAGACGGGATCGACGCGACGTCGCCGATTCGCTATAAAACGTCCCTTGCGATCGTCGCGCTCACTTACGCCGGTCGGTTAAGCCTCACGGCGCGGTATGACGCGCGCCTCATTCCGGATGAAGAAGCGCGCGCCTTCATGGAAATCTATCATTCTTTCATTTCGGGAAGCGCTTCTCTAACGTAAAACGTTCGCGTCGTCTTGGCGATTTGACCGTCGATCTTAGCGACGAATTCGAGTGTTTGCTTGCCAGAGCTCAAGAACAGGTCTTTTGCGAAAATACCGTCTTCCGAGACAGAGATCGGTTTGCCGTTGATCGTAACTTCGGCGCCAGGCGTCGCGACGCCGACGATTTCAATAACGGTCGGCCCTTGATATATCGTCGCGCAATCCTCGGGATAGGTGCGAACGGCGAGTCGCGCCGGGCCGTCGAGATTCTTGATTTCGTCGACGATCGCTTGACGCGCTTCGTTCACGACGCGATAGTCGCTCGTCGCTTGCGCGAGGGAGGGCACGACGCGTCGCGCAAGTTCTGTCGAACGGCTCTTGGGATCGAGGAACCAGACTTTTTCAGCCGGATAGGACGCCTTCAACGCGGCGGTCTTATCTTCAAGACTTTCTCGCTGGATCTCCCAGCGAATCGAGTCGATCGGGCCCTTGTCTCCAGGATAGACGACATGCGTGTCGCCGGGCCCATAATCTTTAGTCGGCGGACCAAAGGGATCGCCTTGCCAATGGTTGTAGCCCCAGTGCAAATAGCCGACGAGATTTTCCGTATAGTTGATCCAGTGGAGTGAACGAACGCGCGCGCCG
>SFIW01000035.1 GCA_004556055.1 Planctomycetaceae bacterium
CGCGTCGTCGAACTAAACGACGACGGTCGCGCCCTGATTAATCCATATATGGGATGGACGATGCATTACTACTCCAACATCCCGTACAACTACGGATGGAATCTCGAACCCTCCGATTCCCTCGAATGGTTCGAAGGATGCTCCGTGATCTATCTCCGCCTTCCTTGGGCCTATATTGAGCCGGAAGAGGGCGTCTTCAACTGGTCGATCGTCGATACCCCCGCGCAGCGCTGGATCGAAAAGGGAAAGCAGGTCGCCTTCCGTTTCACCACCTCTGAAAACTGGGTGGAATACGCCACTCCCAAGTGGGTTTTCGACGCGGGCGCCAAGGGCGTTCGATACGATTGGGGCGAACCCTTCAAAGAAGACGGCAAGTACGTCGATCCCGAGTTTGACGATCCGATCTACCTCGAAAAACTCGAGAATTTCCTCAAAGCCGCCGGTGAACGCTACGGAAACAATCCGAACGTCGCTTTCATCGACGTCGGAACGTACGGCATGTGGGGGGAAGGGCACTCCACTCTCGGGTTGTGGGACAAAAAACTCTCCGAACTCGCGGGCTGCGAAGTCGCGCCCGGTTCGCGATATAGCCCGGAAAGAACCTTCAATATCGTCAAAACGCATATCGAGCTTCACAAGAAGTATTTCCCCAACGTTCAGCTGTGTATCAGCGACGACGTCGCCGGCCCGTCGAAGCCCGGCGATTCCTTCCCCGAATTGGACTACGCGTTCGAAAACGGCGTCTCCTTCCGCGACGACAGCATCCTCGTCGGACAAGTTTCCTGGTATCACGAAGCCGCCGCGCAGAAATTCTGGCCGACTATGCCCGTGATCCTCGAACATGAGCATATGAAACCGTCGATCGAACGCGGATGCTGGGACAACGACAAGCTTCTGCGTTCCGTCGAAGCGCACCACGCCTCGTACATGTCGATTCACTGGACGCCCAAGGAAGAAAAAGAACAGCTCGGCGACACGCTCCGCCAGATCAACATGCGCATCGGATATCGTCTCTTGCCCTCGCGCGTCGAATATCCGGCTACCGTGAAGATCGACGAGTTCTTCGACGTCAAATGGACCCTCGAAAATCGCGGCGTCGCCCCGTGCTATCACGGCGGTTTCGTCGCCCTGACCCTCAAGGACGAAAAGGGCGGGATCGTCTCGCTCCTTGTCGACGAATCCTTCGACGTTCGCGATCTCCCCGTTGGAGAACCCGGCGCCGCGCCGAAGATCGAACGCGCCGCAAAATTCCGCGTAGGGCACGTCGCTCCCTCCACAAAGCCTGGAACGTATCAAGTTTACGTCAGTATCGGAACCCGCGACGGAACGCCCGTCTACGAGCTCCCCCTCGGCGATTCCGACGGCGCCAAGCGTTATCGAATCGGCGAGATTACTATTGAGTAGTTCGCCGCGTTTTAACCAATAAAAAAGGCCGCGCGATTCGTTCGCCCGGCCTCTTTTTTTCGCCTTCTTTCGAAGAATTGCGACTTAGTAGAGATAATTCGCAAGACGCGCGTCGGAAAGCTGATCCATGATCTTGATGACCGTGTCGTAAGGAATTCCCGCGCGGTTGTCGAGAATATAGCGCACCGTGTCGTACTCTTCGAGCGCTTCTTCGACGAGCTTGCCAAGGTCGTGATAATCGACCGTCTTCTCCTCTTCGCCGTCTTTCCAGACGACTTCGCTTACCGCCGTCGTCGTGAGTTCGACCGTCAAAACCTCTTCTTCTTCCGCTTCTTCGATCGCTTCTTCAAGCTCGACTTGCTTACCCTTTTCGCGACGGCTCATATCCGCCGCCGTCATGAACGCGTAGATGTTGATCGTCTCTTCCTTATCCACCGGGGAAACGCCGGACTGGAAGAATTTGCAGATCTGCTCCACGAGGGGAACGTAACCTTCGTAGTCTCCGACGTTCGCCATCCCGTTTTCGCCGAAGACGCGGCAGCTATACGGCGCGGCGCCTTTGCGAATTCCGCGGAACGTTCCGACCCGCTTCCCGTCCCAGATTCCCACGACGACGTCGCACGCTGTCGTCCCCGTGCGCGAGACGCTCTTGCACTCCGGGCCAAGAACCGTGAAGAGGGATTCGACTCCGTGGATTCCGTACCAGTACAGGGACGGATGATGCGGTTCGAGTGACGCCGGGCTCGTCGCGTCCGCGCCAAGAATTTCGCCGACGGAGCTTTCCCCTTCGCGCGCTTCCTGATACGCCTTCACGTAGCGAAGCGAGGAGGAACTGAAGATCGGCGAGCCCGCTTCCTCCGCGAGACGGTAGATTTCCAAAACTTCCCAGAGGGAGCCGCCGATCGGCTTGTCGATGAAGATCGGCTTCTTCGCCGCGAAGACAGGTCGCGCCTGTTCGAGGTGCAGACGTCCGTCGACGCTTTCGAGAAGGACTCCGTCGACGTTCGCGACAAGTTCTTCAACCGTCGAATAAACCGTAAGGCCCGCGTCTTTGCAGAATTCCGTGTATTCCGTCACGCGATTCCAGCTGTCCGGATTATCCGGCGCGCCGCCGGGGTATACGCCCGTGACCTCGAATCCCTGATAGAGTTCGTCCCCCTTCGGGTCGTTGATCGTCTTTACAAACGCCGGAACATGCGACGTCGTCGCTCCGATCACGCCGATCTTGAAGACTTCGCCTTCCGCTCCGTTGCACGCCGTCGTCGCTACCGCGAGAAGCGCCGCCGACAAGTAACCCAAAATCTTATTCATCTCTTTTCTCTCCGTTATTCGTTCCTCGAATCTGCGCGCCGCGCGTCTTCGACTCTCGGCGACCGCGCCTTCGATTCGTCCATTATAATTTTTTTTGACGCCGACGCCAGACGCCGACTAGTTCCATCGCAAACCCAAAGGAAGCGCCTCCCCGAACGCCTGCGACGTCGCCTCGTCGACAAGCCGTCCGCTCCGTTCGAGCGCCGCCAACGTCGACTCTTCCGCACCGTGTTTGAGGAGGAAGGACGCGACCGTTTCGCGCGTCTTCCTCGGAACGTCAAACCGCGCGTCTTCCGCTTCGCGCGTGAGTTGCGCGAGCGCGAAACACTCCGTCGAAGTCGGCGCTTCGCCGCGGCGCTCGATCGAGTCGAGAAGACGCTCCGCCCACCGGCGCCCAAATTCGCTTGGCGTCACACGATCGAGCGGCGCGTGGAAAAGGCGCCGCGCTCCAACGCGCCCGAGACTCCAGACCAGCGCGTCGCGGACAGGTTGGACGCTCTTCTTATCCAAAACGTCCGCGATAATATTCCCGATTTCGATCCGAGACTCGACCGGAAGAAGCTCCAGCGCTCCGAGAAGACGCCAAATCTCCGCGCCCTCTTGCGTCGTGAATTCGAGCGCCGCGCCGCGTCCGCGACCTTCGACGAGCTGCTTGTGAAAACTCCGCGCTTGAGATAAAAGCGGCTCCCCAAGCGCGTTCTGACGCCCCGACGCAAGACCCGACGCGACGCGGCGCCAGAAGATCCAATATTGCGTCGTCACTTCGGGGGAGCGGAACGTCAATCGCCGATTCCCCAGCTCTTTCCACGCTTGCTCCACGCGCCAGTCGTCCGCCGACGCGCCGAACCCCGGTCTGAGCGCGTAGCCGAGCCAGTTGAGCCACCGCGCCTCGTGCGCCGCGCTATGCGACCGACCGGCTCGAAGCTCGAACGTCTTCTCCGCCAAACGGCGAAGCGTCATGACGCCGAGATTCTCCCGTTTTTCGCCGAGCGCTTCCCCAAGTCGACGGAAGAGGGAGCCAGGCTTCTCCGTGAACGCGCTGAATGTCGATTCAAGCTCCGCAAATCCGCGTTCGATGAGCGTATCGTCCTCGACTCCGCTCGCCTCCCCGCTCGCGTCCTGCTCCTCCCAGTCCGATTCCACCGCGCCGCGCGCGTCGAACTGCAACGTCCACCGCGAAATCCCGCGACCGCCTTTCTCTTCGCGCTCCTCCTTCAAAAAGAGCTCGATCGTCCCGATTTCCGTAGGACGCGCCACAAGACGCGCCTTCACACGTCCCGCCGCCTTCTTCGCCGCGCTGCGCGTCCGCAGCGCCGTGCGGATCGGAGATAATTCCCGCGTCTCAAGAGGATCGAGGACGACGAGATCACCCGGCGCGTCCGTCGTGCGGACGCTCGAAACGTGGAGCGGGAAACTCACCGGCTTGTCGACTTCCAAATCGAAGACCCGATCTAGCTCGATCGTGTCCCCTGGTTCCGCCTGCGCCGGGAGAATACAGACCCCTTTGCGCGCCGTTCGACGTTCGCGAATCGTCGCTTGCCCTTCGCGAGCTCCCGCGTCGAGCGCTACTTCCGCGTAGTATGTCCGCGCCAAAGACGCGCCGATTCGCTCTCCGCGACCGCGAAGCGCAAGACCGTAATACGCCGCTCCGCGCGCCGCCGCAAGGTAAAGCCCCGCGTTCTCGAGCTCCGCGGGCGACCACCCCTTGTCCGAATCGCTCGGAAACCATTCCGCGATCGCGTCGATAATACGGCGGCGAAGGAGCGGAGAATCGAACGCGCCCCCGTTGAAAAGGACGGCGTCAGGACGCGCCGGATCGACTCCTGGCTTTTGCGCAAGCTCCCCGACGATCCCCGCGCGAACGAGATCGGAGCCGGAATTACGACTCCCGACGAGAAACTTCGCCAGATGTTTCGTGACCGCCGGGTCTTGCGCGTACGGAAGCGCGAGCGCGCGAAGACCAAGACGCGCGCGGCGCGGTTCCGCGTCCAACGGCGATTTCGGAAAAAATCCGTCGACAAGGAGCGCTTCGACTTCACCCCGCGTTATCTCCGCCGTCGCGACTCCCGAGAAGAGACGCGCCCCCGCGTCGAGAATCACCGCGCGGAACTTCTCCTCCGGAGCTCCCGACGCGCTGAGAACTTTTTCCTTGATCTCGCGGCTACTGCGAAGAAGCTCCACTCGTTGACGCGCCGTTAATTCGCGTCCGTTCGATTCGCGAAAACGCGACTCGAGCGCGATAAAAAGCGCTTGGTCGAGATTGTCCCCCCCGAGGACGAGATGGTCGCCGACCGCGACGCGGTAGAACTTCACTTTTTGCCCCTCGAGCCCCTCTTTCTGAGAATCGCGGTTGAGGGCGTAAATGATCGCAAAGTCCGTCGTGCCGCCGCCAACGTCGCAAACGAGGATGCGATCTCCCGGCTTGACGATCTCGGTCCACGTCTTTTCATGGCGCTCAAGCCACGCGTAGAACGCCGCCTGAGGTTCTTCGACCAGAGAGACGCGGGGGAGTTTGGCGAGTTTCGCCGCGTCGAGGGTTAGCGCGCGCGCCGTTTCGTCGAAGGACGCGGGGATGGTGAGGGAAATCGCCTGCGTTTCGAGGGGATAATCGGGGAAAGTATGGTTCCAGGCGGCGCGGAGGTGACGGAGGTAGAAGGAGCTGATTTCGACGGGAGACCACCTAGGGGAGGGGGATTGGGATTCTGAGGCGTCGCGGAGTGGAAGGAGTTTGGAGAGTCGGTCGACGTGAGCGTGACAAAGCCAGGATTTGGCGGAGGATACGAAAGCGTCGGGCTCGGAGCCGCCATAATCGCGGGCGAGAGCGCCGACGACGCCGAATCGACCGTCTTTTGAAGGGGCTCCGACATGATTCTTGACGGAAAAATCGGATCGGTCGTCGTCTTCCCAAGGGAGAGGAGAAGCGCTGGAAAGACGCGAAAAAAAGGAGGGAAGAGTCGGAAGTTTGTCGACAATATTGGGCGCGACGCATTGGGGGATGGAGAGGTCGTGGACGATGGACGCTTCTGGATCGCGCGAATCGAGTTCGTCGAGGTCGATATACGAAAGGGCGCAATTGGTTGTGCCCAGGTCGATTCCGACGACATATCTTACGGGGACTTCATTGTTAGATTCTCGCGCGGTTGAGGTCATGAAAAATCCTTTGGATATAGTGAGGGGGATAAGGTTATAGACTAATGATAGCGTAGAAATGTAGAGGTAAAAGGAGACGAGGAAAAAGTTGGAAGGGAAAAAAGATTTTTTTGAAAAAGAGAGTTGCGCGACGGTGAAATTGATGTATATTAACCATGCATTTGCGCGGCGCGGTTAAGTCGAGCATGTGTGCCGAACGCGATGAGTGTTCGGGAAGTGAATAGAGCGAAAAGAAAAAATAAAAAAAAGACTTGACGCGATTGAAACTTCTGGTAAAATCCTCACATCTTGCTTGTCTGCGACTAGTGAGGCTAGCGTAGCTCAATAGGCAGAGCAGTTGATTTGTAATCAACAGGTTAGGAGTTCGATTCTCCTCGCTAGCTCTACCAATTGACAGTCGCCTGAATCGAGCGTCAAGGGGGTTTTCCCGAGCGGTCAAAGGGGGCAGACTGTAAATCTGTTAGCTCAGCTTTCGGAGGTTCGAATCCTTCAACCCCCACTTGAGTTAAGCGGATGGCAAAGATATTGAACAATTAGCAAGATAAGCATTTGATAAACGGGGGTTTTCCCGAGTGGTCAAAGGGGGCAGACTGTAAATCTGTTAGCTCAGCTTTCGGAGGTTCGAATCCTTCAACCCCCACTCAAATAAATGCGGGTGTAACTCAATGGTAGAGTGACAGCCTTCCAAGCTGATTACGAGGGTTCGATTCCCTTCACCCGCTCTAAAGATCCTTTAAGCTCAGTCGGTAGAGCGCGTCCTTGGTAAGGACGAGGTCATGAGTTCAAATCTCATCGGCAGCTTTAGTTCTTATAAAGGGACTCGTTAGGATGGTTTAGTATTATATACTGTTAAGAGGTCCCAATCCTTTCAAGGAGATTTAAATGGCTAAAGAAGTTTTCGAACGTACAAAGCCGCACGTTAATGTCGGTACCATTGGACACATCGACCACGGTAAGACCACTCTTACCTCCGCTATTCTTGCGGTTCAGGCTACGAAAGGCCTCGCGGTTGTTAAGTCCTACGCTGATATCGCTAAGGGCGGTACCGTACGCGACGCTTCCAAGACCGTTACCATCGCCGCGGCGCACGTCGAATACGAGACTGAAAAGCGTCACTACGCTCACATCGACTGCCCTGGCCACGCTGACTTCATCAAGAACATGATCACCGGCGCGGCTCAGATGGACGGCGCGATCCTCGTCGTTTCCGCTGTCGACGGCCCCATGCCCCAGACTGCTGAACACGTCCTTCTCGCTCACCAAGTCAACGTCCCGAAACTCGTCGTCTTCCTTAACAAGTGCGACCTCGTCGACGACGCTGAACTTCTCGAACTCGTCGAACTCGAAGTTCGTGAACTTCTCTCCAAGCACGACTTCGACGGCGATAACGTCACCGTTATCCGCGGCGCGGCTCTCCCCGCCCAGCAGAATCCTTCCGATCCTGCCGCCTCCAAGTGCATCTCCGAGCTCATGGACGCTATCGATAACGATATTCCCGAGCCCGAACGCGAAATCGATAAGCCCTTCCTTCTCGCTATCGAAGACGTCTTCTCCATCGAAGGTCGCGGTACTGTCGCCACCGGTCGTATCGAACGCGGCGTAATCCATGTCGGCGATCCCGTTGAAATCGTCGGTCTCCAGGCTGAACCTCTCAAGACGACCTGCACGGGCGTTGAAATGTTCAAGAAGTCCATGGAAGAAGGTCAAGCTGGCGATAACGTCGGTCTTCTCCTCCGCGGTATCAAGCGCGAAGACATCCAGCGCGGTCAGGTCATCGCCAAGCCCGGTACCATCACGCCCCATATGGACTTCGAAGCCGACGTCTATATCCTCTCCAAGGAGGAAGGTGGTCGTAGCACCCCGTTCATGTCCGGTTATCGTCCTCAGTTCTTCTTCCGTACCACCGACGTTACCGGTACGATCAAGCTTCCTGAAGGCGTCCAGATGTGCATGCCCGGCGACCACGTCAAGATGAGCGTTGAACTCATTAGCCCCATCGCCATGGAACAGAACGCTCGTTTCGCTATCCGCGAAGGCGGCAAGACGGTTGGTTCCGGCGTCGTTACCGCGATCACCAAGTGATTTTGCCCAAATAACTAGGCGCGTTGCGCTGTAGCGCGCCTATGACGATATGGCGCTTAGCCAGGTCGTCGAATAGGGGAGTCGTCCAATTGGTAGGGCCCCGGTCTCCAAAACCGGTTGTTGGGGGTTCGAGTCCCTTCTCCCCTGCTCACATGATCAGTATGCGCTTGTTACGAATTATTTTGTACGAGCGCTTTTTTTTTAATTGCGGCGCGCCGATTGTCAATCTTGCGACTCTGCGCGCCGTCGGCACGGAGTCCATATTATGTCAAGCTTCTTTAAAGAGCTCGTCTCTACGAATCTCTACAAAAGTTCTCAAGGTCGCATCGCTCGTCGACTCACCTTTATTGGTCTCTCCGTCGTCTTCATTCTTTGGGGATATAGCATCTGGCGAGCCGCTTCTTTCGGTTCGCAGGTCTCCGGTATCTTAGCCGCCGTCGTCGCTGTCGCTGGAATCTGGGCTTCCTTCCGCGCGATCCAGTTCCCAACCTTCGCCGACTTCCTCGTCTCCGTTGAAGCTGAAATGTCAAAGGTCTCCTGGCCTACAAAGTCTGAACTCTTTGCCAATACCAAAGTCGTTCTCCTTTTCATGTTCCTCTTTACCGTCCTCATCTTCCTCTACGACTGCGTCTTCAGAGGCTTTTTCGGTCTCTTTAGCTGATCCGTTGTCGACGCGGTCTCTCAATTTTTGAAAGGAGTGAATCTATGGCAACGGCTTACGATGGCGAAGACGTCGATAACGGCGAACCGAAGATCCCGCAATGGTACATTCTCAAGTGTCAAGTCAACCGCGAAAATCGCGTGAAAAAGGAACTTGATCGACGAATTAAAGCCTATGGTCTCGATAAGTACATCGAAGAAGTTTACGTTCCCGTCGAACGCGTAAAAGAATTCGCCAAGAACGGAAAACAGCATGAGGTTGAACGCAAGCTGTACCCTGGTTATATCATGGTCAAAATGATCTTGAATAACGAAACGTGGTTCCTCATGCGTGAAACGAACGGCGTCGGCGACTTCGCTGGCACGAGCGGAAAACCGATGCCCGCGCTCGAAGCGGACGTCCAGAGATTCCTCGCCTTCAAAGACGTCGGTTCTCAGGCTAAACCTCGCGTTGAGGTTCCTTATGAAGTCAACGAACACGTCAAGATCGTCGACGGCGCATTCAAAGATACCGACGGCGTCGTGACCGCCATCAATCCTGCGCAAGGGAACGTTACGGTCAACGTCAAGATGTTTGGTCGAGACATCAGCCTGACTCTCGAATACTGGCAGGTGGAAAAATTCGGTTCCGAGAACTGAAAACGCGGCAGGCTAATAGACGTTCGTGTCCTCTCGACTGAACATGAACAAGCATACGACAGAAGGCGCGTCTGAAGACGACGCCTTCTGTTTTTTTTGCGCATTTTGGTTTTTTGTTGCGCGCGTTGGATCAAGGAAAGAGGGCGCTCGGGGGGAAAGTCGGGTTTAGCGCCTTGGGTCAAAATTCCTTGAAAGGGGAGAGATGAAATCGACTGTCTTGACGAAAAGCCTTTGGAAAATGAAGATGGAATTACTTTCGACGTTGATTCTCGATCTCTCGCCCTCGATTGGGTTTTAAGGGGGGGAATAACGAATATTAAAGGCGTCACCGTCAAAAATAGCGATCAGATGCATAACGGATGGAGACATGAAAAAGAGGAGCCGCTGATGACGGCATTTTAAAACTTTCTGATCTTTTTTGGGGTTTTAGGCTTGTAATGATCGGCGATGGGAGTATACTGACCTAGAATTACATTGATAATAAGGCGACGGCGCGGGTATCCGCGCTGGTGTTTTTGTTATCGTGAAAGGGAAATAAGTCGCTCGATTCGTTCTCTGATAGAAAGAATTGCGTCAAATTATATTAGGGGGAGGCGGAAACGCGAATTCGCGTCATGCCGTTATTGTTAGGTGTTTGTCGGCGTTGCAAAACGCGCGATGAAATGAGATGGCGACGATGGTCAAAACGCGTCTACTCCCTGACGCGTTTGTCGGAAGACAGATGATCGACGCAAGTTTTTGAGGAATTAAAATGGCTAAACAATTACAAGCTACCGTTAAGTTCCATGCTCTTGGAGGTAAGGCTACCGCAGCACCCCCTGTCGGTACCGCTCTTGGTAAGTATGGCCTTAACCTTGGTCAGTTTGTTAAGGACTTCAACGATCGTACTAAAGCGAACATGGGAATGCGTATTCCCCTCGTCGTCAAAGTCTATAACGATCGTTCCTACGAACTGGAAACTAAATCCCCGCACTCCGTCGACCTGATCAAACAGGCTGCCGGAATTCAGAAGGGTTCGACTCACGTTCCGCAGGAAAAAGTCGGAACGGTCACTGTCGCTCAGTTACAGGAAATTGCCAAGGCGAAGCAGAAGGACTTGAACGCGCGCGACGTCGAACAAGCCGTCCGCATCCTCGCCGGCACGGCGCGCTCCATGGGCGTCGACGTCGTCGACTGATCTTCGTCCAAGCGCGTGTAGATCGTTCGTTATAAAATGTGAGCGAATGTGAGCGCGCGTCGGCAGTTAGAATACAACTAAATTTATTGATAAAGAATTAGTGCAATGGGTAAAGTTTCTAAGCGCATGAAGGCGATGGAGTCGAAGCTTCCTCAGGCGAAAGCTCCTATGCCGTTGAATGAAGCCGTTGAGTTGCTGAAGCAGTTCAACACAACAAAATTTGACCAGACGGTTGAGATCTCGATGCGCCTTGGCGTCGATCCGAAACAGTCGGATCAGATCGTCCGCGGTTCCGTCGTCCTTCCTCATGGTATTGGTAAGACTCTCCGCGTTCTCGTCTTTGCTAAGGGTGGTAAAGTCGATGAAGCGACTGCGGCTGGCGCCGATTATGTCGGCGGTCCCGAGCTCGCTCAGAAAATTAAAGAGGGTTGGTTCGATTTCGACGTCTGTATCGCGACTCCCGATATGATGGGCGTCGTCGGTTCTCTCGGTCGTCTCCTTGGTCCTCGCGGTCTCATGCCGAGCCCGAAGGCTGGTACGGTCACGATGGAACTTGATAAGGTCGTCCGCGAATATAAAGCTGGTAAGGTTGAGTTCCGCAACGACAAGGGCGGCATCGTCCACGGCGTCGTCGGAAAACTTAGCTTCGAAGCCGATAAGCTCGTTGAAAATACTCAGACCTTCATCAACTACGTCAACAGCCTCAAGCCGGCGACCGTCAAGGGCGTTTACGTCAAGTCGATCGCGATTTCGGCGACGATGAGCCCTGGTCTTCGCGTTTCTTTGCAATGACGCTGGGCGTCGGTCGATTTTCCAACATCCGCCCTTAATAATCGAAAACTGGTACAATGAGTAAGTTTGTTAAGAATATTATTACCGAAGAATTGAAGAAGCGCCTCGGCGGCGTTGAGAACGCTCTTCTCGTCAATTTGGTAGGTATGCAGGTCAACGACAGCAACAAGCTCCGCGCCGTCCTCGCCGAAAAAGACGTCCGCGTCATGGTCGTTAAGAACAGCCTCGCGGCGCGCGCCGTCGCCGGTACTTCTCTCGAAGCCGCTTTCAAAGGTATCTCCGGAAATACCGCCGTCTGCTGGGGCGCTTCCGATATCGTTTCTCTCGCCAAAGAAGTCGTTAAAGTCACCAAGGAAAAGCAGTTCGCTAAGTTCAGCATCCTCGGCGGCGTCCTCGACGGCGAAGCTTTCGCGGCTCCCCAAGCTGTCGAAATCTCCAAGTGGCCCACTCGCGAAGAACAGATCGCGATCCTCCTTGGTCAAATTACCGGCGTCGCTTCCAAGCTTTCCTCTCAACTCACTTCCGGCGGCGCGAATCTCGCCAGCCAGATCAAACAGCGTTGGGACAAGGACGGCGAAGAAACCGAAGAACCTGCCGCCGAATGAGTCTTTCCGATTCGTTCGTAATTGCATATTATAATCTTGTTATTTCCGCGCCTGTCTTCTCAGGCGCCTTAGTATACTATTGACTTTTGCGCGAGTTCGCCGCACCACGCTGTTTAGAACGTTTCTGAACCGATATTGTGGAAGATCTCCGCAGCAATTTTGAAAGGAATTTACAATGTCTGACGAACGCGTTTTCTCCGACGCTATCAAGGCCCTCGGCGACCAGATCATGGGTATGACTCTTAAGGACGCTAAAGAACTTAGCGATTACCTGAAGGAAGTCTATGGCGTCGAGCCCGCCGCTGGCGGCGCCGTCATGGTCGCTGGTCCCGCCGCTGGCGCTGACGCCGCTCCTGCCGCCGAGGAAAAGACTGAATTCGACGTCATTCTCGAAGGTTTCGACGCCGCCAAGAAAATCGGCGTCATCAAAGTCGTCCGCACCGCTACCGGCGCCGCTCTCGGTGAAGCCAAGGCCCTCGTTGAAGGCGCTCCCAAGCCGATCAAGACCGGTCTCGCCAAGGAAGACGCCGAAAAGCTCAAGAAAGAACTCGAAGAAGCTGGCGCGAAGGTCTCCCTCAAGTGATTTTAATTCACGCGCTTTAGCTTGCTGAGTCAGCGAGTTTAAATCGGGGCTGTGATTTTTCACAGCCCTTTTTATTTTGCGCGGATAATTTCGATTCCGCGCCACCGAAAATATATAAGGCTGACTTATACGACTGAGGTAAAAGATTTTAATTTGTTCTGTCGGAATAATTGATAAAATGTCCCTATTTTAAACTCACAGAACTGATTATAGAATGTATCTGTGCGTAATGAAAAATAGAGATAAAATGTAACGATTGTGCAAGGTATGCGAGGAGGATTTTGCTAAAATTTGGAGATCTTTGAAAATTTCTTCGAAAAAATTTCTAGAAAGAATTTACCTAAACAGACGTCTCTAATTTATCTACCTGTTATAAAAGATACAGAATTCAAATTTTCTTTCATTTTTTTTGATAAAAAGAAAAATAAAGTCTCTTGTAAGGGTTGAAATAAGCGCTATATTTAAAAATGGCGATATTTTGCGCCTTTACAAAATGTCTTAGTTTCAACCGGGAGGTTATTCTTAATGGCGGTTACAACACAACGTAAGTTGAAGCTGACTGGAACAAAGCGTTTCGGTAACGACAGCACAACGGAGAAAGTGCCCGACCTGACGACCCTTCAGACGAAAAGCTACGCCGATTTCTTACAAGCTGACGTCGCCCCTGAAGATCGCAAAAATATCGGACTTGAAGCTGTTTTGCGCGAGTCATTCCCTATCGAAGACGCCTACGAAAAATCCTCTCGGCTTGAATATGTCAGTTATGCGCTAGAAAAACCGCGTTATCTGCCCGACGAATGTCGGCGGCTCCGCATTACCTACGGACGTCCGTGGCGCGTTCGTTTCCGACTCGTCAAAGGCGACAATATTGTCGAAGAAGACGTTTATCTCGGCGAGCTCCCCATCATGCTCGGCGGCGGCGAATTCATCATCAACGGCGCCGAACGCGTCGTCGTCAATCAGCTGCACCGTTCTCCCGGCGTCGACTTTCTTAGCGAAATCGATCACGACTCTAAAACATACACCTGCCGTATTATCCCTGAACGCGGTAGCTGGATCGAATTCAATATCACTCGTAAGGAAGGCATTTCCGTTCGCATCGATCAGAGCAATAAGCTTCCCGTCATGACGCTCTTGCGCGCCATGTCCGACAAGTATAGTACGAACGCCGACATTCTTCGAGCCTTCTATGAAAACGAAACTTACGAAGAAGAAGTCGCTGATAAGGACGGCGTGAAGTCGATCGTCAAGAAACCCTACATATACGACGTGGAGATCAATAGTCTCGAAGACGCCGGTTTCTTGCGCGATTGCGTCGCTGTCGACGAAATTCCCGCCGAGTCGGACGATCCCGACGCGAAGCTTTCAAACGAGCCCGCCGTGCCCTCCGGCTCCATCATCACCTCCGACGGCGCTGAAGCCGCCGTTAATTATCTTCTCAAACACGGTATCAAAACGTTTACCGTCATGAAGGCCCCCAAGAATAAACTCTTGCTCAACTCCCTTCGTGAAGATAAAACCTGTTCCCACGAAAACGCTCTCCTCACGATCTATCGCAAGCTACGACCGGGTAACCCCACGAGCCTTGAAAAGGCGACCGATCTCTTCCGAGAAAAGTTCTTCGATCCGTCCCGCTATCGACTCGGACGCGTCGGACGTTTCCGAATGAATCGTAAGCTCGGCACGAACAACTCGCTAGACGATATGCCGCTGACTGCCGACGACGTCGTCGCTTCCGTCAATTACCTCTATCACCTGTGGAGCAACGATAAAGGTTACGAACCCGACGATATCGACCATTTGGGGAATCGTCGTATTCGTACGATTGACGAACTTGTCAGCGACGAACTGCGTAGCAAAGGCTTCCTCAAGCTCCGTCGCACGATCCTAGAAAAACTCCGCGACGGCTCTTCGCCTCGCGCGATCATCAATCAGAAGAACATCTCCTCCGCGATCGATTTCTTCTTCGGACGCTGCGAACTCTCGCAGGTTGTCGATCAGACGAACCCGCTCTCGATGCTTACGCACGAGCGTCGTCTCTCCGCGTTGGGCCCTGGCGGCTTAAACCGCAAACGCGCCGGCTTCGAAGTTCGCGACGTTCACGCTTCGCACTACGGACGTATCTGCCCGATCGAGACCCCTGAAGGTCAGAACATCGGTTTGATCTCCTACCTCTCCCTCTACGCTCGCGTCGACGAATTCGGCTTCTTGACCGCCCCTTATCGTACGGTTGAAAATGGCGTCATCACGAAAAACGTCGTATGGCTCCGCGCCGACGACGAAATGGATAAGCGATTCGTCCCCGCCGATACGCCTAGAACTGAGGGGAACGACGAAAAGCCCTTCGGCGAGCTTAAACCCGACGGAACCGGACAGGTTCTCGCCCGCTGCAACGGCGAATACGAACTCGTTCCCCCCTACATGGTCGACTATATCGACGTCGCGCCGAACCAGATGATCGGCGTTTCCGCAAGTCTCATCCCCTTCCTCGAACACGACGACGCGAACCGCGCGCTCATGGGGTCGAACATGCAGAGACAAGCGGTTCCTCTTCTCATCTCAGAGGCGCCTGTCGTCGGCACCGGACTCGAACGCGACGCGGCTCTTAACTCCAGTCTTCTCGTTCGCGCTCAGCGCGGCGGCGTCGTCACCTACGTCGACGCGATGAAGATTATCATCGACGACGTCGACGTCTACAACCTCCGAAAGTTTACCGGACTCAACGGGAGCTCCTGCGAAAACCAACATCCGATCGTCAAGATTGGCCAGACCGTCAAAGAAGGGGACGTCATAGCCGACGGCGCCTGTACCGACAACGGCGTTCTTGCTCTTGGACGCAACGTCCTCGTCGCGTTCATGGTTTGGGACGGTTACAACTACGAAGACGCGGTCATCCTCAGCGAAGAACTCGTTCAGAAAGACGCCTACACCTCGATTCACATCGAAGAGTTTGAGGCAGAAATCCGCGATACAAAGCTCGGGCGTCAGTCCTTTACGCGCGATATTCCAAACGTTAGCGAAAAAGCGACCGCCGATCTCGACGAAAACGGTATCGTTCGCGTCGGCGCCTTCGTCTCCCGCGGCTCAATCCTCGTCGGTAAAGTCTCGCCGAAGACGAAGACCGAACTCACCCCGGAAGAAAAGCTCCTGCATGCGATCTTTGGTCGTCAAGGCGAGGAAGTGAAGAACGAATCTCTCGTCGTCCCCGCAGGCACCTCTGGAGTCGTTATCGGCGCGTATCATTTCCGCAATCGTACGAGCTTAAACGACGACGAACGCCGAAAGTTTGACGCCGATTTGAGCCGTATTGAAGCTGAAGGCGACGCGAACGTCGCTCGATCCTTCTCCGCAATGATATCCGAGATGGAAGACGTCGTCGGAACTCAGTACGGCTTGAGAGCGCACGACGGTTCCTTCCTCATCCAGGAACAGACCGCCCACGCGATCGCCGAAAATGCGAAGACCTTCTCGCTCCGAGAAATGTGCGAGGACAACGATATCGCGATCGGTTCCCCCGAGTATGAAGAAGTCAAGAGAATCTATCGCAAACATCGTCGAGACGTCGAAGACATGATCGATCAGCGCGATAGACGCTGCAATGAAATGAAGTCCGGCGACCAGCTCAAACGCGGCGTTCTTCAGATGGTCAAAGTCTACGTCGCGACCAAACGCGCGATCTCTGTCGGCGACAAGATGGCTGGTCGTCACGGTAACAAGGGCGTTATAGCGAAGATTCTTCCGCGCGAAGACATGCCCTTCCTTGCGGACGGCACGCCGATTCAGATCATGTTGAATCCTTTGGGCGTACCTTCGCGTATGAACGTCGGGCAAATTCTTGAAACTCACCTTGGCTGGGCCGCCGCCAAACTCGGATATCGCGCCATTACGCCCGTCTTCGACGGCGCGACGGAGGCCGCGATTAACGACGAACTCGAGAAGGCCGGCTATCCTCGCTCCGGTAAGGTTCAACTCTACGACGGACGCACCGGCGAACCTTTCGCGCAAGAAACGACCGTCGGCTATATTTACATGCTTAAATTGCACCACCTCGTCGACGACAAGGTTCACGCGAGAAGCACTGGTCCGTACTCCCTCATCACGCAGCAACCGTTGGGCGGTAAAGCGCGTTCCGGAGGTCAACGTTACGGGGAAATGGAAGTGTGGGCGTTGGAAGCTTACGGCGCGGCATACACCCTGCAAGAGTTGCTAACGGTTAAGAGCGACGACGTCGAAGGTCGTACGAAGATTTACGAACGCATTGTCGGCGGTCAGAATACGTTGGAAGCGGGAACCCCCGCGAGCTTCGACGTACTCGTGAACGAAATCCGCGGTCTTGCGCTCGATATGGATCTCGTTCCGACGGGCTCCAGCGCGCTCGACCTCCGTCCGATTCGATGACGCCTTAGCGTCGATTTCGCGGTCCGCAGTACGGCGGACGCATGCAATATGGCACGCCAAATAAGCGCGGAGGACTTCGAGTCCTTCGCGTTCGCTCGAACGCTTAGAGGCGCGAGCCTTTTTTGCGCGTTCCAACTCGTTGAATTAGAAATTTGCAGCCGCGCGGCGAAGAGAACGCCGTATGCGGCGCGCGCTATATATACCAAAACGAGGACTACATGGCAAGTAATAGCGACGGATACGACAAGATCAATGATTTTAACGCAGTCAAGATCAGTCTCGCCGATCCAAATAAGATTCGCGAACAGTCCAAAGGCGAAGTCAAGAAGGCTGAAACGATTAATTACCGCTCCTACAAACCGGAGTTCGACGGACTCTTTTGCGAGAAAATCTTTGGACCTGAAAAGGATTACGAATGCTACTGCGGTAAATTACGCGGTATGAAGTTCAAGAATATGGTCTGCGACCATTGCGGCGTCCAGGTCACTCACAATCACGTACGCCGCAAGAGAATGGGACACATCGAGCTCGCCGCTCCCGTCGTCCACATCTGGTTCTTTAAGGCCGCGTCAAGCCGCCTTGCCACCCTTCTTGAAATGAGAGCCTCCGCTCTTGAAAAGGTCGTTTATTTCCAGGATTACGTCGTTACGGATCCTGGAACCTCCAATCTCCAGCTCGGGCAGACCTTAAAAGAGGAAGATTATCGCCAAGCCTGCGCCGAAGCCGAAGAGCAGGGACAAGAATTTGTCGCCGAAATGGGCGCCGAAGCGATCCGTAAGCTTCTCAAGAAACTCGACGTCGTCAAGCTCTCCGAAGAGCTCCGCGCCGAACTAGCGGAAACTAGAGCGCGTCAACGCAAAAAGGAGATCATGTCTCGCTTGCGTCTCGTCGAAGCGCTCAAAAACTGCCCTCAGCTTAACAAACCCGAGTGGATGGTGCTCGACGTCATCCCGGTTATTCCCCCTGATCTGCGTCCTCTCGTCCAGCTCGAATCGGGCACTTTCGCCGTTTCCGACTTGAACGACCTCTATCGTCGCATCATCAACCGCAACTCGCGTTTGAAGAAACTTATCGAGCTCAACGCCCCGGACGTCATCGTTCGCAACGAAAAGCGCATGCTCCAGCAGTCTGTCGACGCCCTCTTCGACAACCAGCGCTGCAAGCGTCCCGTTCTTGGTCAGAGCAACCGCGCCCTGAAGTCTCTTACCGATATGATTAAAGGTAAGCAGGGTCGTTTCCGTGAGAACCTCCTCGGTAAACGCGTCGACTATTCCGCGCGTTCCGTTATCGTCGTCGGCCCTCACATGCGCCTCCACCAGTGCGGTCTTCCTAAGACGATCGCTCTCGAACTATACCAACCCTTTATTATTCGTCGCCTCAAGGAACTTGGTCACGCCGATACGATCAAGAGCGCCAAGAAGATGCTTGAACGTCGCGACGACGAGGTTTGGGATATTTTAGAGCAGGTTATTCAGAACCACCCGGTTCTCCTTAACCGCGCGCCGACCCTACACCGCATGGGTATCCAAGCTTTCGAACCGATGCTCATCGAAGGAAACGCCATCAAGTTGCATCCGCTCGTTTGCAAGGGATTCAACGCCGACTTCGACGGCGACCAAATGGCCGTTCACCTTCCCCTTTCTCTTGAAGCGCAGGTCGAAGCTCATACCTTGATGCTCTCCACCAACAACATCTTCAGCCCCGCAAGCGGCAAGCCGATTATCAGTCCTTCGCAAGATATCGTTATGGGATGCTATTACATCACGATGGATCCGCTCCCAGGCGTCGTCGGCGAAGGGATGATCTTCGCGTCGATCGACGAGTGTATGCTCGCTTACTCCTTGGGAAAAGTTCATTTGAACGCCCGCATTAAGGTGCGAATGCCCAAGGGCCGCTACCTGAAAGAGGTTAAGGACAAGAAGACGGGCGTCGTTTCCGAACCGCGCGTCGAAGCCGGTAAGATCTTCGAAACGACTCCCGGTCGCATCATCTTTAACCAGATCCTTCCCGACGACTCCCCGTTCTATAACATTCCGCAAACGTCGAAAGAACTTGGACGCGTGATTAGCGACTGTTTCGAACTTCACGGACGTCGCGAAACGATCGACCTCCTCGATAAGATGATGCGTCTCGGCTTTGAGGAATCGACGAAGAGCGGCCTCTCCTTCGGTACGGACGATTTGATCACGCCTCCCGAAAAGAAGCAGATTCTTGCGGATACCGAACTTAAAGTTAAGGAAATCTGCGACGCGTACGAAATGGGCGTTATTCAAGAAGACGTTCGTCGCGCTCAAGTTCTCGACGCATGGTCCGCCGCGAACAATGAAATCACCGCGAAGATGCTCGACACCTTCCGCAACGACGTTCACAAGACCGAAGAGGAAGCGCGACAGCGCGGCGACGTCAAGCGTAGAAAGCTCGGCTACGTCAATCCGGTATACCTCATGGCGTATTCCGGGGCACGCGGCGGTAACGAACAGATTCGTCAGCTTGCCGGTATGCGCGGACTCATGGCTAAACCGAACGGCGAACTCATTGAAGCGCCTGTTAAGGCGAACTTCCTTGAAGGTCTTTCCGTGCTCGAATACTTCAGCTCGACTCACGGCGCGCGTAAAGGACTTTCCGACACCGCGTTGAAGACGGCGGACTCCGGATACATGACGCGTAAGCTTGCCGACGTCGCGCAAAATTGCGTCGTCACCATGGTCGATTGCGGCGCCAAGACCGGTATCCTCAAGAAAGCCGATCCTGAACATAACATCAAGCTATCCGACCTCATCGTCGGACGCGTTCCCGTTCAGACAGTCGTGGATAACAACGACGAAGTTATCGTTAAGGCGGGCGAGTTGATCACGCCGGAAATTGCGGCTAAGATCGACGCGATCAACCCTCCCGCTCTCAAGGTTCGCAGCCCCTTGACGTGCGAAGCCGAACTCGGCGTCTGCTCGCGTTGCTACGGCATGGATCTTTCGACGAGCGAATTTGTCGAAGAAGGTATGGCGGTCGGCATCATCGCCGCGCAATCGATCGGCGAACCCGGCACCCAGCTTACCATGCGTACGTTCCACATCGGCGGCGTAGGTCAGCACAACGCGGAAGACAACCAGATTAAGACGGAATACGCCGGTCATATTCGCTTCGACGACGTCGACGTCGTCGTCTCGAAGAACGGCGAACTCCGCGTCCTTTCGAGCAAACGCAACGGCGGCGTGAGCATCTGCAACAACTTGAATCAGAAGCGCGTCACCTACCGTATCCCCGACGGCGCGAAGCTTCTCGTCAAAGAAGGGGACGTCGTTGAAAAGGACGCCGTTCTCGCCCAGTTCGATCCGCACAGTAAGTTGATCCTTGCGCGTACCTCCGGTATCGTTCGTCTCTCGGGCGTCAATGATACGACCGCGAATATGGAAACTGACCCGCTCACCGGTCAGGTCTCCTACACGATCACCGACGTTAAGGGCGATTTCCGCCCGCAAATCGAAATCGTCGACCCGATCAAGCAGATCGCGGGCGAAAGTTATCAACTTCCTCCGAAGGCGCGCCTCATCGTCACCGAAGGGGACGTCGTCGACCGCGGTCAAGAACTCGCCTCGATTCCTCAAAGCGCGAGCGGAACTTCCGACATTACGACGGGTCTTCCGCGCGTTCAAGAAATCTTTGAAGCGCGTCGTCCGAAAGACCCCGCCGTTATGTGCGAGATCGACGGCGTCGTTGAAATCCAAGAAAAACGTCATCACGGCAAGCAGGTCGTCAAGGTTAAGGGTAAAGCCGCCGACGGATTTACCGAGATTGAACGCGATCATGAAATTCCGCAAGGAAAGCACATTCGCGTCTTCACCGGCGACGAAGTGCGACGCGGTCAACCTCTTACCGACGGTCTCCTCGTCCCGCAGGACATCCTCGCGATTTGCGGCGAAGAAGCGGTTCAGGATTATCTTGTCCAGGAAGTTCAAGCGGTTTATCGAAGCCAAAACGTGACGATTAACGACAAGCACATCGAAATCATTGTCTCGCAGATGCTTCGTCGCGTCTCGATCGAAGACGGCGGCGACACCTCCCTCTTGCAGGGCGACGTCGTCGATCGTTCCGAGCTCCGTCGTCGAAACCGCGAGCTGAGAGGTTGCGTCAAGATCGGCGATCCTGGAAATACGACCTTCAGGGAAGGCGAAATCATCTCGAAGGAGCTCTTCGATTTGACGAACAAGGATCTTCTCGCGAAGAATCCTGAAGCGCGTCCCGCGACGATTGGCGGCAAGCCCAGAGAAGCTAAGGGTAAGACGCAAATCTTGGGCGTTACGAAGGCCGCCGTTCAAAGCGACTCCTTCCTCTCCGCCGCAAGCTTCCAGGAAACGACGAAAGTTCTTACCGAAGCGGCTCTCGCCTACAAAGTCGACCACCTTGTCGGTCTCAAGGAAAACGTCATCCTTGGGCGTCTGATTCCCGCAGGAACCGGTTTCAGTCTCTATCAGAAGGGCGCATGTCGATATAACGGCGATCAGATCTCATGGACCCCGATGGCTCCCGATCCGCTTGGCTCGACCACCCTCCTGGACGACGTTATTCGCCAAGACGCCGATAAAGAACGCATTGACGCGCAGCAGAATCCTCTCACCACCTTTGATAATCCCGCCGTCAATACCGACGCTCTCATCGGCGACGAACCAGAGCCCGAAGATATTCAATTTGATCCCAACGAAGACGACGCTCTCTTCGCGGACGACTCCGTAGAGTTTAATCCCGACGGAGACGAGTGACGGCTCTTCCCTCGCGTAATATAATAAGGCCCTGGACGCGCGTTTGCGTGTTCAGGGCTATTTTTATTTTATATTTGTATGTCAACTTATGTGTTGAAAATTTACTTGACAATAGCGAAGGTCACTATACAATAATTGACATTACAGGAGATGAAATGACGAAAAAAGAGATTTTGCTTTCCTGTTTAACGGCTCAACCTGGCGAGTTTGTGTCAGGCGAAGAGATTTCGCGGCGACTCAACGTGACGCGCACCGCTGTTTGGCAGTTGATTAACGACTTGCGCCAAGAGGGATACGACGTCGTAGGGAAGCCGAAGTATGGATATAAGATTTCGGAATCCTCCGACGTCCTTTCGGCGCAGGGCCTTGAAAAGTTGATTCAGCCTTCCTCACCTCGGATCCGCGTCGAGGTGTGCGACGAAGTTGAGTCGACGAATCAGACCTTGCGCGAGAGGGCGGAACGGGGCGAAGAGGCGGGGCTCTTTTTCCTTGC
Source organism: Planctomycetaceae bacterium (assembly GCA_004556055.1). GTDB lineage: Bacteria > Planctomycetota > Planctomycetia > Pirellulales > Thermoguttaceae > RUG369. Next base: position 22,049 of record SFIW01000035.1, read on the forward strand.
GCGTTCTCAAACGAAGGGACGCGGAAGATTAGGGCGCTCCTTCTTTTCTCCGAAGGACGCGGGACTCTACATGAGCTTGTTGTTGCGTCCAGAGAAAGTCGACGCGGAGAAAGCGACGCGCTATACGACCCTCGCCGCCGTCGCTGTTTGCGACGCGATTGAGGAAACGACCGATTTGCAGCCGGAAGTGAAGTGGGTCAACGACGTCCTCGTCAACGGCAGAAAAGTCTGCGGGGTCTTGACGGAAGCGTCGATCGGATTGGAGAACCGACTGGTCGAGTATTTGGTCGTGGGAGTGGGCGTAAATCTTTACGAGCCTCAAGAGGGCGTTCCCGAGGAGCTCGCGGATATAGTAGGTCACGTTTTTAGAGAACGGAAGGGTAACGGACGGAATCTCTTTGCCGCGAAGTTTATGAACGCGTTTATGAAGCGATTGAGTCAGGACGAAGAGACGGTTTATCACGCGTATCGGAGTCGGTTGACGGCGATCGGCGAGATAGTCGAGGCGTCTTTCCCCAACGGCGCGACGGAACGCGCGCGGATAATCGACGTGGATCAAGAATATAGGTTAATCGTTGAGTATTTGGACGGGAGACGCGATCGACTTCTCTCGGGAGAAGTGAGCGCGAAGCCGTTGAAATGAATCTGAACAAGGGATGAGAATGAGTTTTGTAAGAGAACTTGGTCGGAAAGTGCGCGACGGCGCGGAAGCGACGCGCGAAGACGCGTTGCGTCTTTATTCGGAACCTCTCGACGAAGTTTGCGACGAGGCGGACGCGATACGTCGCGAACGATGCGGCGTCGCGTTTGACATGTGTGGGATCGTCAACGCGAAGTGCGGGCTGTGTTCTGAAAATTGTCGGTTTTGCGTCCAGTCGCGTCACAACCATACGAATATCGCGCCCTATCCAATGCGCACAGTCGCGGAGCTTGTCGAGGCGGGCGAGCGGGACGCGGCGGACGGCGCGTTGCGTTTTTCCTTCGTAACGTCTGGGCGAAGACTTACTTCCTCCGATATCGACGTTCTATGCGCCGCGACGAGAGAGCTTAAATCGAAAACGAATCTCGAGATATGCGTTTCGGTCGGTCTTCTTGACCGCGACGAATTCGCGCGACTTCACGACGCGGGGGTTCAGCGCGTCCATAATAATCTTGAGACGTCGCCGCGATATTTTCCTGCGATCTGTACGACGCACTCGATCGACGAGAAGATACGGGCCCTCAAGGACGCTCGCGACGTCGGGATGCGCCTGTGCAGCGGCGGCCTTTTCGGGATCGGCGAGACTCCGGGAGATCGGATCGACCTGGCGTTGACGCTCCGCGAACTGGGGGTCAAGAGCGTGCCGATCAACATCTACGACGCGTTTCCCGGCGTTCCAATGAGCGAAGCGGGGTTGGCGCCGTTGACGACGGCGGACGCGCGTCGAATCGTCGCCGTCTTTCGCTTTCTTCTTCCGGACGCGTTTTTGCGACTCGCAGGGGGACGTCGACTTCTGGAGAATCTCGGACGCGACTGTTTCCACTCGGGAGCGAACGCCACGATCTCGGGGAGTTACCTTACGACGGCGGGAGCGAATATGGCTTCGGACGCGGCGGCTATTCGCGCTCTCGGCTATGAGATCAAGAACCTCGACAACTTCTGACGAGATCGCTTAACTTTCGAAGGAATAGGACGATGAGTCGAAAACTTTTTGTGACGGGAACGGGCACGGACATAGGAAAGACGTATATTGCGGGCTTGATTTTGAAGCGACTTCTGGAATCGGGCGCGTCGTGCGGATATTACAAATTGGCGATGAGCGGGAACGATCGCGACGCGAAGGGCGCGTTGATCCCCGGAGACGCGTTGAAAGTCTTGACGATGGCCCGTTCGTCGCAAAATCTCGACTCCGCGTGTCGCTTTGTCTATGAGAACGCCTATTCCCCGCATTTGGCGGCGCGCGTCGAAGGGCGCCTTTTCGATCTTAACGCGGCGCTCGAAGGATTGAGCGCCGTCGAGAAGGAATTCGATTATCTCATTATCGAAGGCGCGGGAGGGATTATCTGTCCCCTCTATTCCGAAGGGGGAAGGCGCTTGCTTCAGGTCGACGTCGTTCAGGAGCTGAAATTGCCCTCCCTCCTTGTCGCGGATTCCGGTCTCGGAACGATCAACGGCGTTACTCTGACTGCGGAAGCGTTGAGGGCCCGAAGGCTCGCCCTTAAAGGAATTGTCCTAAATCGCTGGCAAGGCGGTCTCCTTCAAGAGGACAACGCCGCCGAATGTGAAGCGCTCGCCGAAGCGCCGATCGTCGCTCGCGTCCCAGAGGGCGCCGATCAAATCGACGCCGATCCCGAGACGTTGCTGAGTTTCTTTGAAGAATAAGACTTATCTCTCGAAGTTACTTCGAGTTATTTCTTTTTTGTGTTGAAACAATTCTATTTTTTCGATCTCCCAAGGAGAATTTGTCATGATTTGGCGACCCTACGCCCAAATGAAAACGATGGCGCCCCCGTACATGATTACCGGCGGTCACGGCGTCTATCTAGAGACCCCTGAAAAGGATTTGATCGACTCGATTTCCTCATGGTGGTGCGTGATTCACGGATATCAGCATCCTGAGATGGTGGAAGCGATCCGCTCGCAGGCGGAGAAGTTGACGCACGCGATTCTTGCTGGAACGTCGAACGAGCCTGCGGTGAAATTGTCGGAAAAGCTCACGGAATGGCTTCCCGGCGGTTTGAAGTATCATTTCTACTCCGATTCGGGGAGCACGGGCGTGGAAGTGGCGTTGAAAATGGCGTTGCAGTATAGCGTGAACCGGGGCGAACGGGATCGACGGATGATGCTTTCGTTGAAGGACGCGTACCATGGCGACACTTTTGGCGCGATGGAAGTCGGGGGGAGCCCCGATTATCGTCGGTTGTTGAATCATCGTTCGATGCGCTTGAACGTGGAGCATATTCCGACGACGATTCCGGCGCTGGAAGAGGCGTTCTATCGCCTTCACGGTCAGTTGAATTCCTTTATTGTCGAACCGCTTTTGCAGGGCGCAGGGGGACTGAAGTTTTACGATATCGAGTTCTTGCGTCGAGCGCGGCAACTTTGCGACGAATTCGGCGTCTTGCTGATCTTCGACGAAGTCGCGACGGGTATGGGACGAACGGGTTATCGTTACGTTTCGGACGAAGTTGCGCCGGATATTCTCGTATTGGGCAAGGCGCTCACGGGGGGCTGTATCGGTCACTCGGTGACGGCGGCGAATGAAAAGGTCTTTATGGCGTTTTACGGAGACGATCCTGAACTTGCTTTCATGCACGGTCCAACTTTCGGCGGTAATCCGATGGCGTGCGCTGCGGCGTTGAAGTCGATCGAACTTTTCGAACGCGACGACTATATGAGCAAGATTCGAAAGATTGAGGAGATCGAGCGACGCGAACTCAAGGGTTTCGCCGCTCCGAAAGTTCGCGACGTTCGCGTTCTAGGACCGACGGCGGTGATCGAATTTGAAGATCGCAAGGACGTGTTGGGATATCGTCAGTTTGCGTACGATCACGGCGTCCACACGCGCCCCTTGGGGAACTGCATTTACACGATGCCCCCGTATATTATTTCGGAGTCGGAGTTGACGCATGTTCTCGATACGATGAAGGAATACGCCGAGACGGTTCGCTGATAGGTCGGAACGAGCTTAGCGTAGAAGAGACTCGACGCGTTGAAAGACGCTTCGAGTCTCTTTTTTTCGCGCGCGTTTGGATCGACTTTTGGCGTTCTGAGGCGAGAGGGGATAAAAAAACGGTCCGTCGATACGACAGACCGCTTCAAAGATTCTTTTTAAGGCGAGAGACTCAGGCGGATTTCTTGATTCCGATATGTCTCTTTGCGAAGTATTTACCCAGGGGCGTGCAGGTGAGCAGCGCGGGTAGGAAGACGAGGTCTCCGAACTCTGCGGTCGCGAGGATCGCAAGCATCATGACGCCGAAGCGCTGAGTGGGGACAAAGGTGCTGAAGGCGAAGGAGAAGAGGCCGAGTCCGGCGATGAGGGTCGACTGCGTCATTGCAGCGGCGCATCGACGATACGCGTTGAGGGCGGCTTCTTTCGGCGTTTGTCCCTTCGAAATACCGTCGGAGAACCACGTGAGGTAATGCATGGTGTCGTCGACGGCGACTCCGAGCGCGACGGAGGCGGTCATCATCGTGCCGACGTCGACAAGGATCCCCGCCCAACTCATGAATCCGAAGACAACGACGACCGGGAAGAGGTTCGGGAGCATCGCGACGAGGCTCGCGGGGACGCTTCTCAGGAGGAAGACGAAGACGAAGAGGATGAGGACGAACGCCATAATGAGGCTCGACGTCAAGCCGTTGATGAGTTCATGCTGCGTCTGATAGACGAGGGGAACCATTCCGGTGTACTTCGCGGAGAGGCCGGCGGGGTAGATCCAGTCGTCGTTGTGCGCATCGCCCATAGAGGTTTGGAGCGCGGCTTGATCTTCTGGGGAGAGTTCGTTGAGCACGAATTCGTGCATGAGCGTCTTCTCGTCCTTATCTTTTTTCGACGGCTTGGCGTCCGCTTTCGGGAGGCGTTCGTCGACGTATTTGCGCGCTTCGTCGAGCTTCTCTTCGTAATGCCCTTCTCCGGAGAACGTCGTAGTAAGTTTGATGGATTCCTCCGCGAGGAGGGGTTCGACGACGTTTTTGATTTGATCGATGAAGACGGAGTAGTCGACGTCGCGCTTCAGCGACCAGACGCGCACGCTAATGCGCCATAGTTCGACGCCGCGTTCGTTGAGCCAACGCGTAGCGGCTTGGTTGAGGAGTCGATTTTCGTCGATCGACAATTTTCGGAAGCTATGATCTCCGCTCGTTGACGCGAGAATCGTTCGTAGATCCGTCGCCTGCTGTTCTTCGAGGTACGTCTTTTGCGCTTCGACGAGCTGCGCCTGTTTCGCGTAGGTCGCGGCTTCTTTTTCCAGGTTTTCGAGCGCCTGGTACTGCGCGTAATAGGGCGCGATATTTTCGTCCAGGTCGTTTGGATCCGCCTTTTGGAAGAGCTCGTACGTCAGGGGAGCGCCGGAAGAATCGGCGACGCCTTCGAGCGCGGCGCGGAATTCTTCGAGCGCCTTTTCGGCCTCCGCGGTTTTCGCAAGGGATTCCGCAACGAGGTAGTCGCTGAATTCCGCAAGGGTGGGATTACCCTCGATCGTCAGGTAATCTCGCAGCGCATCGCGGTTTTCGTTGACCGTTTTTCCCACGACCGCCGAGACGGTGCGGTACGCCGCGCCCCCTTTGGTCGCCATATCGGAGACGTCGGGGGTGAAGAGACCGACGGAGAGGGAGCCGCCGACGTCCTCGGAGAGCTCTTCCTGGATGCGCGCGCTGACGCGCTGGATCAGTTCGAGACGTTCCGCCGTCCGATATGAATTCGGGTACAGTTTCTTATTGTCGAAGCATATGACGACTTCCATCGGCACGAGGGGGCCGAGTTTTTCTTCAAGCCATCCGTAATGCTTTACGATTTCCGCGTCGTCGGAGAAGAAGTTCATCATCTTGACCGACGTTTTGAGATGGTAGAGGTGGTATCCGAAGAAGCCCATGCACGCCAAACAGAGGATCACGACAATCCGGTGGCGGCGAATGATGAACGCTCCCAGGACGTTCCAGAGGCGCTGGATGCGCGTCGGGTTCAGGTCGAGTCCCTTGCCGCCATGTTCTTCCGCATACTTCTTCGACGGATAGAAGTAAAGGAGCGTAGGAAGGTACAGGAAGAGGAGGAGGAGGGTGAAGAGGACTCCGACTGCGGAGTAGAATCCGAATTTCGTAATCGGCACGAGTCGTCCGGCGAAGAGGGAGCCGAGCCCGATCGCGGTGGTAAGCTGCGCGAAGAAGCACGGGGTGAAGGCGTGTCGCACGGCGCGTTCGGTGGCGCCGGATAGTCCTCCTTCGCGGATCGCGTCGTGATAGTAGTTAATGAGGTGAATCGCGCCGGACATTCCAAGAACGTAGACGAGCGCGGGCATGCTCAGGAGGATCGTGTCGCACGTGCTTCCGGTGAGGGAGACGAACGCGAGCGCGGCGCCTGCGGAGAGACATGCGATCCAGAAGACGAACATCGTCAAGCGGATGCTGCGCAGACAGCAGTAGGCGATCGCGAGTCCGATGACGGCGCAGAGCCCGGCGAGGCGATAGAGGGTGCGTTCCCCTTCGTCGTTGAGAGCGACGTTGTCGACGGGAGGTCCGCCGAGAATCACGCCGTCCATGCGCACTTTGCGACCGTTCGCGATTTCGTCGACCATTCCCTTAAAGTTTTTCGCCATCTGCGACGCAAGGGAGCCCGTCTTGATTTCGATCGTGTTGGGGAGCCCACATTCGGTGGAGATTTCGCGAATCTTCGTAAGAATCGGCTTAAGAGACTTGCTGGAACGATCGGGACCGCGCAGGGTGACGATCAGCACCGTGCTCTTTCCGTCGGGGCCGATGAGCGTTCCCTTGAGGCGTTCGCGGATTTTGCGATCCTGCTCGGTCAGGCCGTCGGCTCCCGTTTCGGAGACTTCCGTCGAGGAGGACGTCGGGCGACGCTCGGCGCGTTCATACGCTTGGCGCAGGATTCGTTCGAGGCGCGGCCCCGTCATGACGGACTTGAAGTAGCTCGGTTCGTTACTCGTCGACGCTCTAGCGATTTCCGCGCCGGACGCGTCAAGGAGTGCCTGCGTCGACATATTCGGAACGCCCCCCGCAAGTTCGCGGATCTCTTCTTTCGACTCTTCCGGCTCCGCAGAGAGCTTGAGTTCCGCCTTGAAGGTTTCGCCGGGCGCGACGAGGGAGAAGTTGTCGATCGTCTGTTCCGGGACGAGTTTCTGCGCGAAGAGTTCTACGCGGTCGTCGTCGACCGTGCAGCCTTCCCAACTTACGACGACGTAGCTTTCGAAGGGGAACTGTTGCAAATACCATTTATAGTCCCGCGTCTCTTGGAACTCGGCGGGAAGCCAGTCTTCGACGGAGTTTGAGTTGCTCAGCAGCGTCTGTTTCGTTCCCATCCACACGAAGGAGAGGAGAAAGAAGACGATAAAGAGGATTTTGAACCCGTAGTCCTTAAAGAAGTCTTTTCTCATTCAGATAGAATCCTTGGAAATTCAAAGCGAGCGCGGCGCGCCCGATAGACTGCGCCGGTAGGATTGTTTGGCGGCGTAATTAGGGGAGCGGAGCCCATTCGTCTTCGACTGGCTCTTGCGCGTTTTCTTCGTCGAGGGGGGAGGCGTCGTCGGAATTCGGAACGAGGTATTCCTCCGCCTCTTCTTCGTCTTGGGAGACGTCCTGAACTTCGACGGAGTCGAGTTCGGCGGCGCGGTCAAAAGCTTCTTCGTATGTTGGGACGCGGATTGCGCGAGGGGATTCTTCGCGAGGGGTGAAGACGGGCGCTTTGTAGGCGCGTACGCGCTCGGGAGCGGTTTGCGCAAGGGGCGCGACGCGTTCTTCGAGTCTTGCGGGACGCGCGACTGGCTGCGGCGCGACGAGTGGAGTCGGCGCTTTTTCGAGGTTCGCGTCTTCGCGCTTATAGTTTTGCGGCACGATCGCGGAGGTCTGGCGAATCGCCCCCGCGCGAGGAGCGACGAGATTGGCGAGCCGCGCGTTTTGGGCGGCGACGTCGGCGCGGGAGGCGAGTTTCTGCGCACGGTCGGCGTTAGGCGCAGTTGAATTTTGCGCCATGGCTTTTTGGAGCGCGAGGGAGCTCGGCGCGTTAGGCGTCGTCGACCCGACGTTCAAGCCGGGATAATTCTGGAAGAGCGGATTTCCGTTTGGCGTCGTCGGCTGATTTTCGACGAGCGCGTCGCGCAACTGAAACTGCACTCGATAGATTTCGTCTTCGAGCTGGCGCCGTTCGCCGATGAGGATCGATTCGTTGATCGCGTATTGTTTTCGAGAAACGCATCCCACGAGGGAAGCGGCGCTTACGATAAGAAGCGCGACGACGGCGAGGCGTCGGGCTCGGTCTAACGTCGAGTGATGATTCTTCATTGCCTGCAATCCTATATTTAGTATGACGCGCGCGTCCGTTCGCGCGTTTTGACCGATTCTAATGAATTTTTAGGCGCGCGCCAATAGCTTTTGAGCCCATAAAAAAGCGACTCGCGAAGTTGAAAACGCGGGTCGTTTAGGAAAGTTGGCGAAGATTGCGTCTAGCGTCACGCGGAGGTTTTCCCGTTCGTCGCGAGGGTTTCGACGACATGGTCGACGAGTCCGTAATCGCGCGCTTCTTCCGCGGACATGAAATTGTCGCGGTCGGTGTCGCGTCGGATCTCTTCGAGGGTGCGCCCGGAGTGCTTGAGAAGGATCTGGTTGATCTTCTCTTTAATGAATCGGAACTCTTTGGCGTGGATCATGATTTCTTCGGCGGTTCCTTCCATCCCAGCGAGGGGCTGGTGAATCATGACGCGCGAGTTGGGGAGGGCGTAGCGTTTACCCGGAGCGCCGGCGGTGAGAAGAACCGCGCCCATCGACGCGCACTGACCGATGCAATAGGTTGCGACGTCGCAACTGATATACTGCATCGTATCGTAGATGGCGAGCCCCGCGGTCACGCTGCCGCCGGGCGAGTTGATGTACAGGTGCACGTCCGCGGTGGGATCGACGGACTGCAAGTAGAGAAGTTGCGCGACGACCGCGTTGGCGCTTTCGTCCGTAACTTGCGTTCCGAGGAAGACGACGCGATCTTGCAGAAGACGGCTATAGATGTCCATCGCGCGTTCTTCGCGACCGTTTTTATCGATGACTATCGGAATGAGGGACACTGGAGTTTCCTTCTGATATAAGTAAGCGAAAAGGGACGAAACACGACGACGCGCGTCATTCGGCGACAGGCGTATGCGTCAAGATCTTGTCGACGAGACCGTAGGCGAGCGCTTCTTCCGCGTTGAGGTAGAAGTCGCGGTCGATATCCTTCGCGATCTGCTCGACAGTTTTGCCCGTGCTTTCCGCGAGGATTTCGTTGAGCGTTTGGCGATCCTTCAGGATTTCGTTCGCCTGGATCTCGATGTCGGAGACTTGACCGCCGACTCCGCCCCACGGCTGATGGATCATGACTTTGCAGTGCGGCAAAGCGTGGCGCTTGCCCTTCGTTCCCCCCGCGAGAAGAATCGCGCCGCCGCTTGCGGCCAATCCGACGCAATAGGTGGCGACGGGACACGAGAGGAGTTTCATCGTGTCGTAGATCGCCAGCATGGAAGAAACGCTTCCGCCGGGCGAGTTAATATAAAAGTGAATTTCCTTCCGGCGATTAACGCTTTGCAGATAGAGGAGCTTCATCACCAGATCGTTCGCCGACAGGTTATTGATCTCTCCCTGCAGGAAGACGATGCGGTTGTCGAGGAGGAGATCCCCGATACCCATCGTGCGTTGACGCTGATAATCTTGATAGCCGGCGTTCATGGAGCCCGTAGGCGCTTCGTATCTCATAGGCTTTCTATCGAAGTAAGGAGTGAAAGCGACGCGCAAGGAGCGAGTCGCGGCGCGCGCCGCGTTCCTTGAGCAGTTCTATCTCAAGAGATGCAAACGCGGCGCCAAAAAGAGAAGCCGCCGCGTTTCCGCGGCGTCCCCTCGACGCGAGTAGGAAAAAGGGAGGGGGCCCCCGCTCGCGTCAAGTTCAAAAAGTTACGATCACTTGACGCGGCGGAGCATGATGCGCGCGTCGGCGACGGAGCAACCCTTGCCCGCTTCGTGAACGATGAGAGGATTGATATCGCATTCGGCGATTTCGGGGTGATTGACGAGCATCGTCGCGAAGCTCAAGAGGGTCGCTTCGAGTTTGGCGACGTCGCACTTGGGGGCGCCGCGGAAGCCGTCGAGCATCTTGAAGGTCTTGATCTGGCGAACCATGCGTTCGGCGGAGACCTTCTGCATGGGAGCGAGACGGAAGGCGACGTCCTTCCAGAGTTCCGCGTAGGTTCCGCCGTGACCGATCATGACGAGCGGACCGAACTTCGCGTCGCGGTTGCAGCCGAGGATGACTTCGACGCCCTTTTCGGCCATCTGTTCGATGAGGATCGAATCGATCTTCGCGCCGGGAACGTTCTTTTCGACGTTTTCGTAGATCTTCGCGTACGCGGCTTTCGCGGCTTCCGCGCCTTCCACGTTCAGGATAACCCCGCCCGCGTCGAACTTATGCTTGACGTCGTCGGACATGACCTTCATGACGACCTTGGCGCCGATCTTTTCGACGATCGCGGCGGCTTCGTCCGCGCTCTTCGCCACGCCGCTCGCCAAGAGCGGAAGGTTGTAACATTCGAAGATCGGGCGGCAGTCGGCCTGGGTGAGGTACTTCGAGTCGGCGTCGCCAAGGAAATCGGCGACGAGCTTCTTCGCTTTTTCGACGTCGCATTCGGCGGCGTCCATATATTCGCGACCTTCAAGGTTGCGGAATTCGGCGAGTTTCACGTAGGCGCCGAGAGCCGCGACCGCCGCTTCGGGGAACGCGTAGTTCGGAATACCCTGAGAAACGAGGTTGTGAACGCCTTCCGCGACGGCGCTCGCGCCCATGAACGCGCAGACGACCGGCTTGCCGCACGCATGGATGACTTTCGGGATATCGCGACCGATGTTGTCGGTATCCGTCATCGATTGAGGGGTGAGGAGGATGAGTCCGAGGTCGACGTTCGGGTCGGCCATGATCGTTTCGGTCGCGGCCTGATAACGATCGCTATGCGCGTCGCCGAGGACGTCGACGGGGTTGCGCAGAGACGCGGCGGCGGGCATCGTTTCCTTGAGCTTCGCCTTCGTTTCGTCGGAGAGCTGCGCGAGTTTCAGACCGGCGTTGACCGCCGCGTCGGTCGCCATGACGCCAGGGCCGCCCGCGTTCGTGATGATCGCGAGGTTCTTCCCCTTAGGAAGGGGCTGCGTCGTATAGAGCGCGGCGCGGTCGAAGAGTTCGGAGATCGTGTCGACGCGCTGAGCGCCAGACTGCAAGAAGAGGGCGTTGTAAACCGCGTCGGAGCCCGCGAGAGAACCGGTGTGGCTGCTGACCGCCTTGGCGCCTTCCGCGCTGCGACCGGACTTGAGGACGAGGACGACCTTCCCTTTTTCCCAGAAGAGTTTCGACGCGACTTCGATGAAGCCTTTGCCGCACGCGACGTCTTCGAGGTACATCGCGATCGCCTTCGTTTCGGGGTCGTCGGCGAGGTATTCGAGGAGTTCGATTTCGTTGACGTCGGATTTATTTCCGAAGGAGATGAACTTGGAGAAGCCCATTTCGCGCGCTTCGGCGAAGTCGAGAACGGAGGTGCACAGAGCGCCGGACTGGGAGATGAACGCCAGATTGCCGGGCTTGCAGCTCTTCGCCGCGAAGCTACCGTTGAGGCCCGCTTTCGCGTTGATAAGGCCGAGACAGTTGGGGCCGACGAGAGGAATATTGGCTTCTTTCGCCTTGCGCGCCATTTCTTTCTCGATCGCGGCGCCTTCGGGGCCGATTTCTTTGAAGCCCGCGGAGATAATGACGATCGCCTTCACCTTCTTTTCGATCGCCTGATCGACGACGGAAGGAACGAATTTCGCGTTGACGAGGACGAGGACGAGGTCGACGTCGGCGGGAATTTCGGAAAGGGAGGTGTAAGCTTGAAGACCTTCGATCTCGCCGCCCTTAGGATTGACGGGATAGATCGCGCCTTTGTAGTCTTTGATCAGATTGAGGAGTACGTCGTTGCCAACTCCGCCCTTTTTCGCCGACGCGCCGACGACGGCGACCGACTTAGGATTGAACATTACGTCAAACTTAGCAAATCGTTCTTGCGATAACACGTATACGCCCTTTTCTATGAATCAGTGACTCGGAGGAGGCTAGGCTGGTCCGAGAAAACGACCGGAGCGGAGCAGACCGCGACCGGGGACAAAATTTTTTTCATTATATAGCGTACGGTTTTTACGTCTACCGTCGCGCCGCGTTCCTTTCCTTCTTTGTACGCGCAAAAGAAGAAATATTTGCGAAACTTACGATTTTTTCTCAAGAAGGGACTCGCGAATATATTCTCCGAGGCGCTTCATTCCTTCTTGGGTGGAGACGCGCGGGGTGAATCCGAGTTCGTTTCGCGCTCTGCTCGTGTCGTACCAATAGGATTTGGCGAGTTGGGTGGCGAGGAAGCGCGTCATGACCGGTTCTTTTTTCTTGTTGAAGATCGAATAGACTTTTTCCAGGACGGTTCCGACGCGCCAGGCCGTTTGGAAGGAGACGCTTTTCTCAACGGGGGCCTCTCCGGCGAGGGCGAGAATTTCGTCGATCCATCGCCAGCAGTTCAGGGGTTCTTCCTGCGCGATATAGTAGACCGAGCCTGGAACGGAGGATCCTGGAACGAGGGCGTCGCGCGCCTTTAGGTGCGCTTCGGCGCAGTTTTCGACGTAGATCGTCGCGAGGCGGTTTGTCCCGTCGCCGACTCGTGCGAGGGTTCCGGAGCGTTTGCGCTGAAGGAGGCGCGGGACGAGATGGCGGTCGCGCGGACCCCAGATGAGATGAGGGCGCAACGCGACGGTGAGAAGGGCGTCTTCGCGGAAAGGATCGCGCTTTTCGACGGGACGCGTCTTGAGGCGAGGGTTGAGAGAGCGGAAGTTTTTTTCGGAGAAATCGAGGCCGAGGAAGTCGTAGTCGTCGGTCCAGGGGGCGTAGTTTGCGGCGCGGACGAATTGTTCGGCGACCGCCTTAGTCATCTGATACCATCCGAGGAATTGCGGAGCGTAGGGAACGCTTTCGTCGATCCCTTCCTGAGATTCGATCGTGTTGGCGACGCATTGGGTGCTGGTGTAGACGAGCTTTCGCACGCGCTGACGGAGACATGCGGCGACGATATTGCGAGCGCCGAGAATATTGGTGCGATAGTACGGCGCGGGATCCATAACGACGCTGGGGTAAGCGGCGATGTGAAAGACGACGTCGCATCCGCGGACGGCGGCTTCGACGACTTCGAAATCGTCGAGACTTCCGAGACGTTCTTCGACTCCGAGTTTTTTGAGGAGCGGGCTGGGATGGCGGTTGAGGCTCCGCGTTTCGCAACCTTCCGCGATCAATTGTTCGAGAAGGTACTGTCCAACAAATCCGCTGCCGCCGGTGACTAACGCTTTCATCGTCTTCCTATGGATCTTTTTAGTCGCGCTTACACAAAGCTATTGTGGGAAGGAGCCGAAATCGGCGGTTCCGTTCCCGTCCGAGTATTCTTCATAGCTGTCAAACTCTTCGAAGCCGCCGGGCGAACTTTCGTTCGCGAGGTTGCTGAAGAGCGTGAACTTGCTCAGCCAGGCAAGTTTTACGTCCCCGACCGGCCCGTTACGCTGTTTGGCGACGATAATTTCCGCGAGCCCTTTCAGGTTCTTTTCTTCCGCCTCTTCTTGCGTATGGTAATATTCTTCGCGGTGTACGAACATCACGACGTCCGCGTCTTGTTCGATTGCCCCCGATTCGCGCAGGTGACTCAAGCGCGGACGGTTGTCCTTCATCATTTCCGTCATTCGGTTGAGCTGGGAGAGGCACACGACGGGAACGTTGAGTTCGCGCGCGAGCCCTTTGAGACGCCGCGCGATCTTCGCGACCTGTTCCTGACGCGAGTCGTACGTATTGTCCGGTTCGATCAACCCCAAATAGTCGATGATGATGAGGCCGAGCCCTTGCTGGCGTTTGAGTCTTCTTGCGACGGCTCCGATTTCGGCGACGGTGCGCGACGGCGTGTCGTCGATATAGAGGGGCGCGTCTCCCAGGAGGCCCGCCGCGCGCGTGAAGTTCGCCATATCCTTCTGGGAGAGGCGTCCGCGCAGGTTTGTTCCGGAGATGCGACCGCGCGCGCAGAGCATACGCAGCGCGAGTTCCGTCTTCGCCATTTCGAGGCTGAAGAAGAGAACCGGTTCGTGCTGTTCCACCGCCACGAAGTCGGCGATATTCGTCGCGAACGCCGTCTTACCCATTGACGGACGCGCCGCGATAATGATGAGCTCCGAACCGTGGAGTCCTCCGAGCATCGCGTCGAGGTCGATGAAACCCGTCGGCACCCCGTCGACTTCCCCTGCGGCGCGGCGATCGATGAGGTGGAAGACGTCTTTAATCAAATTGCGCATCGGTTCGACGGAACCGGCGGCGCGTTGATCGTTGATCGCGAAGATTTGCTCTTCCGCGCGCGAGATTAGCTCTTTAGGCTGCACGTCGGGCGAGAACGCGTCGTTAATGATCTTGCCGCACGTGTCGATGAGTTGGCGGCGCGTCGCGTTCTGCTGGACGATCTTCGCGTAGTATTGGGCGTGCGCGGTGACTTGCACGCTCGTCATGAGTTCGGCTAGGTACGCTTCGCCGCCGACCTCTTCGAGTTCGTTATTCGCGCGCAGCTGCTCCACGAGGAGCGTCAGGTCGATTCCTTGCGACGCCGCGTGCATTTCAAGGAGCGCGCGATAAATACGGCGGTTTTTGTCGAGATAGAAGTCGTCGGGGCGCAGAAGCGTCGCGATATCGTCGCAAAGCGCAGGATCGAGCAAAATTGCCCCGATCACGCCGCGTTCCGCTTCTACGTTGCACGGCGACGGACGATCCGGGATCCCTCCGCCCCCTTCGGGAGACGTCGCCGTCGGCTTCTTCGTCGTCTTTGCCACTGTCTCTATGTTCCTACTATTCTAACGTAAAATATATTGATTTAAAGGGTTCGTAAACGGGCCCGATAACCGGTCGGTCGTTTTTTACGCCTGACCTGAACTTTTCAAAAAACCGAAATAATCGTAATAAAATTTTTGACGCCATAGTAGAGCAAATCGAAAGGGATTCCGCCGTATGATTCTCAATCGCTTGTCAAATCGGGCGCCCCCACTTTTGGCGCGCGGAAAATAGGGGACAATTGGGGACGCAAGGAGAATCGCGAGATGATAGAATTGAAAGACGTGAGCTATTATTACGATATGGGCAAAGCTCCCGCGCTCGAGGACGTGACGATCACGATCCCGAAGGGCGAGTTTGCGTCGATCGTCGGTCCCAACGGGGGAGGAAAATCGACGTTGATTAAACTTTTTTTAGGGCTTTTGGAGCCGACGCAGGGTAGCGTCAAGCTCTTCGGGGACGCGCCGCGCAAGACGCGCTATCGAGTAGGATACGCGCCCCAGCAAGCGCGCGTCGACTTCAAGTTTCCGATTAACGTGATGGACGTGGTCTTAGCGGGTCGTTTTGGCGCGTCGGGGGGCAAGACGCCGAGGTCTTTGGGACGTCGTCTCTTCGGACGTTTCACGAAGGAGGATCGCGAGAGGGCGATCGCGGCGCTCGACAAGATGGGCGTCGCGCACCTGCGCGGGAAGTCCTTCGGCGACCTCTCGGGGGGGCAGCGTCAGCGCGTTTTGATCGCGCGCGCGCTCGCGTCGGATCCTGAGCTTCTCGTCTTGGACGAGCCGACGAACAACGTGGATCCGTCGAGCGCGGAGAAGTTCTATTCGCTCCTTTCGGATTTGCATCAGAACGCGTCGATTTTGATGGCGTCGCACGACCTAGGGGTAGTCTCTCAGCTGGTGGACAGCGTGGTGTGCGTGAATCGTCATGTGCGGATTCATCCGACGTCGGAGTTTAACGGCGAGATGGTGAGGGAGTTGTACAACAGCGACGTGCGCTTGGTGCGTCACGACCATCGTTGCAGCGAGACGGGTCATACGCGCTGTGCGGACGAGGTATGCGCGCATGGGGAATGGCGCGACTGAAAATGATAGGTCGCCCCCTATGGCGTCGCGCCGGGCGCTTTATAATGAGGGGAGTAATTGACAGACGAAGGGCGCCGAATGGCGCGCGATAATAGAGAGCGTAAAGAAAGCGTTGAGAAAGATGACAGAGAAGATTCCGTATAAAGTCGCGGATATGGGTTTGGCGGAGTGGGGACGCAAAGAGATCATGCTCGCGGAGCATGAGATGCCGGGACTCATGGCGCTGCGCAAGAAGTATGGCCCGACGCAGCCGCTCAAGGGGGCGCGCATCGCCGGCAGCTTGCATATGACGATTCAGACCGCGGTTCTGATTGAAACGTTGACCGCGCTTGGCGCCGAGGTGACGTGGGCGAGCTGCAACAAGTTCTCGACGCAGGATCACG
This sequence comes from Planctomycetaceae bacterium, assembly GCA_004556055.1. GTDB lineage: Bacteria > Planctomycetota > Planctomycetia > Pirellulales > Thermoguttaceae > RUG369. Next base: position 38,099 of record SFIW01000035.1, read on the forward strand.
CCGCCGCCGCGATTGCCGCGACGGGCGTTCCCGTCTACGCGTGGAAGGGGGAGACGGACGAAGAATACGACTGGTGTACGGCGCAGACCCTCTATTTTCCCGACGGTCAGCCTCTGAACATGATCGTCGACGACGGCGGCGACTTGACGCATATGATCCATCAGCCCGAACACGCGGATATTATCGGCGGCGTGAAGGGAATCTCGGAAGAGACGACGACGGGCGTTCATCGCCTTTATCAGATGCACGCGCGCGGCGAGTTGAAGATACCCGCGATCAACGTGAACGACAGCGTGACGAAGAGCAAGTTCGACAATCTTTACGGATGCCGCGAATCCCTAGCGGACGGGATTAAGCGCGCGACGGACGTGATGGTCGCGGGGAAGGTCGTGGTCGTCGCGGGTTACGGGGACGTCGGAAAAGGGTGCGCGCAGTCGATGCGCAGTTATGGGGCGCGCGTTTTGATAACGGAGATCGACCCGATCTGCGCGCTTCAGGCGGCGATGGAGGGCTACGAGGTCACGACGATGGAAGACGCGTGCGAGCGCGGAAATATCTTCGTGACGACGACCGGATGCTGCGACATTATCTCGGCGGAGCATTGCGCGCGGATGAAGAACGACGCGATCGTGTGCAATATCGGTCACTTCGACTGCGAAATCGACGTCGCGGGTATCGAGAGCTATCCGGGGATTAAGAAGACGCAGATCAAGCCCCTTGTGGATCGCTATACCTTCCCGAATGGGAAGAGCGTTATCTTGCTTGCGGAAGGGCGTCTTGTGAACCTTGGTTGCGCGACGGGACATCCTTCGTTCGTGATGTCGAACTCCTTTACGAACCAGGTTTTGGCGCAGATCGCGCTCTGGACGGAGCCGGAAAACTATCCTCTTGGCGTCTATCGTTTGCCCAAGAAGCTCGACGAAGAGGTCGCGCGTCTCCACCTGGAGCAGCTTGGCGTGAAGTTGTCGACGCTGACGCAGAAGCAGGCGGACTATCTCGGCGTGCCCGTCGAAGGGCCCTTCAAGCCGGAATTTTACCGATACTAAGCGCGGAGGACGCCTTGACGCGTCCCCCCGTTTTTGAGAATATATATCGCGAATTACAGCAATAGTTTACCTCGATTTTAGGAGACTTATCGTGCCGAATATACAGCCTTTCCAAGGGTTGCGTTACAACTTAGCGCAGGTTGGGGATCTCAGCGACGTCGTCGCCCCTCCTTACGACGTTATCAGCCCTGAATATCAGGACGAGCTCTACGCGAAGCATCCGAACAACGTCGTTCGCCTCATCTTGAACAAGATGAATCCCGACGACGACGAAGCGAACAACCGCTACACCCGCGCGGCGCGCACCCTTAAAGACTGGAAGGCGGAAGGCGTTCTTCAGAGAGACGATCAGCCCGCGTTGTACGTCTATCACCAGATCTTCACGGTCGGCGGCAAGGAATACTGCCGCAAAGGTTTCATGTGCGGCTGCGAAGCGACGCCTTTCGGCGAAGGGATGATCTTCCCGCACGAAATCACGATGAGCGGTCCGAAACTCGACCGTCTCATGCTTACCACCGCGTGCAAGACGAACTTCAGCCAGATTTTCGGACTCTATCCGGACGCGGAGAACGAAGTTCAGAATATCCTTGAAGACGCGGTTCGCGGCGAAGCGCCCCTCGAAGCGACGGACAAAGACGGCGTCGTCAACCGCATGTGGATCGTCGACGATCCGGACGTCGTCTCGAAGGTCGTCGCTCTCATGGGCCCCAAGCCGATCTTTATCGCCGACGGACACCACCGCTATGAAACCGCGTGCAACTACCGCAAGCAGGTTCGCGAGCAGGGAGAATTGACCCTCGATCATCCCGCGAACTACGTCTTGATGGTCTGCATCGCGATGGAAGACCCCGGCCTCATCGTCATGCCGACGCACCGTTTGTTCAAGAACGTTCCCGCCTTCTCGCAGGAAGAGCTGATTAGCAAGGTCGGCGATTGCTTCCGCGTGTCGACCGTCGGCGAAGGTTACCGCACGGCGCATCGCGCGTGGGCGGAGATCGAGATGCTTGAAGATCAGGGAACGATGGCGCTCTACACGGCGAAGGACGGGAAGTGGAATCTTCTCCAGCTCACCGAAGCGGGACGCGAAAAGATGGCGGAAGTCGCGAAAGAGCATCAGCCGGAATGGCAGGAACTCGGCGTCGCGATCCTTCACTCCCTCGTGATCGACACGCTTTTGGGCCTCAAGGGACACGAGAAGCCCAAGTACGTACACGAAGTCGAAGAGGTCGTCGAGACGCTCAAGAGCGAGCCCGAGACGTATCCGTTGGCGGCGCTCGTCATGCCCGCGACCGTCCAGCAGATCCAGGATCTCTCGATGGTTCGCGAAAGGATGCCCGCGAAGAGCACCTATTTCTATCCTAAGTTGATTTCCGGTTTCGTCTTCAAGCCTTTGGAATGAGGACGAAGACGAGACGCGCACGACTCTAAAGGGAGACTTTGATGATCGCGATTATTGATTATGGTATGGGAAATCTTCGCAGCGTGCAGAAGGCGTTCGAACGAATCGGGTATGAAGCGCAAATCACGTCCGATCGCGCGACGGTCGAAAGCGCCGAGAAGATCGTTCTACCCGGCGTCGGAGCGATAGCGGACGCGGTCGCCGAGCTCAAGCGCGCCGATATGGTCGGCGTGATCCGCGACTCGATCGCCGCAAACAAGCCCTTCTTGGGGATTTGCCTGGGATTCCAAGCGCTCTTCGAATTCAGCGAAGAGAATGGCGGCGTTGAATGTTTAGGCGTCTTCAAGGGCTCCGTCAAGCGGTTCCCCGAGTCTCCGAAATACGTCGTTCCCCACATGGGATGGAACGATCTGACCTTCAAGCAGCCGGACGCGCCGATCTTTCGCGGGATCAAGCCGACCGACTACGTCTACTTCGTCCACTCCTACTACGTCGACTGCGCGGAGCCGGAGATCGTCGCGACGACCACGAATTACGACGACGTCGACTTCTGCTCGTCGATCGCCAAGGGGAACGTTTTCGCGACGCAGTTCCACCCGGAGAAGAGCCAGAGCGTCGGGCTCAAGCTCCTTGAAAATTTCGCGACGCTCTGACGCGACGTCAGAACGCGCGGCGGCGACGCTGCGACGGGGCGAGTGAGGAACTCGCTCCGTTTTTTTGTTTAGAGAAGACGCTTGGTCTGGGAGGGAACCGATGACGGAAGAAATCGAGACCGCGCCGGAGAACGCCGCGTCGCAGCGCGTGTTGGAGAAGGACGGGTTCCGCTTCGCGGGTAAGTTCGGGGAGGAAGGGCCGAGATTTCGGTGGGATAATCCGCGCTAGAGGAGTAGGGGACTATCCGACGAAGGGGGAAAAAGTTGAAAGTATTTCTAGAAAAGCCCCTTTAATTTCGGTTGAAAGGCGCGTAAAATAGTACGGGTCTTTTTTTAAGGATTCGTTGACCTTAGAAAGGAGGGAAAGATGACGTTGTCGGAATTTGCGCGCCAGTATTTCCTATGCGAAGCGCCGGTTAGCGCTTTTGTTTACGACAGGGCGAAGAGCGTGATGCGCTTGGACGTCGTCCTTTTCAACAGATTGCAGAAAACCTTCCAAAAGGGGGATCCGAACTTTTTGAACGTTCGTTTTGAATTTCAAGACGTCGACTACTACGCGTACAACGGCCCGAGGATCGATAAGGGAACGATCGTCGTCTACAAAGCGCTCATGGAGCGGTCGGGCCTTCTGCGACTGATCCTTTTCGATCGATTGGAATGGCGCGTTCACGAGATGTCGATCGGCGCGAAGGACGTTCAGACGACGGTTCTTGAGCAAGACTAGGTATCGCGGAAAATTTTTGACCGCAGCGCGGGCCGACGCAAGCCTCTTCCGGGGGCGGGGGCGTCGGCCTTTTTCATTTCTGGTCGACGCGTTCGCAGATTCGCGCGTGGAGGAGCGCGTCGATCTTCGCGACGATCTCTTTTGCGACGTTTCCGCGCCGCGCGACGATCCCGAGCTCGATATTCGCGCTGAGCGCGTTCTGCGTCAGATTTGCGCTCGTGACGAACGCCGTTTCTTCGTCCGCGACCGCGCATTTCGCGTGGAGCGCCCCTTTGAACCCCTCTTTGAGCGCGTAGAGCTCCGCGAAAGGAAAATATTTTCGCGCTTCCCGATGCGTTGCGAAGACGTTCGTTCCCCCGTCTTCCTTCGAGCGTTCGAGAAAAATTTGCACGACGACCCCGCGTTTGTGGGCGCGGAGGATCGCGTCGACGACCTCTTGCGGCCAGTATGTGGCGTAACTTACGAGGACGAGTCGTTTTTGCGCGGCGTTGACGACGTCCAGGAGCGCTTGCTGCGTGCGCCGCGCGGGGGGCCGAGGAAGATCGGGGCACGTCCAGGCGACGTCGAGGGCGGCGAGTCTTTCTTCGCGCGCCTCGGCGGACGCGACGCCGACGCGCAGCGCGAGCGCGAGCGCCGGGCCCGTCGTTTGGAGAGGAGGCGTTTCGAGCGCGTCGGCGATCGAACCGAGGAGGCGCCGCGCGTCGAGGTCGTACTCGTCGGCGCAGCGCCGCGTTTCGTGGGGGAGTCGCCGCGGATCGTCGATCGCCGCGACGCGCCGCGCGAGCGCTTCCGCCGCCCCGCGTTGAGATTCGGCGAGCGTCGCGATTCGCCGCGCAAGGTCGGGGCTCACAGATATTCCTCCGCAGAGAAGAACGCCGCCCCGCGAACGTCGAACGCGTCGACGACGAGCGCTCGATCGAGATAACGGTTGTACGTCTCGCACGACGTCTCCGACGCGAACGCGCACGCGTGGCACGCCGCCCCGTGAGTCGTTCCGTCCCTATCCCCCATATGCTTTGAGCAGAAGGGATCGGAGGAGCATATTTGCGCGCGCTGGAGCGCGGAACGCAGGAGGAGCTCGAAGTTCTCGGGGCGTCCCTCTTCGACGAGTCCGCCGAGCGCGCCGTCGGAGTCGGAGGACGCGGTGTAGAGGAGGATCCCCGCCATCGGCTCCTGGTCCGTTTCGCCGGGTTGATTCGCGTAGACGCGTTCGCGCAGGCTGGCGTCCCCGTAGCCGCAGTGAAGGGAGAATTCGCGGATGAGGAGGTGCGCGACGGTGTGGAGCATGACGAATCGCGCGCCGGGGAAGGAGGCTCGCGCGGCGTTTTCGTCGAAATTCCCCCCTTGGCGTTCGCTGTGGAGTTTGAGATACGAGACGTGCGCGGCGCAGAGCTCCTGATTGCGCTTCTGCACCTCGGGGCGCGACTCCCACTCGGCGATCTTCCCTTCGTCAAATTGCACGAAGACGCCTTCCCCGAACGTTTCGCGCGCGGGGAGCCAGTTGATCTTCTTGTTAGACGGGGAGAGGGGGACGCGTTTGGCGGTCTGATTTGTCGCTTCGTCGAGGAGCTCGTTCTGCGCGTCGAGTCGGGTGAACCCCACGAGGGCGACGACCTGACGCAGACGCGTGACGAGAAGGGGCGTCTTGATCTTCTCCCTAAAGCGGACGAACTCTCCGTCCCCGTACTCCGCGACGTATTCGTCCTCTTCGGCTTTCTTTGGGCCTTCGACGAGAACGCGCCATTCGGGGCGCTTGTGTTCCTGCGGTCGAACGGCGCCGTCTTGCGGCGCGGCGCTCCTTTCCTCGTATAAGCTCCGGGCCGCGTTGTAGACGTCGATCGCGGGCAGCTCTTTGAGCGTCTGATCCTTGGCGGCTTTGCATATAAATTGGAGCGTGCGCTTAAACTCTTCGAAGTCGGGATAGTCCTTGTACAATTCGATAAGGTCGAGATCTTGGAGAGCGAGGACGGCGCGTTTCGCAGCGTCGGCGTTCGTTGGGAGCGCGATCATATCGATCGTTATCGGGAACCAGAGGTTTGACGCGCCGATGAGGAGCAACTTCGCTTGGCGTTCGCACTTGGAGTAGCTGTCTAAGTGAGGATGACGCCCTCGGCATGGGATGCTCCAGCTCGGATTGTAGAGCGCCTCTTTCATGTTGCGACGCGCCTTGCATATCGAGCAGTAGACATAGACTTCCTCGAGCTTTTCGCCGTCTCCGCGATGCTTATAGTAGAGCGCGCCGTTGCACTTCGTTTCGCCGCCGTGGACGAACTCGCGCCACGGGAAGTCGTCGAGATGACCGTCGGGGCACGCGACGACGAAGCGCACGGGCAGCGCCGGGCGCATGGATTTATGGACATGTTCAACGTGATAGACGTAGCTTTGCTCGGGGGCGTGAGGGACGTAGCGGAACTTGAAGGGGGATTGGCCGTCGAAGCGATCGAGAAGTCCACATTCGGGGCATCGGAACCATTCGGGGAAGAGTCTCACGGGGACGCCTTCAGAGTGGAACGTCGACGCCGACGCCGGGGTCGGCGTCATAAGGCGATTGACGTGAGAACCGACGACACGTCGCGCTTCGACGAGAAGGCGTTCTTCTGTGATCTTGCGCATTTGATTCCCGTGTTCCCATTCCTGAATCCCCATGGTGACGACGGTAAAGCGCTGAAGATCGGTGATCGCGCCCGGTCCGGCGCTCCAAACGAGCTTGCTTGGGCGAAGACTGGCGATCGATTTCTTTGGCGGCGTCGAGGGGTCGTTGTTGGAGTATCGTCGGTTATAGTACATCTTCCGCCTCCTCTTGGTTTTCTTGCGTTTCCTCTGTTTCAACGTTCTGATATGGGAAGTCCGAGACGAATTTGTTGAGCGTGAGATCGACGTCGGGCTCGACGTCGCGCATCGACGTCACGGAGGCGAACTTCTCGCGTTTTTTCCCCGGTTCGCTCAGAAGAGGCAAGTATTTGACGTTATCCTGTTGCCCCCCGACGTAGGAGTACTCCGCTCTGCCTACTTTGTGTTGCCATTCGTCGAGCAGATTTTTGACCATAAGGCGAACGGAGTCGGCCTTTTCCTTTCCCGCGACGTCCTCGACGCGGCGGAAGAGTTCGTCAAACTCCTTTTCGACCCTTTCGCGCGCCACGAATTCATCTTTGAATTTCGCCGCGTCATAGTTTGCGCTTAGCTCCGCGATCTTGCTCCGCACGATTCCGACGACGACTCCTGGTAATCCTCGCTCGAGGGCGCGCGGCGAGTATGGCGTGACGGATGGCGCTTCGACGCGGCTATAGAAGGTTTCGTGGAAATGCTCGAAGGTCTCGAAGTGCGACACGTCGCGCGGACGCGTCCAGAGGAGGTACGTCACGACGAGACCCGGATTGCGGCGTCCGACGCGGCTCGTCGCTTGAATATATTCCGCCGTGTTTTTCGGTTGACTTTGCACGAACATGAGTCCGAGGCGCGGGACGTCGACCCCTACGGAGAGCATATTGGTGGCGAGCGCGACGTGAACGCCGGAGGAATCGCGGGTGAACTTCCTTTCGAGGCTCTGTAAAATTACGGGGATGCGGCTTGCGGAGACGCGCGACGTCAACTCCTGCGCGTAGCCGCCATAGGCGCGAGCGCACAATCCTGGTCGCGGTTTCTTACCTGGGACGCGGTTGACGCGCGTGACGTACGTCTGAACGTTGTCTTCGGCGAGGCGTCTTGCGCCTCCGAGTTCGCGCAGGGAAGAGTAGTACCCGACGAGGGTCATGTACGGATCCGCAAGGGCGCCGAAGGAGTTGAAGAGGAATTTTGCGGCGGTCATGAGGGTCGCGTAGAGGACGACGGAGCCCGACTGCGTCGTGATTCCCGGAGCGCAGACGCCCAGATAGCGGCGACCGGGCGCGTCGCGCGTCGGTTCCTTTTGACAGTTGAAGTAGTTGTCGTCGACGCTCGCGCCGCTGGGAGGAAAGACCTTCGCGGCGCGGTTATAGAGGTTCCGACATTGCCGTTCGGCGAGCCGCGCGGTCGCCGTCGACGCCACGATCTTCGCGTAATGACGCCGCCCCGCGACGTCCGTCCACGCGCAAAGGGAGTCGATCGCGCCTTCGTACAGACCCGCGAGAGAACCCAACGGCCCGTTGATTAGGTGCAATTCGTCTTGAATCACCAAGTCGGGAGGACGGTACCCTATCTTCTTGTAGTCTTTGTTAAAGTTGACGATTCGAGGCGCGGGATCCTTTTCGCCCTTCTTCTTTCCATGCCGCGATACGCCGTCGCAGTCGTTTCCGGGCCAGACGAGATGGTGCCGTTCGCAGCGCTTTTCGTGGATTCCGAAGAGGGTGCGCGTCTCGTTGCGCCAGGGGAGCATCGCGAACTTGTCGATCGTCGAGATCAGCATACTCGGAGGGCGGCGGTAGATCTCTTCGTCCACCGTTATGACCGGTATTCCGCCGTTTGTATCTCTTCCGAATTCGCAACTGCGCTTACTCAAACAGAAGACGCGCGTTGCTCCCGCATTTTCGTCGCTTATGACTCCTTGCGTTTCCACGAGTCTTCCGCACCAGGGACAGCGCGTGAATTGCAGAGGAGACGAGCCGTTATAGTCGACCCCGTCGAGGTATTTCTTCGCTTGTTTCGTCGTGTTGGGCGTCGTCTTTTGCCCGACCCAAAGCCCGAGAGTGAAGCGTTCCTCTCCCCACGTTTTCTCGTCCTTCATGCGCTCGTGTTCCATCGCGCAGAAGAGGGTCGCCGCGCGTTGAAACTGCTGGATCGTCAGCAGCCGGAGCGTGTAGCGCATAAGGACCGTCGTTCCCCCCGACGCGTCGTAGTTGGAGAAATCCTTCTCTTTCTGAAGGCGCCGCGCCGCGATCGCGAACGCCGCGAGTCCCAAATACGCTTCCGTTTTACCGCCCCCCGTGGGGAACCAGAGGAGATCGAGGGGCGCGCCGCTCACGCTCTCGCCATTTTCGCGCGTTCGGTCGGGATGGTTCGGATCCGCGAGGCTCGGGAGCGTGAGGAGAATGAACGCGAGCTGGAAGGGGCGCCAACTGCAATATCGGGGCTCTTGATATTTCTTGAGGGGAAGTTCGGGTTCGACGCGATTGACCCCCGCGGCCTTCTTGGACGACTTGAGGGATTCGTCGTCGGCGCGCGCAAACTCTTTGACCGCTTCGTATCGCGCGCGCTGCTCCGCCATGACGCGATTCATGAAACCGAAGGCGCGGTAGGCGACGTCGTTCTTTTCGAGGACGTCGACGCCTTCGCGCAGGCGTTTGAGCGCGGCTTCGCAATTTCCGCGAAGATTCTTGATCGTTCCTTCGTCGAACCCTTCCGCGGCGTCCTTTTCGAGGGGATTCCACGTCTTGTCGATCCACGCGGCGTAGTCGTCGACGAAGGAGCGCAGGAGCGGAATCGATTCCGCGCGTTTCATCTTCCCGAGGCGCTTCATGTCAAACGCGCCATTTTCTTTGAGGGCGACGAGTTCCTCGCTCTTATTCTCCTGCGAGACGGGTAGGTCGTACGAGGGGAGGAAGGTCGTTTCGATCGCCGTCGCGAGGCGAGGATCGGACGCGTAACGTTCGACGCGCGTCGAGACGTTGTGACCCACCGCGAACTCTTGACGTTTCCGATAGAGGAACGCGAGCTCTTGCTCTTCCATCGACGCGCCGTTCGCGCGATTGCGGATCGGCGCGAGCGCGATGTTTCGGCTGACGAAGATCGCGCCCCCTCGAGGGGAGCGAACGCGCAGCCGCGCCTGAAAGAGCGCCCCTTCGTCCTTGTTCTTCTTCTTTTCGGCTTGGTTGTTCGACAGGAAGATCGTGACGATCTTGGCGTCGACGTTCTGCGGCGTCGAGACGCTTCCCGTGAGGTTGATCTCTCCGCTTTCGTCGATCGGGCTAAAGTCGATATTACCCGCGCTGGGTAGACGAACTCTTTGCCGATCTCCGCGCGGGGTTCGGCGCCAAACGCGCTTGACCGACTCGGCGTCTTTTGGATCGGGAATCTCCTCTTTCGTATAGATTCCCCAGGATGCTTCGACTTCGATTTCGTCGACTTTGCGCGCGACGCAGAAGGTCATGCCGAGGGAGGAGGGGCGGGAAGTCGCGCGCCGCGCCAAGGCGATGGAGTCGTCGTCGGCGTCCTCTTTACCGTCGTCGTTGATCTCTTGCCCGTCGTCGTTCCTCGTCGACGATTCCGAATAGGCGGAGTAGTTTTTGGGACGTTCGTAAAACGCGGCCTTCCGATCTTCTTGGAGTTCGGAGTCGAGTTTTGGGGAGGGGATGAGATCTTCGTCGTTTGCGGCGGCTAAGTCGTCGTCCAAATCTTCGCTGGGAACGTCGGTCTGGTCGCTCGCGTCCCCTTTGGGGGAGACGCTGTTGGGGACGAGAAAGCCGACGAGATATCGGGAGCTGACGCGTGGGTCGTCGAGGATTTCGTATGGTCCGTCGGCGGGTCCGAGGATATTCCATTCGAGAATTTGAGCGAGGAGATCGCGGACGTAGCCGGAGTATTTGTTCTGTAGGGAGCTGTCTTCTTCGGCGCGGTCTTCGAAGGTCGGGAGCTTGGCGAAGGAGAGGTTTTCGTGGGCGAGGAGTTCGTCGAGCTGGGGGAGGGGGAGATGCTCGAGGGGGAGGTTCGGGGAAGAGAGATCGACGCGGAACGGCAGGGGCGCGGGGCCTTCGAGTTTGAGACGGGCGTCGAAGTAGAGTCTGACGCGGAGTTCGTCCTGGGGGGAGTCGGGATCCTTGGGGAGGGGGAGGGGTAGGACGTGCGGGACGCAGAGTCTTGCGACGGCGAGGGGGCGGAGCGTCTGCGGGTCGACGAAGAGGAGCGCGTCGCCGGGAGTGACTTTGAGAGGCGAGAGAATGTTTTCGGCGGGATCGAGAACCGCTTCGTAGGGGACGTCGGTCCAGAATTCGTCGGTCGGGGCGCCGGGGAGGATCCAGGCGTTGGGGACGCGGGACGCGTCGTAATCTTCGGTCTGGGAGACGGAGGTTGCGGACTTTTTTGAGTCGGATAAGGGGGTCATATCGCGCCTTGTTTCGACTAGGTGTGGAGTGTGGCGGCGCGCAGAATGTCGCGCCTGATACGCATGGTTTCTTTATTATGTCATGAACTTGGTTTTTTCTTAGGGGGGTTCGGGGAAGAATGGGATTTTTTTTTAGGATTTTGGAGAATTTTTACGACATGCGAAGGGATTTGGGGAGAGAATTGCGAAGCGCGGAGAAGGGGGTATAATTTCAAGAAATCGAAAGGAGACTTTACATGAGCGATAAGAAAGTAGTTCCGGGAGTCGGCGGAGACCGTTGCACGCCGTACGAAGAGAGGACGGGTAACGAGTCGATCGTCTATTTCACGCGCGATTTGTCGGCGGAAGGGCTCAAGAAGATCTACCAGCGCGTGAGCGCGAAGTTGGTCGGGAAGGTCGGAATCAAGCTCCACACGGGGGAGCAACACGGGCCCAATATCATTCCGCGCGACTGGGTCGAGACGCTGGTGAGGTCGGTGTTGCCCGAGGCGTCGATCATCGAGACGAACACGTACTACGAAGGGGATCGCTTCACGACGGAGAAGCATCGCGAGACGCTGAAGGTGAACGGGTGGACTTTCTGTCCCGTCGATATCATGGACGCGGAAGGAACGGCGACTTTGCCCGTGAAGGGTGGGAAGTGGTTCAAGGAAATGTCGGTCGGTAAGAACCTTCTGAATTACGACGCGATGCTGGCGCTGACGCACTTCAAGGGACACGTCATGGGCGGCTTTGGCGGCTCGAATAAGAATATCGGGATCGGTTGCGCGGACGGTAGGATCGGCAAAAAGATGATCCATACGGCTACCGGCTCGGATAATATGTGGAGCATTGCGGAAGAAGAGTTAATGGAGAGGATGACGGAGTCGACGAAATCGACGATCGATCATTTCGGGGACAAGGTCTCGTATATCAACGTGCTACGTAACATGTCGGTCTCGTGCGACTGCGAAGGTTGCGCGGCGGCGCCGGTCGTGACGCCGAATATCGGGATCGTCGCGTCCCTTGATATTTTGGCGGTAGACCAAGCGTCGGTGGATTTGGTCTACGCGCTTGAGGAGAAGGATCGGCGCGATTTGGTCGAACGAATGGAGACGCGTCATGGCTTCCGCCAACTCTCGTATATGAAAGAGCTAGGGATGGGGAACGACCGCTACGTCCTTCTCGACGTCGACGCGGGGGACGTTCGCATAACGCCGAAAGACGCGGTGAAGGGGGTGAAGCCCTTCGTCGCGGAGAATTGACGCTCGGGCGTCGATCAACGAAGTAGGGCGGGCTCCGCGACGGGCTCGCCTTTTTTTGTCTTGACGAAAACGGCTAGGATTTGCGGCGTCGCCGGGCGCTACGGAAGGCCGGGAAACAGGGTCGCCGATATCGCAAAACCTTCTTTAATTCCATTCCTCGGCCAAGAGGAAGTCGCGGATATTGCGATGTTTGACGCCGTTTCTGCTCATATCGAACTCGTCCAAAGAGACGACGTACTTGGGATAATTGTCGCGAACGCTATCGAACGCGCCGAATTCGCGCTCAATCGTTTCGTCGGAGGCTAGGAGATAGGCGACTTGCAGATAGAGTTTCTCTCCCTCTTTTTCGCCGACAAAGTCGATTTCTTTATCGCGGGTTTTGCCAACGTTGACCTTGTAGCCTCGGCGCAGGAGCTCCAGGAAGACGACGTTTTCCAAAATTAAGTTAATATCGCGCGTATTGCCGCCGAAGACAGCCTCGCGGATTCCATGGTCGGCGACGTAATATTTCTCGTTGGAGGCGAGAATCTGCTTCCCTTGCAAATCCTCGCGCTTGACCTGATAGAAGAGGTATGCGTCCGCGCAATACTTGAGGTAATTCAAGATTGTTTCCGGCGCGACGGCGCGGCGCTCTTGTTTGAGAAACTTGGAAAGAGAATTCGCGGAGAAGGTCGTTCCGACGTTGGCAATCACATAGGAAACGACGCGTTCGAGTAGATCGACGTCCCGAATATTGTTGCGTTTAACGATATCCTTGAGCTGGACGGAGTTGAATAGATCAAGGAGGTACTGCTGGGAAGGAGCGTCCTCATAGCGAATATTGGCAAGGTACGGCATACCGCCGACGAGGAGATATTTTTGGAAAGCCTTCTGAACGGATTGGTCGGGGGCTATGGGACGATAGAGCTCCAAAAACTCTGAAAAAGAGAAGGGGTAAATGACAAACTCGACATAGCGCCCCGCCAAATACGTAGCGAGCTCGCCGGAGAGGAGCTTGGCGTTGGAACCGGTAAGGTAGACGTCGCAGTCGAGAGAGACGCGTAGGGAATTGACGCACTTCTCCCAGTCCGCGACTTCCTGGATTTCGTCGAAGAAGAGGTAGACTTTCCCCTGGATTTTGGCGGCGCGTTTGATAATTTCGTCGTGGAGCGCTTTTGCTGTTTGCAAATGGGCGTAGCGTATCTCTTCAAAGTTAATGGAGACGAACTGCGTCGAACTGACGCCCGATTCCGCCAGCTCCTCTTTAATCAAATCGAGCATGACCGACTTGCCGCAGCGACGCATCCCCGTCATTACCTTAATCAGATCCGTTCCAATAAAGGGACGGATGCGATTCATGTAAAGCTCGCGTTTAATCATTAAAATCAGCCTCCTTTTCCGCAACTGACCATAGTATACTTCAGTTATATCTAAAATCGAAGGCTTTTTTAAAATTTTATCAGTTATAACTGAAAAAATTGAAAAACAACGCTTTTTTTCTGTTGTGATTTATAGTAAAACCGACGAACGGGCCATGCGACGGGCTCGCTTTTTTTGTGTCTTGACGAGAATGGCTTTTGAATAGGATTTATTGTATAATTTGGAGGAAAGATACTATAGGAAGGAGTTGGCTCTATGAAATTACCCTCTGAACTTCTAGCTCTGATTCACGGCGGCGAAAATCAGCATGTTGAGTTTAAAAAATCCACCTCCGCGATTACGAAAGACGTTTATGAAACGGTCTGCTCGTTTTCTAATCGAGACGGGGGGCATATCTTTTTTGGGGTGAAGGACGACGGCGATATTCTTGGCGGCAATTCCGATTGTATCGACACAATGAAAAAGGATTTCACGACGGCGGTCAACACGTGCGTATGTCGTTGCAACGGGAAACTATACGATAGGAATCATGAAGCGGATATCGATATAACGAACAACGAGGAGCTCGTTTATCAGCTATACGCTAGGAAACAGAACAAATGCTATGTGAATAAGGTGTTTCCAGCCTTTTCCGTCTCGGATCTTCGCGGCGACTTGATCGAGCGCGCGCGAAAAATGGCGTCGAGGCGCACGGGGCGCCATTCTTGGCTTGATATGACGGACGAGGAGCTGCTCAGGAGCGCGGGGCTTATTCTTAGAGATACGACAAGCGGGGAAGAGGGGATCACGCTAGCGTCGATTCTTTTGTTTGGTCCTGACGACCTGATAATGTCGACGGTAGCGCATTATAAAACGGACGCGATCTTCCGCGTTTTTAACGTCGATCGGTACGACGACCGCGACGTGGTGATAACGAATCTTCTCGATAGTTTCGATCGACTCGTCGACTTTGGAACGAAGCATTTAAACGATCTGTTTGTCCTGGACGGTCTCGTAAGCGTGAGCGCCAGGGATAAAATACTGCGCGAAATCGTCTCGAATCTTCTAGCGCATCGCGACTTTTCAAGCGCGTATGTCGCAAAACTAATCATTGAAAGGGATCGAATCGTCACGGAAAACAGCAATTTTGCGCACGGTATTGGCCCGTTAAATCTTCTCTCCTTCGAACCGTTTCCTAAGAATCCTCCTATTTCGAAGGTCTTTCGTGAAATAGGACTTGCCGACGAATTGGGATCGGGTATGCGCAATACGTACAAATACACGCGATTATATTCCGGCGAGGAGCCGTCCTTTACCGAAGGGGACGTCTTCCGCACAGTGATTCCGCTTACGGAAGCGGCGACCGTTACCGTAGGGCCGGAAGTTCCGTCGGAGAACGACGTCAGCTTAGAAGCTCCAACGCACGTCGACTCGGAAATCAAATTATCGGCGGACGTGTTGAACGGTTTAATAAACTTCTGCTCGCAGCCAAGAAGTCGGCGCGAAATGCAGGATTTCTGCGGCTTAAAATCGGATGAATATTTTAGAAAGTATGTTATTAAACCAATGCTTCAGAAAGGAATGATTGAGCAAACTCTGCCAGATAAACCAACGAGTAGTCGACAACGATATTTCAAGTCGCAAAATTACAGTATTGGCGCTGAATAAGTCAGTTGGAAGTCGGTTGGAAGTCTGTTGGAAGTCGGTTGGAAGTCTGTTGGAAGTCAGTTGGAAGTCAGTTGGAAGTCTGTGGGAAGTCTGTTGGAAGTCTGTTGGAAGTCTGTTGGAAGTCTGTTGGAAGTCAGTTGGAAGTCAGTTGGAAGTCGGTGGTAAGTCGGTGGTAAGTCGCTGGTAAGTCGGTGAAAATCCAGCGGTAATTCGTTTGTAAGTGAATGATTTATAATAAGTTGCTGAAAGTTGTGTCAGCCAGTGGTAAGTCGGTGGTAAGTCGGTGGTAAGTCTGTTGGAAGTCGGTTGGAAGTCAGTTGGAAGTCAGTTGGAAGTCAGTTGGAAGTCAGTTGGAAGTCAGTTGGAAGTCAGTTGGAAGTCGGTGGTAAGTCTGGTGGAAGTCTGGTGGAAGTCGGTGGAAGTCTGGTGGAAGTCTGGTGGAAGTCTGGTGGAAGTCTGGTGGAAGTCTGGTGGAAGTCTGGTGGAAGTCTGGTGGAAGTCGGTGGAAGTCGGTGGAAGTCGGTGGAAGTCGCCCCGGCGCGGCGGGGCAAGAAAAGAAAAAGCGCGGGAAGGTGGGGATTCCCGCGCGCAGGTTATTGGCGCTTGCCGCGCTTTGGAGTCGGCTTTTTGCCGCGGAGGCGCTCCTGCTCCTTTTCTTGCTCCTGCTCCTGGGCGTAGCGCTCGCGGTTGAGTTTCGAGAGGCGCGACCAAAACGCGACCCGCGCCTTCTCGCTGACCGTATAGCGCAGATTCTGCCCCTCGGGCTGATAGCTGACATGATGGAACCCGTGCTCTAAGGGAACGTCGTCCCATCCGTACGCTTTGACGGCGATCGCGTCGATCTCGCGCTGCATATCGCGCATCGCGAGGATCCGTTCGTCCGTTTCGCGCTCGTCGTGGAAGCGATTATACAACGCCGTCAACCCGATCTTCTCCGACGTCATGATCTCGCGGCGCAACGCGTCGAAGCGCTCCCCTAACTCCTCCAACCCCGGCATTTCTTTTCTTGGGAAGGGGAACGTTTCGTAACAGTCGCTCGGCGTGAAGCGAAGTCGCGTTTCCAGTCGCGAACCCTGTTTCCACACCCAATCGTGGAAAAGCGACGAACTGAGGAACGCGCCGGGTACCTTCGGTAGGAGGATGACAAGGGCGTCTGAAAAGACGACTGAGTCAAGTCTTTTCTGGACTATGCAATATTTTGAATGTCTGCAGGTTATGTATATGTCGGATGGTGTTTCTTTAAACCTCTTGCAAAAGTCCTTAGGATGTTTGGCAAAAGAGCTACCCCTCCCGATTGCATGATAGAGCACTGGTCTGGGGCATAAGTAAAGCCACCAATTC
>SFIW01000036.1 GCA_004556055.1 Planctomycetaceae bacterium
TTCGACGCGGCGGCGCCGGCGGCCTCGATCGATTCAAATCCGAACGCGGCGACAGAACCGTTGGCAAGCGTCGCAACGAGCGAACCGTCGGAAGCGGTTAGGGCTTTGACGTCGGAAAGTTTCGCGCTGTCGGAACCAAGACCGCCGTTAGCGCGAACGGAGGCGAAGTTCTTCGCATTGAACTCAAAGCCAGCACCGACGAAGTTCGCCGAGCCGCCCGAGATCGTCAACGCGTCGTCGCCGTCGGTACCCGTCATGACGACGGAAGCCTTGCCCGCGCCGTCCGCATTCGCCGCGCCAAAGCCGGTCGCGGCGAAGGAGAAGCCGAGCGCGTTGAAGGTCGCCGCGTTAGGAGCAAGCGTAACCTTGTCGGCGTTCGACGCGGCGGTAATCGCCAGATCGCCAAGCTTGCCGGAAGCGTCGACAGATTCGAAACCGGTCAGGACGACGTCTTGAGCGCCGCGGAAAGCGACCTTCGAAGCGGAAACTTCGACGGATTCGTTCGCCGCGCCTTCGTAGACGACCGTGTCGTTTCCAGCGCCGCCGTCGACGAAGATCGTCGTGACGCCGGTAGGAATCGCAACCGCTTCGCCGTTGAGCGTGACGACAATGGAGCCGTTCGCGCCGGTAATGATCTTCACGACGTCGTCGCCGTCGGTACCCGCGATTCGGAAGACCTCGGAGCTTTCCGTAGAGGTCGTCGAATCGGCGGCAGCCGGAAGTTCCGGTTTAACGTCAATCGGACGATAGAAGCCAGAGCCAGTCGATTCTTCCGTGCCGTAACGATCGTTTTCGCCGGAAACCACTCCGTCTCCGTAAGAGGAGTTGGAGAAGTTCTTACCGGAAATCGTGATCGACGAATCGTTCGAGTTCGCGCCGCCAGGCGTGACGTACTTATAGAAGATTCGGTACGGTCCGACATACGACGTAAGATCGGTAGTCGTGCCCGTGTTATTGTTATTGTTATTATTATTGTTGTTCGTGCCGCTATTGGTCGTGTTGTCGTCCGTTTCGATTTCTTCGGCGGCGTTCTCATTAGGACCAGCCCACGCGACGACAAATCGAGGAACGGCAAGACCGGTCGTACTGTCGTTGATCCAGTCGAAGACAGCGACGCTCGGGGCAAACTGATCGCCCGTCGTCGTCGTGTTGATGACGAATTCGCCCTGATCGCGGTTGAGAACCGTTCCGGGATTCTTCTTGACGGCGACTTCGATCTTTTCATAACCGGTATCGATCGTCTCCATGACGTCGCCCATGACGTAGACGGGCTCGCCGGCGTAGTTGAATACGCGGCACGCGACGCCGTAGTCGTGAAGGTCGGTCTTATTGGCCGGATCCGGATCGTAATTATATTCTTCCGCGTCGTAGGATTCCCAGACAACCACGACGCCGTCGTTATTGCACGCCACGTCGGGAGCGCCTTGAACGTGCTTGACGTAGGTGTTGACAAGAACTTCGTTCGTCGTGCCCATGAACGTCATCGGATTACCGTAGGCGTCGAAGCGACGGAGGTAAATGTCGGCGCCATTCGCCTGAACCTGGTCGGAAACCCAAACGATGTAGTACTCGCCGGTATCCTTATTCGAGGCGATCTGAGGCGAATATTGACCATACGCCGTCGTCTGGTTGACGAGAGCGACCTCCGTACCCGTCGCGTAGTAGCTGCCGTTGTAATCGGCGGCGGTGATGACCTTCTGGTAGATATCGTAGGTGCGATTCTTGGCGTTGTACATCTTCCAGATGCAGACGTAATTCATACTGTCGCCCGCGTTGACGGCGGCGACGTCGAATTCCTGGACGGAGTAGCCGTCGATCTGGCTTTGAATCTTGAACGCCGCGCCCTTCGCGTTGCCGTTAAGGTCGTAGAAGCGTCCGTACAGTTCGTCGGCCTGCGTGTCGCCGTCCTTCGAACCCTGAACCCACGTGATCAGGACAAGACCGGTTTCCTCGTTGATAGAGACGTCGACGTCCCAGCAACGCATACCCTTCGTACCGGCGACCTGAATCTGCGTCTTCTGAGCCTGTCCGCCAGGATAGAAGCGAGCGCAGACGCCGTTAAGAGCTTCGGCGCTTTCGCCGATCCACGCCACCACGAAGCTTCCGCCTTCGGTGAGCGCGATATCGGGAGCCATCTGATTGCCGTCGGCGTAAGGATTGACGCGCACTTCGACGCCCTTCTGGCTGCCGTCGGCGTTGAACTGATGCATGACGATATCGGACTCGATACGATACAAAGTACCGTCGATCATAATCGTCTCATAGTAGCCGTACGCCTCGGAATAGCCCGTAGAGGTCGACGAATTGTTGTTGTTATTATTGTTGTTGTTCGTACCGGTGTTTCCAGAACTCGAGGAACCGTCGAGTTCATAGAGAACCTGCTGTTCGGTGACGATAATAAAGCCGTCGGAATTGGAGACGACGATCGGTTTTCCTTCGCCGCCGTATTGGCCGGTAAAGGCTTCGGAATCGCGCGAAGGCACGTATTCGCTATCGCCGACGGAAGGAACGCCGATGTTGAAGTTGACGGAGAAGGAACCGCCAGATTCGCCGTCGTAATCGCCGTCAAGACGATTCTTACCGCACGCGTCGGTCACCTTGTCGGAAAGGGTCAAGACGTAGGAGCCGTCGGGCAACGTATTCTTGAAGAGGATGACGAGTTCGTACGTATCCGTGCGATAGTCGGGATCAGCGACCGTCTGGAAATTCAGTTCGGCGATTTCTTCGTCGCTCAAACCTTGAGCGCGGAGATAATCTTCGACCTTGGTCGACGCGTTGAAGCCGTAGAGAATATCGTAAATGTAGGTCGACGTCACGTCCTTACCGTTAAGGGTCAGCGTCCAATCGTTGTAATTGATGACGCTTTTAACGTTGCGGTTCTCGAGATTCTTATCGTCGAGATAGCTGTAAACGCCGTTGTACATTTCGTCGGGAACGAACGTGTCGCCCTTGACGTCTTCGTTCATTTGCGCGGAGAACATGTACTCGCTGAAGGAGTAGATCATCGAGGTCGGACCGTGTCCGGAGGCAAACGTCACGCTATTGGAGTATAGCGAAACCTGCTGAACTTCGCCTTCAGAGTCGGTGTACACAGCGTTGGCGCGCGTGACGTACGGAGGCGTCGTATCCTCGGGGAGCGCGATCGCTCTCATGCAGACGACGGATTCGATATTTTCCATCGGGTGCGAGAGATCGGACCAGACGAAGATCATGTCGCCGTTGGCGTCGACCGCGACGCTTCCGCCAACCTGATCGCCGTCCTCTTCAGGATTGAGGTAATTGAGTTTCGACACGCGGAACTCTTCGCCATTTTCAACGACGTCGTAAGTCGTGTTGTAAGTAACGGTCGTCGTGGTCGTCGTTCCGGTATTGTTATTGCCGGTCGAAGACGAGGTCGAGCTGTAGATTTCTTCAACTTCCTTCGTCAGCTTATAGCGACGCGCGAAGATACCAAAGTTGTCGGCAAGGTCGGAATCCTCTTCGCTTGTCGGATCCTGGTAGCTTTCGTAGGTAACGACGATCGAGCCGTTTTCAGCAAACGCGACCTGAGAATGAATCTGATCGTTCGCGGTATATTCGTTGACCTGGAAGACGCGGGAGCCGGTGACGTAAGAAGCGAGGGCAAGGCCGTCGTTAGAGGTCGTCGTAGTCGTCGAATTGTCAGTCGACGTCGTCGTGCTCGTCGTGGTGGAGTCGGCGTCGGTCGACAAGAAGACGCGCATGAAGACGCCGCCAAGACCGTTGTTCGAACCGCCCGTCTGAGCGTCGCCGTTGCCGTCCTGGTTGTAACCGGTCCAGGTGATCGCGAAGGAGCCGTCGACGCCGCAGGAAACGGAGGACCAGATCTGGTTGCCCTTCTGATAGAAGTCGCTGGAGATCACAGTCGTCGTACCGTTGTTATTACCGGTTCCAGTATTGTCCGTAGTATTGTCCGTCGAGATCGTCGCTTCCGTGTTGACGAGGAATTCGTCGCCCAAGCCGCTCAGGATGACGGAATTGATCCAGTCGACATAAGAGGAGACGCGGACGTCGACCTGGTAGTTTCCAGGCCCGAAGGATTCGTCGCCGTCGAAGTCTGAACCGAAGGAGCAGATACCGGCGATTTGACCGTTAATGAAGGACGGAGAACCGGAATCGCCAGGCGCGGTGATCGCTTCGGCTTCGCCCAAACCGAGGTTGCGGACGCCGTAGTAATTGCCGAGATAGTCGTTCGAATACGTTCCGTCGTCGAAGTCGTAGATCAACGTGTTCGGATTGCCCGCTTGATCGAAGTTCGCGCCGGTGAGTTCATAGACGTTCTGTCCCTGATGCTTCGTTCCAGCCTGACGATTCGTCACTTCGTCTTCCGTCTCTTCGACGTCGCCGGCAAGGCCGTAACCAACGAAGGTGATCGTCTGTCCCAGTTCGCTGGAACCGGTGTAGAGGGAGTAACCGTCAAGGAAGGACGGAGCCGCCGTGGCGAGAGTCAAAACGGCGAGGTCGACCTGGTTGTCGGAAGGATCGCCCGCGTAAGTCGGATGAACCGCGATCGACTTCACAGGAATCGAGTAGACGCCGTTCGTAGTCTCGAAGGTGCAGTAGATCGGCGTGTCGGTAACGTCGATCGGAACGCCGTTGTCGTCGCAAACGACATGCGCGGCGGTCAGAATATGATAGCCGTCCGTCAAGAGCGAACCGGTGCCGATCGAAAGATCCGTCGTCGTGCCCGTTCCAGTACCGGTTCCGGTACCCGTGCCCGTTCCAGTACCAGAGCCGTCACCAGTCACTTCGTCCGCAGTCCCGCCGACGGTGATCAAGCAGACGCTATCGTAACCTTGACCGGCGTAGACTTCGTTCTGTTCGATCGGATCGGTCGTAATGACCTTCGAGGAGGTTGAATCAGGCGCGAGAGTCTGTTCGGAGAGAGACGCGACGCCGGCGCTGACAACGTGGTTGGAGGCGAAACGACGCGCGTAGATGTTCGATTCGGTCTCGGAATCGAGATCTTGGCCCCAGGAGGTCCATGAGACGACGAACGTTCCGTCGCGATCCATGCCGATCGACGCAAAGCGCTGATTATTTTCAGTCGTCTGATTAACGGCGAATTCGGCGCCTTCGCAACCTGTCTGACGCATCGCAACGTTGACGCGCAAATCGGAGCGATTCGAAGAGGCTTCGAGCACGTCGACATACTGAGCCGTATAGATTCCGGTGAATTCGATCGAAATCGTATCGGACGCGCTCTGAGCGACGACGATATCGTTCTTATCGAATCCGGCGCCGATAAGGGCTTCTTCGATTCTCTTGACATTCGTCTTCATTTCGACGCTCAAATTGACGGTGACGTCGTAATCAAGATCGCCTGCGGAACCTTGGATGCGCAGCGTGTCGCCCTGAACGTTGATCGCGTCCATGAGCTGGATGCTCTGAATCGTGTTGGCGTAACCGTAGGAGAGGCCGTTCGTCACGAAACGACGACCGTAGATTCCCCAGCCGCTGCCGTCCTGATCGTAGCTTTCCCAGACGACGACGATATCGCCGTCAGAGTCCATCGCGACAGACGCGTACTGCTGCGTGTCGGCGGTCTCGATATTGGCGCGAGTCGGGGAGGTCGAATTGCCGTTGATCGACATTTGACCGCCGTTGAAGGCGTATTTAGCGAGGTAAACGTCGCGGCTTCCGTCTTCGCCCTTACCGTCGGTGTACATATCCCAAACGACGGCGAAGGCGCCGCTGTCGTCCATCGCGACAGAAGCCTGACGAGGATCGGAACCGGAAACGAGGTCGCCGTCTTCGTCGTAAATATTGACGTCGCGGTACACGACGATCGGATCGCCGGTCGCATGTTGCTGGTCGATGACCTGTTCGCGAACGCCGTCGGAGTTAATGAGATAGAGCGCGCGATACGTGCGAGCGTAAACGGTCTTCGTGACGGAACCGCTTTCGACGGAGCCTTCGGCTTCAATCCAAACGACGACGTAATCGCCGTTGGAGTTGCAGGCGACCGCGTTCGCGGTGTTCGGGCCATAATCGCTCGATTCTTCGAGAATTTCGTCGCGCGTAACTTGACTAATCGTCTCGCCGGTTTCTTCCGCTTCCTTGATAGGATCGCCCTTAGAATCGTCGCCGTGGACGTTCGTCACGGGGATATAGGAATCATACTTGAAGCCTTCGTTGTAGGCAAATCCTTGAGATTCGTTGAACGGAATCACGTTGAAATCGCAACGCCAATCGTGTCCTTCGTATCCGTCGGCGCTGCCGTCGGCGGCGTAACCTTGGGCGTACAGGCCGTTGCGGGCGACGTCTTGAACAAGGTTGGAGCAGACTAGAGAATAATTGCCGTCGGTAAGTTCGAGGCTGTCGGCAAAGTGGACGACAGCTTCCCAGCGATTCGTGCCGTAAGCCAAAGTACCGTTGTTGATCGTTTCAACAGGATTGCCGTTTTCGTCGACCGTTTCACGCGCCAAATTCATGGAAGCGTTCATACCGAATTCGATCGATTCGATCGCGCCGGTCACCTCAACGCCGTCTCGAAGAAGCTTCCAGTTCTGCGGATTATCGACGGCGTGAATCGTGTTGTACGCGCTCGTACCGTCGCCGACCGTAATCATATTCTCGTCGAACGCCACGACGACGTCTTTAAGGGCGGAAGTAACCGTGTTGCCGTTGTCGATCTTCGTACCGTCGGGAGTCGAGAAATTCGTGACGATAGGACCGGCGGTATCAGTCGATTCGGTGAAGGAACGGAAATAGATGTGCGTGTAAGAGGAATCGAGAGAATTCCCGATGCTCGGATACACGTCGTTTCTCGTTTGAGCGTTGGAATTCGACTGCATCGACCAAACGACGACAACATCGCCGTTGGAGGTCGCGGCGGAATGCGCGTTGACTTGAGAGGCGCCGATCGAACCGTAACGTTCAACCGCCATGCTCGTGAACATCGCGTAATCCATATTGCCGTCCTGACTTCTCATCTTCAAGGACGAATTGTCATAATCGTACTTGATGTATAACGGCGTGTCGTGAAGATTGTTCTGCGCGGTGATTTGCAACGCGACATAGCGTTCGACCGTTCGAATACCGGTGTATTCGACGTTGTCGATCGTTTCCTTATAGGGATACGAGAAGGAGTCGGTACTAACGCCGATTTCGCCGTAGGTGCCTTCGTAGAAATCGAGTTCGTCGGTCGAGACGAGGCGAACGACAAAGCTGTTCGTATCTCCGCCGCAGATCGTCATTCCGCTGAGCGTCGACTGAACGTAAGAGATGAGACCTTCGTAATCTTCGAGATATCCGTAGTCGGAATTGTAGTATCCGCTCAGATCAAGGGTCACGGTTTCCGCAGTCGCGGCGTTGGAAGTCGTTTTATCGGAAGCGGTCTGTAGACCGATTTGAAGCGTCAACGAGGCGCTGGCAACCTGTTCGGAAGGCAACGCCAGATAGAAGCACGCGTTCGAACCGCTACGGTAATCGCTGACGACGCCGGAAACGACGGTCGGATCGGTAACGATCGCGGACGCCGTCGTATCAGTGGAACCGGTCGTTCCGGTATCGGTACTCGTGGAGCCGGAAGTTCCGTCGTAGAGGGTCTGTCCGTAGTTGACGTAACTAATATCGTTGCCGTTGTTGCGAAGAGGCGAGAGGAGCGATTCAAGAACAGCTGTCAAACGCATAATCTGTTCGTCGGTCGCGCCTTCCTTCTGAGCGACCGCCACGAAAAACTTAACGTAGCTGTCGACGTCGACGCAGTCGTAATTATGAAGCGTGTAGATCGGCTCGACTCCCTCGTCGGTGAAGTCGCCGTATTTGTCGTAGCCCCATCCGAGCGCAAGCTTGATATATTGGATCAAATCTTCGTTCTTGCTCTCATAGGAGTACTTCTGACCGCGTAGGAATTGCTTATTTTCATAGACGAGGTTATTGTCTTCGAAATCACTCCATTTGAGCTGAATGAAGAGGTCGTCATACCTGCTCGAGTACATCAACGCGGGATCGGAAAGAATCTTCTGAGTCACAGAGTGGATATCCATACCGAAGCCTTGATAGGCGACGAAGACGTCGCCGTCGGCGTCGACGCTGACAGACGGACGGCCCTGATCGCCGACGGTGATCGCGTTCGCGATGGTCGTCGAAAGAATCGTCGTGTTTTCGTAAAGAGTACTCGACTTGCGTTGGCCGACATAAAGACCGCCGGTTGTCGTCGTGTCGTCCGTCGTTCCAGTTCCGGTCGTCGTATCGCTGGTATCGGTCGTCGTGACCGAATCGGTCGTGTAATCGAACGCGGTTTCTTCATCGGCTTGCGCGGACTTCGTAATACCGTAAACGGCGACGTAGACGTCCGTCACGGGCAGACTTGCCGTACCGCCGACGCCGTCGGTTTCTTCCTGGGTGTAGGAGATCGCGTAGCGTTCGTTGTAATCGAAATCGACGCTGGGGCTATAAGCGTTCGAGGCGACCTGTTCGCCGTCGACAATAAAGACGTCGCTGCACGGCTCAAGAACCGATTGATAGAGCTCGGTTCCATAGTTCCACAAAACGACGGTGAACCCGTCGTCAGACATGGCGACGGTGGAAGGGCCGTAGTAGTTCGTTCCTACCTGGCTGCTGGCGAAGGTGATATCTCCCGTCATCGGCTCGGCGTCGTTATTGAACTGACGACCGTAAATACCGCCGAAATAGGAGTTGTCTTGCGCGAGATAGGTCCAGGTAATCATGAAGGCGCCGTCAAGGTCGGCGGAGATCGACGGATCGACCTGAGAACCGTTCAATGACGCGTTGACGACAAATTCGTTCGCAACGGGCGCCACGCACTGAACGCCGACGCTTGTAGAGGCGTTCAAAGAGTAGGGATCGGAAACGAAACCGTCGGGAGTTTCAATACCGAGATATCCGTCTTTCGTACCGTTTTCATAGAAATCAACGACGTAGTTGGCGTCGTATCCGCCTTCCCCTTCCGTCGGCAGATAGGCCTGCGTTTCAAAACGACGCGCATAGATATCCGTGCGATTATAAGATTGCAAAACGTCGCTATTTTCGCTCTGCCACGTCACGACGAAACTACCGTCGGCGCTAATCGCTACGTCGGGTTTGCTCTGATCGGTGCGACCGGTTCCGTTAATGTACGTATTGCCGTAACGATCCGTCACGATATTTCCCATATCGTCGAGGACGAAATCGGCGACTTCCGCCGAGTTGACGCGGAAAACGTTGCTCGACTGTTTCACCGTAACGGTCGACTTATTGACGTCGTAATCTCCCGCTCCAACATATTCGTAAGCGCCAGTCTTGGAACTCTGAACGATAACGTCCGTATAGACGTAGCTCGAGGCGACTTTCGTCGAGTACGTTGCGGCGGAAACAAAGAGCGCGTCTTGATCCGTCAATCCGCTCGTGCCAGTGAAGGTGACGCGGAACTGATTCGTCGTGCCCGCGACGGGTTCGACGACGACTTCGATCGGGCTGATCGGCGCCTGCATCGAGCCGTAAGACTCGTTGGAAAAGTACGCGCGAGTCGGATCGTTGGTATACTCGAAGCGGTGAGTCTGCTCGTTGTATTCGTATCCGCGAGTAATCGGCGCATAAAGAGACGCTTGCTGAGAAACTTTATTGAAGGCGTTCTGGATATTCTGAGCCGTCTTATACGGATCGGCGTCGACCACGATACCGGTCTGCTGTCCTTTGCTATTATAGGAAGTGATCGACTGGACGTTGTTGACGGTCGAAACCACGCCGCTCGACAGGTTATCGACGAGAGAATCGCGCGCGACCTGCAACGTCTTGAGCACAGACTTGCGCCCCTGCGAACTAATCATCTTCGAGATCGTCTGCGTGTAGTTCGCGCCAAAGAGATCTTGCAAGCACAGTTTTTGGAACGCGGAGCAATCCTTAAGATCGCTGACGTCGAATGAAATGTTGCCGACCTTATCGATCAACGCGGTGACGTCCGAGTAGTAGTCGTTCGAAACGCGGATATCGGTGAGATCGTAACCCGCCCAGTTGTCGCCGTAGAAAGTAATGTCGAAATCTGTTTCGCTATAGGCGGTGACAACGACGTCTTTGTATTCATTTCCAGGAATAGCGCGGAGGGTTTCCTGCAAATTCGCGGCGTTGTCGCTCGGAAGCAAATTTGAATCGTAACGATAGAGAACCCATGTCAATTCGCCTTCCGCGTAGAGACCAAGGTAGAAGACTGACTGACTATTGGTCGTCGAATAGGTATCGTCCTCTTCGTGAACAAAATTCGAAGAGAAGATCGACAAACGCTGCGTTTCGTGCGCGTTATAAATGAGTTCAAAAGAACCGGTCTGAACTTTGGTTCCGTCCTCTAAAACCGTTCCAGGAACACATTCCTCGGGGATCGTAATAATCTGTACTTCGTCCGTTAAATAACGTCCGTAGATATTGAGGTCTTCGACGTAATTTCCTTCGGAGTCCGTAAGATAGGGGCTCGAAGTGGGATCGCTTGGATCGTAATCAGGATTAGCGAGCCGATCCGCCGCGGTCCAAGCGACGACGACGTCGCCCGCTTCATTAGAATCAACCGCCACGTCGCCGCGAATATCTTGCCAAGACGAGTTAACCAGGAGATTGTCGGTCGTCGCAACCGTCAAGCTTAGCATCTGACGCTCTTCAAGATGATCAATGCAGAGCTTTCTCGCTTTCTGAGAGCGAGCTCTCGCGTCGTCCTTCTTCATGATCCGACTCAAAAGCGATTCTGCAACGCCCAATACTTTCTTTTTTTGTGAAAACGACATGTGTACCGCCTGACTGTAAAAACCGCGTCGCAAATCACGCGCACGCGCTCATAAAACCGATTCCTTCAAACGCCGCGATGAGCCGCGATCCAGAACCCTGAAATCTACCTTTGAGAGAACGCGCCGATCATTTCGCCGCGTCCCGAGCTATCGGGCCTCCCCCAGAGTCGCGTCGCAGACCGTTTCTCCGGAGAAAACGACCGCGGACGACGTCTCAAAGGTAGACTTCCCGACATTCAACTATTAAATATACACAACATTGCGCTATCATTCCAGCGACGCGCGGTAATTTACGAAAAAAAACTAATCTCTACGTCTCAAGAAACAGGTCGCGCAATTTGAGTAATATTTACCAATAAACAATCCTCTTGCAATTTTAACAAGCACAAAAACCCGCTAACTTAGCAAAGTCGCAACTCTTGCACGTCTTATACCGTCTTAGAAAGATCTTAGTCCTCTAAAATTCCTTCAAAAATACTAAGTCTTTCCTCATGACCTCGTCAAAAACGTTGCCAAGAGTTCGGCATTTTGATACAATCAAATCTCCGTAAGTTCCTAAAAAATTAACGCGTCGTAAACTCTTCTTGCGAAAGCGACTCCTCTCAACGTCGCTTTCCCCGTCTATTCGAGGTTTTTCATGCAACGCCCGCCTTTTGGCATATCGTCGCGCCGTCTATGCGCGAGTAAGCAAACGCTTCTCACCCTCTCTTGTTTTTTCGTCCTAAGCTTCTTTATTTGCGCTCATAAATCTCAATATTTTTCACAATTATTCGCACAGGAACCTCAATGCGCCGGTTCCGCAAACAAGGAAAACTCATCCGCTCGTGCCAATGAGACAAACGAGTCCGCTTCTAACGAAAAAGCAATCTCAAACGACTATTCACGAATCGTCGTCCGCAACGGCGCGCCTGTCTCCCTTGATATCGCCGTGATTCAATACGACGGAAAATATCTCGCCTCCGACGCCCCCTCGCGCGACGTTCAAGTCGATCTTATCGGAGCCGTGCATATCGCCGACAAGAGCTTCTACGACGATATCAACGCCCTCTTCAAGGAATATGAAGTCGTCGTCTTCGAACTCGTGATGGATCCCAACGTCGATTTTGCCGAGGTTATCCGTCTCGAAAAAGAAAGAAAAAAGGAAGAACGCAATTTAAATCCCCTGAACTTCATCTCCTATTTTCAAGAAGACGCCGCGGAAGCTCTTGGACTCTCGTATCAAATGGATGGGATCGACTACCTCGCCCCAAATCTCACGCGCGGCGATTGTTCCTCCATTGAATTGCTCACTCAAATTTTGAAGAACGGCGATATTCCAAATTTCTTTGTCGACCTTTTCATTCAAAGTTTCTCGATCGATTCTTTAGGACGTTTCGAAGGCGCGATGGTTGCGCTTGCTTGTTCAGACAATCTCCGCCTCACTTGCAAACGCCTTCTGGCGGAAGAACTCAACGAAACCTCCATTGCCGACATAAAAAAAGAAACGCGCGCGCTCGACGGTAAAAATCCTAGCGCTGAACGACAAAACGCTATCATCCACTATCGCAATGGAAAAGCGTTCGAAGCGCTTCAAAAAGAGCTAAATAGCGGCAAATCTAAGATCGCCGTTTTCTATGGCGCAGCGCATCTCCCCGATCTCGGAAAGCGGCTCGAAAAACAACTGGGCCTCAAACGAAAGCCCGAACCACTGTGGATCAAAGCTTGGGATATGAATAACACCCAAATGTAATCAATCGAAAATAAAAAGAGAACGCCTTGCGAGACGTTCTCTTTTTTTTCGCCGCGACGACGAAGCTCATTTTTGTCCCGTCGCTTGTTTGATCTCGGCGGAGGTGATAAAACCGTCGGCATTGGCGTCTAGCTTACCAAACTGCGCGATTGCCGAGGGTGAAAGATTCGGAGCAAATTCGCGGAGAGTCAGCTGTCCGTCGCCGTTGACGTCGCGCGCGATAAACCAGACGGGAACGCCGAGCATATCGGCGGGCGCGGGCGCATATTCACGGACGCTCGATTCGTCCATATCGGTCAAGAGGACGTCAAGGAGCTCGGAATCGTCGACGCTCTCCATCGCAGCGTTGCCCTCAGTGAAGAGATTCATGAACTCTTCGTCGGAAAGCGCGTCGAGTTCTTCGGCGGTCTGCGGAGCGTTAAGTTCTTTGTCAAGCTCCTCTTGCGACGCAAGCTTCGGCGCGGCGGAAGCGGTGCGTATCAAAACTTTCTGCTCCGCTTTATCGACAATCATATTCGGGCGACGCGTTGATTGAACGGGTCTGGGATTGGCGACG
Organism: Planctomycetaceae bacterium; assembly: GCA_004556055.1. Taxonomy (GTDB): domain Bacteria; phylum Planctomycetota; class Planctomycetia; order Pirellulales; family Thermoguttaceae; genus RUG369. Next base: position 13,019 of record SFIW01000036.1, read on the forward strand.
GTTCGATCCTTGGCGTATCTTGCAAGGTAGAAAAGAATTTCCTGTTCAGTAAGGATCCAGTCTCCGTCTAAATCTATCGCTTGAGCGCCGTTGACGACGTCCTCCCACTCTTGACGCTGAAGAGAACCGTCTCCGTTCTTATCGTATTTGGAGAGGAAGTAACGACAATAAAAGCGGAGGGCCAGCGGCAACGCGGGAGTCAACGTATCGTCGCGATGCGCGAGAATCTCCGTCATATACTCGTTTTCCGCTTCTTGGGAATATGGTTTTCCATCCGAAAAATTCGGCACAGAGCCGGCGGCAAGAAGCGCGTCGGCCTGCGCTTTCTCCTCTTCAGTAAGCTCGCCGACTTCCACCGGTCGTCCCTCGGCGGCGGCGGCTGCGGCTTCTGCGGCGTTAGCGTCTGTCGCGGCGGCAAAATTGCCCGTCTCCCAACGCTGCCACTGCGCCTCTCCGACCGTTTCGCGCAACCGCGACGCCATCGGCGAACTCTTCATCCGTTCAAAACGCTCCGCCGTCATATTCGCAACAATCTGCTGCGGAGAGAATCGGGAATTGCCGCCGGGACCGCCTTGACCGGGACCGCCAAAGCGACCGCCGTTGTTACGATTCCTCTGAGAGCGATTCTGATCCTGAGCGCGAAGAGTCGATTGAGACGATCCCCAATCGTCGGGAATCGCGTCGAAATAGGCTAGCGCGCCCAACGCAACGGCGACGCCTAACGTAAATTTATGGAGAGAGCGCAACCTCAACATCTTCGTTCCTTTCCTATTTCCTTGCCCTTCAACGTCTATTTTCGCGACGTTGAAGAAGCTCGACGTCGGCATAAGACTTGAATCAGACCTTTCATTCATTATAATTGAAAGTCAGTATATAGGAAAGCGCGCGGCTTTTCAAGGAGCGTGTTCTTTAAACCGCGCCGCTACCGTATCAAAATTTCACGTCGAGGCGGCCGCAATCATGCTTGTTTTTGTCGAACCTGATTCTGATATGCTCAAACTCAACGCCGTGCAGATGCGCATTGCGCGGCAGGCGTTTAAAGACGACGGAAAGCTTTTGCAGCCGACCCTCAACCAGTTGGGCGCGCGCACCGAAGAAATCGCGCTCTCCGCTATCGCGCGAAAGCTCGGTATTAAAGTCGTCAATCTCGCGGCGTCTCAAATTCCCGACGACGTCTTAAATAACTTTCCGATAAAAATCATCCACCGTCGCAACGTCTTCCCTCTCGGCGTTCAGGAAGACGGCGCTCTATACGTCGCGACCAGCAATCCCTTTGATCTCTCCGCTATCGACGAAATTTCCGTCGCCGTAGGGACTCCGACTGCGCCCGTCGTCGCGACGTCCTCTGAATTAGCCAAATTAATAAAATCGCGTCTGGGCGTCGGCGCCGAAACGATCGACGGATTGATGGAGCAAACGGGGGACGTCGAGGTTTTAGACGAAGATCTCGATTGGGATCAGAGCGGAGACGCGGCGATGGCGCAAGAAGCGTCCGTCGTTCGACTTGTCAACGATATCCTTACAGAAGCGATTGAGGCGGGAACGAGCGACGTTCACATCGAAGCTCAAGAAACAGGAATGAAGATTCGCTACCGAATCGACGGCGTACTCCAAACTCAGCCGACTCCACCGGAGATCAACCGCTTCCAATCGGCGATCGTCAGCCGTCTGAAGATTATGTCGCGACTCAATATTGCCGAAAAGCGCATACCTCAAGACGGTCGTATCAAAATCAAGGTCGCCGACCGCGAAGTCGACTTGCGCGTGTCCATCATTCCAATGCTCCACGGCGAAGGAATCGTCATGCGTATTCTCGACAAAGACCGCATGAACTTTACCCTGCGCGGCATTGGGATGGACGAAGACGTTTACCAAACCTTCGGCAAGCTCATTTCGCTTCCGCACGGCATTATCCTCGTGACGGGGCCGACCGGTTCCGGAAAGACGACGACGCTTTATTCCGCGCTCAATGAAATTAAGTCGGAGGCGACGAAAATCATTACGACGGAAGACCCGATCGAATACCAACTTGACGGCATCAACCAGATTCAGGTCAACACGAAAGTCGGTCTGACCTTCGCGGCAAGTCTTCGCGCGATCTTGCGACACGACCCCGACGTTGTTCTTGTCGGTGAAATCCGCGACTTCGAGACGGCGGAAAACGCCATTCAAGCGTCCATGACAGGGCACCTTGTATTCAGCACGTTGCACACAAACGACGCGGCGGGCGCATATACGCGTATGATCGACATGGGCGTCGAACCCTTCTTAGTAGGCGCGACGGTCGAAGGGATTATGGCGCAACGTCTGGCGCGACGTCTCTGCAAACACTGCAAGGAGCCCTGGAAGCCGCGTCTGGACGAAGTACCCGCAGACTTCCCCAAGGAACTCCTAGAAACGGGGACTATTTATCGTCCCGTCGGGTGTCGCGAATGTCGAAATTCTGGCTACGCCGGGCGCGTCGCTCTCTACGAGCTCCTTATTCCGAACGAAGAAATTCGCCGTCTCGCCGGTGCGAAAGCCCCCGCGATCGACGTAAAAAAGGTCGCGCGCGCCAACGGTATGGCGACCTTGCGCGACAACGGCTGGAAGAAAGTCGGACTCGGTATAACCTCCGTCGACGAAGTCATCCGCGTCGCCAAAGAAGATTAGTTTCTTACGAGCGCTTCAAAAAATACAATAAAGGGGAGTCTCCATCGACTCCCCTATTTTCATTGATTCTACTCTTCTTCCGTCCCCCTTTCCGTTAGGTAACGCTCCGCATATTTGTCGAGAAGCTCTTGCCATCTTTGGGAACGTTCGGGATCGTTTTCCAGCATATGTCCCGAATTCTCGTAAAAGACTAAATCAAAGACGGGCGTCGATTCGTCGCTTTCATTTTGCTCTTCGAACGATTTCGCGCCCAATTTTGAGAAGGCGTCCCGTAGCGCGTCGCATTGAGTTGTCGGCACAAGGAAATCTCGTCCGCCATAGGCGGCTAACGTGGGAGGAGAGTCCGCCTTAACGTGCGCGACGGGGGAGATTGATTCGATCGCGATTTCGATCTCATCGTTTGGATCGGCAAGTTCTTCGCCGGTAATCTCATGCCCCGACAAAAACGACGCGATCCAGGCAATTCCCTTCGGATTCTCTTGCGCCTTCCACGATTTGACATGGAAATCCGCCGGACCGACGCGCGGCGCTAAAAAAGCGATCTCCACTTCGGGAGTCCCTGTTCGTTCCTTAAACGTGTAACCGTATTGCATCGTCAGATGCCCGCCAGCGGAGTGTCCGCTAAGCGCGACGCGCTTCACTTGATATCCGTTTTCAGCGCCAACGATCTTCAATTTTGAAATCGCCGCGTCGATCTCCTCCATGACTTTGGAGATCGAATATTCTTTCTTAATCGACTCGTCCTTATCGTTATAGAGCATGTACTCGATATTGGCGGCTAGATATCCGGACTTCGCCGCTCTCTTAGCAAACGCGGCGCATTCGCGTCTCGTCCCGCCCATCCATGCTCCGCCGTGAATAAAGACGAAGGCGCCCTTCGATTTTGCCTCTTCGCACTCTTTAGGGAGATAAACGTCCATGACTTGCCAAGATTTGGAACCGTATGACACGTCCTTCAAGGTCGTGCCGTCCTCTCCTTCGATCCAATCTTCGACAAACCCTCCATTTTTCATTCCCTTACTAAAAAAATAACCTCCTACCGCAGCCAAACAAGTTCCGGTAAAGGCGCAAAAAATGAAAAACCAGAGAATAAAACGTCCAATTCGACGTCTCCAACTTGAACGCTTCTTATCTTGATTCTCCGGTTGCAGAATCGTATCGGCTCTTTCTAAACTCATAAACCAACCTCTATACCTTGTTATCAGATGAATTCACCGAAAAGTTGCATACGCGAGATTAGACGTTATTTCAACAATATTTGTTACGTTTCCTCGTCTAAGAACAAAATACGAAGGGGCTTGTCTCCTAGTGGAAAAAACTGTTATAATGACTTCGTTGGCGGTCTACGTATTTAGATGAAAATAAAAGACCTCCAAACAGAACCTTCGGCTTCATTATGGGTTTCATTTATATAATGAAGCCGTCTATCAACGCTTGTTAAGGACGCAACGTGAGTACCAAACCTTCAGCAGAAGTTGCCGAGATCGACGAAGACGCTCGTCTTATGCTTGCCGTACAAGCAGGCGATCCGCTGGCGTTTGAGGAATTGATGGCGCGTAATCAAACGCGCGTCTGCTCTTTTCTGTTGCGTTTTGTCGGATCGTCCCAACTTGCCGAGGATTTAGCCCAAGAGGTTTTTTTACGCGTGTTCAAACATCGCGCGACGTATCGACAAGAGGCGAAATTCACAACGTGGCTGTATCGAGTGGCGCACAACGTCGCCTTCAACGCGCTTCGCGCGAAAGGACGGCGTCCTGAAGTCCTCTTTAGCGGAGTTACTAGCAGTTCCGTCGGCTCCACAACAAGCGTTGGTTTTGAAAACTCCATCACGGAAAAGACGGGCTCTACTCCAACGCGCCAACTTGCTAAAGTTGAACTTCAGCAAATCGTTCGCGCCGCTGTCGACGCATTACCCTCTCGACAACGCGAAGCGATTCTCCTTTCGCGTTTCGAAGGATTGAGTTATCAAGAAATCGCCGACGTCATGAACATGTCCCCACAAGCCGTGAAATCGCTCGTTTGTCGCGCTAAAATGAAACTCAAAGAAGCCCTCGAACCCTATCTTGAAGAAGGGAGGAAATCCGTATGAACACGAAACGCAACCTCTCTTCCAATATTTCCGACGACGATTTCGATTCTCTGGATCTCGTCGACGACCAAGATAAAGACGACCTCGACGACGATTTCGATTCGACGCCTCTCGACGAAACCGAGTTACAAATCGCCGCGTGGCTTGACGGCGAGCTCGACGATGAAGAACGCCAGGAATTTGAAAAAAGACTTGAAAACGATCCGCAGTTGCGCGCGCGCGTCGAAAGTGAGAAAAATGCGCTCGACGCGCTTAATCTGATCGACGACGACGACAAAATCGATCCCGACTCTCAGGTTGTCGACAAAACGGTTGAAAAACTCAACGCCCAGACCCAAGGCGAATTAAAAGCGCTACAAACCGAAAAGATAAGGCGACGCCGTACGGCTTTTCTATCACAAGGAATCGTCTGCGTCGTCCTTTGCGTCCTAGGATTTGAAACATTCAATCTCTTCTTCCCCAGCCTCGAAACAAGACGGCGAAAGGACGCCCCCGTTGTTGAACGGCTACAGCAACTCGAATCGGTTGGAACGTTCGACTATCTCGTTGCGCTCGACCAATCTCACATTCTCGACCTTTGGCGACAAACTCAAAAAGAAGCCTTTGAGATATTCGCCCCTCCCTCCGAAAAGAAAAATGAGCCGGCTCCCGTCGTAGCGTCTAAAACCTATGACGAACTTCTTCAAGATCGCGTCTTTTACCGACTACAGAGGCGTTTTGAATCGATGGACTCCCAAACGCAAGAAAAATGGCGCGTTCTAAGTCGACAAATCAATGAAGCGCCGAATTCCGCAAGTCTCCTTAAGACGCTCGACGACTATTCCACTTGGTTGTTTCTCTCTTTCCAATCCGACGAAAGGGAGAGATTTGAAGCGCTTCCGACTTCCGAACGTTTACGTGAAATCAAACGTCGCGTCCTCGAATGGAAAAAGACGATAGACGCGTTCAAATTTACGCAATGGAATAAAGGCAATGAATCTGGCGCGGACTCTAACGCAAACGCAACCGAATCTCAATCCAAACTGCGCGGTCCGACGTCCCTCCTACGCTCGTCGTTGCCCTCCGACCTCCAGCAAGAGGATCTTCGCCCTATTTATAGCGCGTACCTAAAATACAGAGACGATACGCAAAAGAATTCAAACCTTAACAATCGCCGCGAAGACGTATTGGAATTCATCGCGACTATAGATAAAGAAAAGCTCTTTTCCCAATTTTCGGATGAAACTCACAAGTGGCTCGAGGAGTTGGAACCAGAGAAACAATCGTCAATTCTTGGTCTTTTGGTCTCCATCAGCTTCATCGAAAACGCAGAACGTCCCTTTGGGCCTGCGAGACCGTTTCAAAACGAAAGAGGCCCTCGCAATATGAGCGCTCTCTCGGAAATTGATTCAGTCCAAAATCTTGCGGCGACCTTACGTTACGCGAGTCAAGAGGAAAGGGATTTTATCACGTCATGTCCAACTCCAGAAGCGCGTGGACGACTAATTGGACTCGCATGGTTAAACCACAATCGTTTTAAATCCGAAAGCGAAAGGATTTCTTCTCCACAGGAAGTTCCTCCCCAACGCGACGGCGCTGAAGCAGAAGTTGGCCGCGGCCCGCGTTCTAAAGAAGGCGGTTATGGTTCAACCCCCAATCACGGGAAAGGAATGGGAAATCGTCTCAGAAACGACCGTGAAAAACAACGTTTTAATCAGTAAAAACGTAAAATTCAACCAGTAAACATTCCATTTGTCAAGGACTTGACATGGAAATCTAGAAAAAAAGTACAAAAAAAACAAGTTTTTTCTTTTATCTGCTCTTGTTTTAATTCCCATATTGTGTATATTAACTATTGTACACAAAAATAAAAGGCCCACATTTTGAAAGTTTCCATATTTTGCGTTGTTTACATGGGTGACGACTTGCAACGACGCGAAAAACGCCGGGATTGAAGGGGTTCAATCCCGGCGTTGTTTGTTTTCTACCCCCCCCTTTTTTTCCTGGCTCTATTCTCATTGACGCCACCCCCGCGCGTTATATAATCTCATTTCTGAGTAGGCGGAACGTCCGTCTAGTTGTTCCTTCATCTTTTGAGCGTTTTATTAGCGAAAACGAACTGATTGATCCAAAATGCGTAACTAATGACAAGCGGTTAGCCCGCAGGAGCCCCTCATGAGCGCGAATATTCTGTTGCTTCCCGAACTAAGGGAAATGATTAAGAATCATGACGATAAGGAAATGCAGATATTCTGTTCAGCTCTTCACCCTGCGTCAACCGCCGATTTTCTCAATGGGCTTGAACCGCACGAAATCTGGAGGATCCTTCAAGCCAATCCCATTACGTTGCGCGCTGAAATATTTTCGTATTTCGACAGCGACCTTCAGGTTCGCATCATCGAAGAATGTCCGCGAGACGAAGTCGCCAAACTCCTCGAGGAAACCCCCTCCGACGATCGCGTCGACCTTCTCGACGACGTTAAGCCCGAAGTCGTCGACGAACTCTCTAATCTTCTTCCAACGGAAGACCGAAAAGACGTCGCGCTTTTAAGTAGTTACGACGAAGGAACGTGCGGCGCGGAAATGTCCTCCGACTTCGTGCGCCTTCGGGAAGATATGACCGTCGGCGAAGCCATTAGCGAAATTAGCGCTCAAACGCACCTAATGGAAACCGTCTACTATCTTTACGTCCTCGACAAAGAGGGGCGGCTTGCCGGGGTCGTCTCTGCGAAAGACCTTTTGAGACGCATCAATCAGCAGACTACTCCGATTTCCTCCTTTATGAAAGGCGCCGGGACGCTCGTCACGGTCGACGCCAATGAAAGCCGCGAAGAAGCGGTTAAACAAGTAGAAAAGTACGACTTCATCGCCATTCCCGTCATCGACGAGAAAAATGGCAAGATGCTTGGGGTCATCACGCACGACGACGTTCTAGACGCGGCGGTTGAAGAACTCGTTGAAGACGCGCATTTAAGCGCGGGCGTCGATCCTTTGAACGACGAAACGTATTTAGGCTCCAATCTTTGGCTTCTGGCGCGTAAACGCTTCACTTGGCTCGCCATCTTACTCTTTGGCGCAATCACGACCGCGATGATCTTGAAGTTATTTAACAACGTAAGCGATCGCGTCGCGTGGCTCGTCGCTTTCTTGCCAATGATTGTTTCAACAGGAGGAAATAGCGGCGGACAATCGGCGACGCTCGTCATTACCGCCCTTGCGACGGGAGAAATTACCCTCTCCGACTGGAAACGCATCATGTCGCGAGAACTTTGGATGGGGCTGATTTTAGGACTTGCTATGGCGGGTTGCGGGCTCATCAACGCGTTGTTAATTTACGGTTCGTCGGTTCCGACGTTACAGCTTCTTCTCGTGCCTCTCGCCGTGCTGTGCGTCGTTTTCTTTAGCAACTTGACGGGCGCGCTGCTCCCTCTTTTCTTTCAGAAGATGCGTTTAGACCCCGCGTTGATGAGCAATCCGTTTGTCGCGGGGGTTTCCGATACGCTCGGCACGTTCATCTACATGCTTCTTGCGACGATTCTGATCGCCCCATTATATCCTTGATAAACGTTCTCTATCCGTCTTCGTCGGCGAGTTAGAGCTTCGAATCGCGTCGCCGCGAAGAAAGACGTCGACTTTACGTCCCTAAAATGGAGATTCTAAAACGCAGGGGGAGACAAGCGGAAATACGGCTTGCCTCCCCGATAATATTATCCTCACCCAATGAAGCGCGCTCTCTTCTCAAAGAGACGATTCAACCGCCTTCTCGAAATGGAAAGAGCGTTTAAAAAATCGATTGACGAGATTTCAATAGGTCATTTTCCCTATCTTCCATAAGTAATCCATTACTTGCGCGGCTCTCGCTTTAGCAACTCCCCAATTTTGGGGATTGTTTATCACAAGTTGATAACGTCCTTCCATGAATCGTAAGAATTCCGCATACGACTTGCGAACCTGCTGTCGATAGGCCGCGCGTTGGTCGTTATCGTCTTCAGAAAGCGTGCATTTCCGATAGTATAAATCAGGAGTCGCAATTCTGGCGCACTTTTCCCTTAACTGATACAAGCGAACCGCCTCATAATCGTCGTATGAATTTGGAACGGGGAGCCCCGACCGTTTGTCCTCTTCGTTAAGCGCTAAAAATTCCCCGTTACTCTTGATGACGCGATCAACGTCAAGATACGTCTCTTGTTTGACCATCATGCAGATTTCAAAAAAAAGATCCTCTGGTTCAAAGTCCCCGGTAGGCGTTGCATTTGAATCCTTTTCTCGAGCGTATTGAATACGAAGACGCGCCCATTTTCCTTCAGAAGTATCATAGGCAAGGGCAACCAGAGATTCAGCGGCGTCCCAATCTCTCTTGAGTTCATAAGCGACAGCGAGTCCCCTAAGGTAATAACCGCATCTCTGCCCATTCCACAGCCGCTCATGCTGATTCTCGCCGAGAGTCAGATACTCCTCGCTCCATGGCTGAAGCTTATTTAGACCTTTTCGACAATATTGAATCACCCTGTCGTAATCTTTACGGCGCAGATAGCCGCCAATATCAGACGCCACGTTCGTAGGGATGTAAAAAGGATCTTCGGAGAGGAAGCGGTAATCTATCTTGTACCCTCCTTCCTGATCCGGTAATAATGTTCCCAATTCGTCGACTAAAGGATTATCGGGCTCCTCTTTTTGACTTTTATAAAACTCTTCCCTCTCCTTTATTTTATTGCGTTTACTTTCTTCAAGAATCCCCGAGATTATCGCAGGATCGGTAACAATATTTGAGTCCGCCTTTGCATGTTCGTTTCGAAGACGTTCATTTTCACGAAATGCCTCTTGAGTTATAGCTAAGAGTTCCTCTTCCTTTGAGCGAGCGCCTTGCTTGAGATCGTTCGAGGCCTCAGCTTCATTTTGAATATCTTCCCCCGCGTAAAGACGCGACTCGTCTAAAAGATTCGGGAGGCTCCGCGTTGGAAAAATCAAGGATAAAAGTCCCAGCGTCAACAGGAATCTGACGTTATTTGCAGAGAATAGTTTCATTCGAAGTATCCTTTCTTCTAGAAAGTTGAGTCTGTCTCATCTTCATTCTCTAGGTGAACGATGAAAGCAAGAACCGTTTACCCTCAAGGTTAAAAGTTCCAACTCAATCCTTTTACCAAGGGTTGAAAAACAACGCGTTTCGTCTCTTCACTAATGTATAGTAACAGAAGGAGCGGAGTCAACTCTTTAGCTGCACAATTAAAAAAAAACGGGAAAAATGTTGTTTATTTGCTAATAAAGGAAAAGAACGAAATAAGGTTAGTGAATACAACCGTTAGAGAGCAACAGAATAGACTCTACTTGACTAAAGAAGCTGAACTGTTGACAATATTTAGATCAGAAAAATAGAAGCCAAGCGGATCGTCGGAAGAGTTCAACGGCGAGTCGGAAGCGGTTAGAAAAAGCGCCGATGTGGAAACGAAATAGCGAGAACGCAAGAAACAAAAAGAGCCCTACGCTAAGTAGTGCTCATATATCATAGTAAAGAATCAACACACAAAGTGAACCAACCACGACTCCTTGTAAAACGAGTCCTAAAACTCGAGTTTCTAATTATCCTTAGAAA
>SFIW01000037.1 GCA_004556055.1 Planctomycetaceae bacterium
GGCGGTAACGAAAGAGGTTCCGATCACGGAACCGAGCGACGAACCTGGCGCGGCGGAGAAGCTGCTGGGCGTCACGCGCGAAGTTGCGACGGTCTACAATAATCCGAACACCTCCGGTCTCACCGCAGTAATTAAAGACGGCGAGACAAACGTTATCGAATTGAACGTCGGCGAAAAAGTCGAAGAAGAAGGCGCCGCCCTCTAAGGGGCTTGGGGATTCCGTATGTCGACGAATCCCGCTCCCCCGCGCCTTTGATAGTCGAGAGTTCCTTTTCATCCAATAAAAAAGTCGTTCCAACTCACTGTGAATTGGAACGACTTTTTCTTTTTATCAGAGTTCGTTATTTCTTAGCCCGCGCGATTTTGAGTTTCTCGAAGTAATAGCGCGCGGACGCGACGAGGCACCAGACGATATTGATCGCCAACAGCGCGTAGAGGACGGCGACCTTATTCGATTCGCCGCCGGTATACGCGTGACGTCCGCCGCCTCCCATTATGAAGCTGAGTCCGTACCACGTCATGATGATGGCGAACGCGCCGACGGTCGCGCCGATCGCAAGAACGAAGCGGCTTCGTCCGCTGAGACGGTGCGCGTGGAGAACGACGAGATAGACGAGGAGGGTGACGAGGGCCCACACTTCTTTCGGATCCCAGCTCCAGAATCGTCCCCAACTGAAGTCCGCCCAACGCGCACCCAAGATGATTCCGACCGTCAGGAAGAGGACTGCGCTGCGAAGCATCGTCGCGATCATCGGGGAGATGCGAACGCTGTAGCTCGGCTCTTCAAAGCGACCGTCGCGTCCATACCGTCCAAAGGCGTATTGCCAGAGCGCGGAGAGGGAGACGAACCACGCGATGGCGCCGAGCGCGTAACTGACGATGATCGCAAGGACGTGGATCGTGAGCCAGAAATTGCTGCGTAAGACGGCGACGAGGGGACGAATATTCGGGTTGAATTCGACTGAGTTGAAGTATGCCGCCGCCGCGACGAGGGTCGCGACGAGCGCGCTCGCCGTCAAAAGGGGCGCTCTTTCGGAAACGCGCGCCGATTCTTCTCCCGTCCAAAGATTTGTGCGGAAGAAGAGTGCGGTAAGCGTTGCGGAGAAGATACGCGGAACGCACCACACGACGAAGAGGAAGACTCCGAAGACCGCCGCCGCGTCGAGAATACCCTGCATCGTGACCGCGTCGACGAGCGCAAGACGAATTGCTTCAACGACGCCTTGACTCAAATCGTGTTCGCGAAGCCAGAGACGAACCCCTAACGCGCAGAGCCACGCCGTTGGAACGACGCGCGTCGTCAGCGCGAAGAGACGATACGCCCTACTTGTCGCGTTCGTCGCGCGCGAGAAGGAGCCCGCGCGCCATGCCGCAAGATACGGTTCTTTCCACATCGGCGCAAGCACGAACCCAATCGCGATCGTCGCGATCAAAAGCGCTAGCAAAACGACCGTTTCAAACATATTCGCAACTGGCGCCCAGCCCGTAATGTACGCGCGGATCGCGCACCCGCACGTCGCGACTCCGCATCCGACCAAGAGCGCGACGAATCCAAGCGCGAACAAAACCTTTTGGACTTTGCCCGACTCTCCCTCCTTCTTTGCTCCGAAGAGCCCCGCGATATGCGCAAGAAGAAAGAGGATTGACGCGATAAGGCACGCGACCCAGTTCCAATAGAAGGCGTTGAAGTCGTAATAGAGGAGCTCCGCGTTGAGGATCTTCTGTCGAGGATAACAAGTCTTTGCGAGATAAGCGTTCGCGGCGTCGCGGTCGGAGGCGTTTTGTGCAAGTTCCGCGCGGAGCGGTTCGACGCGATCGAAAATCGCTCGAACTTCATAAGCGAATCTAGCGAGCGCCTCGTTGAAGCATTGAATTCGATCGGGCGCCTGCGCGTCGCGGAACGCTGTTACCGCGTCGATGAAGGCGTCGACTTCCGGACGCGCCGTTCGTTGCGATTCTCGCGTCTTTTTAAGCGCGTCGATCGTCAGTTCAAATGGGGAAATTTCACCCGCGCGAAGGGAGGGCGCCTCCGCCTTGTCGTCTATCTTTGCCGTCGGATCGACAAAACGCGCGTAGAGTTCGTCCGCCCCCCACAAATGCGTCTGCAACGAGACCCAGGGAACGATCGTCGCTTCCCCCGTCCTCATGGCGCGTTTGCTCACGAGAGGCGTAATATTGAGGCTCTTAGGCTCGTCCGTCGTGAGCGCGAGACTTGCGTCTTCGAGCGCGTCGACGATTTCGCCGAGCGCTGAGACGGCGCGTTCGAGTTCCTGACGGTATTCGAGGGAGAAGGTTTCTTCGCGCATGATCGCGTCGCGATGTTCGCGCAGTTCCTTGAGCGCGTCGCTCGCCTGAACGAGAAGTTCGTTAAAGAGACGTCCTCCCGTCGCAAGGGGATACCTTTTGTAGACGTCCCCGAGAAGCGCGACTTTTCGCGCGAGCGCAAGCGTATCCTGATCGGGATTGTCGGCGAGCTCGACGCGTTTTCGGAGGAGATGATCTTTGTCGTTGAGGGGAGACGTCTTGCGGAGCGCGCGTTTTTCGCGCGAAAGAAGCGCTTCGAGATTCGACGCCGCGTTTTCCAAACGGCTCATCGGACTGGCCGCCATGCTCTGCATACCGACGCCCATATGTCCGGAAGGCATGCTTCCGTAGAGAATGGAGTTGAGACGCATCGTCGGGCGCGACGATCGGCTTTGCGTCGGGACGAAGACGAAGGAGCGCCATGCGTCGACGTCGCGCCGCGCCTTTTCCAGCGCTTTCACGACCTTGGCGTCGGCGTGCGGATTCGCGAGATAGATTTCGGCGCGGGTCTTATCCGTGCCGGGCATGAGTTCGTCGATATCGCTTGGGGAGAGTCGACGGTTCGCCATGAGGATCGCGCCCTCGTCGCGTTTGAGGACTTCGCGCGCGACGAGTCCGTCTTTATCCGCGATGAAGGGAACGTATTCCCAGAGCTCCGGTTCGGCGAGCTGCATAAAGAGGAGAGCGGACGGCTCCGCCTTCATTATTCCGCCGGGGAAGAGAGCGCGCAGACGCGCGGCAAGTTCTTTTTGGCGCGCGACCGCTTCCGCGCAGACCGTCGCGTACCATTCCTTTTGACGCTCAAGCGTTTTTTCATCCGCGTCCGCGCCTTCTCCGACGTCGGCGAGGAATTCCTCAAGGCTCGGGAAGTTGTAGGGCGCGTCGGATTCTAGTTGATCGACGATCGTCGACGGAAGCGCGAGAATCGGGTCGAAATCTCCCGTCAGATCGTTGACGAAGACGCGCGCGTAACCGTAGAGGGGAAGACGACGTCCGCCGTCGTAGACGGGAAGGCTCTTCCACGGGGTCCAGTCGATCTTATCGGCGGGAACGTCGATCGTTTGCGCCGTCTTGAAGCGCTCGTAGTTCACGGACGCGTCGCCGTAATTCGCGGTGAGTCTAACCGCCGCGAAGACTAGCGCAAACGCGACCAGGAAGAAGAGAAGAACGCGACGATACGCGAGTCTTTGGGGACGATTTTGAGGCGCTTGGGGCGTTTTTTCTTCGCGCATGGATTCGTCAATTCGGTCTTGGGCGTCGGCGACGGGCGTTTCATCTGCGGAAGAATCGCGCCGCCCTTTGCGTTTATTGTAGATGAGGAGCGCGGTTCCCCAGACGAGGAAGAGCGAAGCGAGGTATTTAAGTCCGCGACCGGGGTCGTCGTTAAGGGAGAGAATCGTGTAATAGATCGCGTCGCGCGGCGAGTCTTCGCCGGGGAGAATTTTTCCCTGGACGACGGAGTCGAATTCCTTGTCGCCGGGCTTATAGGGGCCTCGGAAGGAATCTTGATAGGCCCAGAAGACGCGATCGGAGCCGGGCGCTTTGAGAACGCCGGGACGATTCATCTGGATGAGCGTGTCGCGTTCGGGATTCTCCGCGACTGCTTGCGCCTGTTCTTCAGGGGAGAGTCCGACGGGAAGGATTCGCGTGAGGCTCGAGAAGGAGGCGGGGGTCGAGGAGCCCGGTTCGTAGACGGGCGTAAACTTCTTAACGTAGATCGCGACGCCGAGATCGATCTCTTTATCGGAGAGTCGGATTTGGGCGCGACGTTTCGACGAGGCGATCGTCTTGACGAGGGTGGAAATTTGATCCTTGTCGACGCTTTCGAGAGGAATCGTCTGGAGCCAGAAGGTTTCGCATGCGTCGTCGAGAGTGACCCGCAGTTTGAGGCGACCGTAGAATTCGTTCGCCTTTTCCTTATCGAAGAGGGTGGGCAGGAGACGTGCGCCGAGAACGTCTTGGAGGGGGCAGGCGTCGAGTTTGAAGGAGACGGGGAGCGCGCCGACGGTCGACGTCGCGTTGGGGAGTTGAACGGCGTTCGCGACGAGTAATTCGGAGTTCTCCGCGCTTGGCGTCGTTTGCAGTTCCCCCGTCGCGTAGACGCGCGTTCCAGAGGAATAACGATACGCGACGCGTCCCGACGGAGACTGCATGACGTCAAGTCGCGCGGCGTTGAGGTTGGCGTTCCACTTTCGTCCGTAAATCGTTTCTTCGTCGACGTCGACTTCGCGCCAAAGCGAAGCGAAAACGCGCCCAGATTCCGGGTAGCGATTGCGTTCCGGAAGCTCCGTATACACGAAGGTTTCGAGAGACTCGCCTTGCGGCGTCTCGAATAAGACGCGAGCGGACCATCCGTAGAGCTCGTCGACTCCCTGCGCTTGAGTCGGAACAGTTTCGTAATTTAGGACGCGCCATCCGGAGTCGCCAAGGCTTAATTCGTCGCGAAGGGTCTGGATTTGCTCTTCGCGGCGCGTCGTGTCGTCGAGCATCTTTTCGAGGGTTTCGCAAAACTGCGCCGAAGTGGGAATCGTCGTTTCGAGTTGACTCCACGTCATTGCGAGGTAGTTCTGAGTTCTCTTTTTCGAATAGGCTTCCGACGCCTTCTTGTATTCGTCGTGACCGGAGAAGGGCTCCGCGTCCGGATCCGTCGCGGCGTCCGCGCGTTTCACGAGCGCGTCGCTGAGCGCGGAAAGTTCGTCGTTGAGCGCAACGAGGGATTCGCGCGTGACCGTTTGACACGGCTTGAGGCGCTTCGCCTTCGCGTCGAGCGCGTTCTCTTGGGAATACTGAACGTCGACCGCGCTAACGCTCAACGAGACAGGTTCGCCGTTTTCTTCGGTCGGCTCTTGCTGAACGGGTTCGCCGTTTTCTTCGGTCGGCTCTTGCTGAACGGATTCGCCGTTTTCTTCGGTCGGCTCTTGCTGAACGGGTTCGCCGTTTTCTTCGGTCGGCTCTTGCTGAACTGATTCGCCGTTTTCTTCGGTCGGCTCTTGTTGAACTGATTCGCCGTTTTCTTCGGTCGGCTCTTGCTGAACGGGTTCGCCGTTTCCTTCGGTCGGCTCTTGCTGAACGGGTTCGCCGTTTCCTTCGGTCGGCTCTTGCTGAACGGGTTCGCCGTTTTCTTCGGTCGGTTCTTGCTGAACTGATTCGCCGTTTTCTTCGGTCGTCTCTTGCTGAACGGGTTCGCCGTTTTCTTCGGTCGGCTCTTGTTGAACGGGTTCGCCGTTTCCTTCGGTCGGCTCTTGTTGAACGGGCGCGACCGGTTCGGGGGCGTTTTGAATATATTCGCGTTCGGTCGCTAATCGGCGTTCGATCTCTTCGCGCTGTGTTTGTAGCGTTAGGAGTTGTCCTTCAAGATCGCCGTACTGAGAGAGGCGCTCGAGTGACTCGACGGGGAGGGAGTATTGTTGCGAGTCAAGGGAGAGAATGAGGCGATTTGTTTCGCCTCTTTGCGGGACGAGTTGAAGGAAAGCGTCGAGTTCGGCGTCAGAATCGGCGACGATATAGGTGAATCGTATTCCTTCGTCGAGAGTCGCGCGTTGAGATTTTTGAGTCGTAGCGAGAGGATCTCCGCCGAGGAAAGAACCTGAGAAGGGGAAGGTGACGAGAAGGGGGAGATCGCGCGTATTTCCATCGGCGTCGCGCGTCTGAATCGTCCCTTTGAGATCCTGAACGGGGGCGTAATCGGCGTTGACGGCGTATTCCAGGGCTTCGATCTTGAGTCCTTCTTTGTCGTACAAGACGCCGGGCTTATTGCGTTTGCCCAGTAGCGCGGCGCGGTATGCGAAACGCTGACTTAGCGCGGAGGCTTTTTTGCCGAGACGGTTAAAGAATTTCTTTTCCCCTTTCTGGTCGAGAATCGGTTTGGCAACTTCTTCTTCCCATCGTTCGATAGATTCGAAGTTTCGCCAGTTCATCGGGCCGCCTGCGAATGGTAGATCGATATTTGTAACGGCGCTTGGATCGTCGATAGAATTTAGGGCGATTTCGATCGACCGTGAGTCGACGTCGACCGCCTTTTCCGCCGCCGTTCCTTCGGGAATGACGACGCGGGCTTTGGAACTTTTATTAGCGGTGACGAGGCATCCAATCGCGAGCAAAACGACGGCTAAGTGCGCGAGAAAGAAGGGAAAGAGGAGCGCCGAGACGCGTTTTTTTCCTGCGGCGCGCTGGAAGATTCTCGGAACGCGAATGATCGCGGAGCAGACGATGTTGACGCATAGCGCGGCGACAAGGAGATAGAACCATGGAGAGGCGTAGACGATGAATTGAGCGGCGGGCGTCCCCATGTCGCGTTCTAGGAAGGTCGCCCAACTCATGACGACAGCCAGGGCGATCATGAGGACTATTCCTAGCGTGATGGCGCCGCAAAAGCGCAGAATGGGAAGAAAAGCGCGAAACGCGTTGTTAGGGGACGACATGGCGAACTCCTGCGCCGCTGGACGTCGTCGATCATGCGTTAGTCGCCCAGAGAGCGCTTAGCGAGGTGATATGACGCGCGTTTTAGGGACTAACGCGCGAAGATGCTACGCGACATACTATTTTACGCCGTTAGATCGCAAAATAGAGAACGACGCCGACGAGCGTGAGAAAAAAACAAAGCCAAAAAAAGTTCTTCAACGCGCTTGAGACGATGACCAAGGCGTTTTCGGACCGAGAGGCGGCATAGCAGAAGGAGAAGGCGAGCGCAAGAGGAAGCGCAAGCCAAATCTGCGGAAACGAGAGCAAACCGAAAGGGAGGGGCGCGTTAAACACGATGGAACTCCAAAGAATCGCGCCGCGCGAAAAGGACGCGGCGCGGCGTGATTTCAGTTTTTAGTTCAGTTCTTCGGGAGAATACGTTCGAAGGGAACGTAAGGACGCAACGCCTTCGGGACGACGATTGTTCCGTCAGGTTGCTGACCCATTTCGAGAACGGCGAGGAGCGCGCGGCTAATCGCGACCGCCGTGCCGTTGAGGGTATGGAGGAAGTTCGTTCCCTTTTCGCCCTTGACCTTGAAACGCGCGTTCAAACGGCGCGCCTGGTAGTCCGTGCAGTTCGACGTGCTCGTGACTTCGCCGTACGCGTCGCGACCGGGCATCCACGCTTCGATATCGTATTTGCGATACGCGGGGCCGCCGAGGTCTCCCGTCGCCGTGTCGACGACTTGGTAGGGAATTTCGAGTTCGTCGAAGATTTCGCGCTCGATCCCGAGGAGCTCTTGATGGAACGCTTCGCTCTCTTCAGGACGGCAGAAGACGAACATTTCGACCTTGGAGAATTGGTGAACGCGATAGAGTCCGCGCGAGGCGCGACCCGCGGCGCCCGCTTCAGTACGGAAGCAGTGGCTGACGCCGCAGAACTTCAGAGGGAGCTTCTCCGCGTCGATCGTCTCGTTGGCGAGAAGACCGCCGAGGGTGATCTCCGCCGTCGCGATAAGGCTCAGGTCGGAGTTTTCGATCGAATAGATCTGCGTTTCGTTGCCGCGCGGAATGTAACCGGTGCCTTGAAGGACGCTATTCTTCGCCAAGTCGGGGGTGATTGTCGGGACAAAGCCTTTTTGAACGAGTTTGTTCACGGCGAACTGTTCGAGCGCCAATTCCAACAAAACGGCTTCGTTCTTCAGGAAATAGAAGCCCGCGCCCGCGACGCGCGCTCCCCCTTCAAAGTCGATGAGATCGAGCTTTTCCGCGAGTTCGACGTGATCAAGGGGCTTGAATCCTTCGGGCCACTGCGGCAACGGAGTCTTTCCGTATGCGACGACCGTGTTCTTCGTGTCGTCGTCTCCGACGGGGCAATCCGGGTGCGCCATGTTCGGAATGGAGCGTTGAACGGCGTCGAGCTCCGTTTCGATTTCCTTGAGAATCTGCTGAACGCCGGCGAGCTTCTCGCGAACGAGACGTCCTTCTTCCTTCTTGGCTTCGCGTTCTTCAGGAGTCTTGCATTTGCCGATCGACTTGGAGACGACGTTCGCTTCTTGGTTGAGCGCTTCGACTTCGCGCTGCTTTTCACGACGGGAGTTTTCAAGCTCGACGAAACGATCAACGTCCGCGACGACGTTGCGATTTTTGCAGTTGAGTTTAACGGCTTCGACGTTTTCTAAAATGAATTTCCGGTCAAGCATAGGGAATGTCCTGTAACGATATCGAACGCGCTTGCAATGCTCTGGACGCGCTCTTGGCGTGCTGCTGCGGCGGCGTCATGACGCGACGCTACCGTCTTCTCATTATATCAATTATGCGGATCTTGAAAAGGCCGACGCGCGGTCTCTCTGCGACCGCTACGGCTTCGTTTCAAGCGCGCGTTCCCATCGTCGGCGACGATTCGGATCGCTCGGATCGTCGCGCGTGAGCCAAAGCGTCTTGAGGAGCTTTTCGCATTGGACGCGATCCCCAAGTTTAAGATACGTCATGAACGTCTCTTCCTTCGCGTCCCACCATTCTTTGGAGCCCGAGGCGCGCGCGGCGGCGACGTCGCTCCAATATGGCAAAGCGCGTCGCAGCGCGGTTTCGTCCTTCTGCGCGCTCAGAAGGCGCGCGATTCCGAGCGCGACTTCCGGATCTTTCGGACGTTCGCGCAGCGCCGCCGCGAAAAGATTGAGGGATTCCTGTCCGCGATCAAGGAGCCGCAGCGCGTTCGCTCGAAGGATCGTCCCATCGTGATTCTTGAAATCCGCAGGACGGGCGTTGAGCGTGTCGAGAACGAATTGAGCGAGTTTTGATCGCGCGTCTCCCTGCGCTTTTTGCGCAAGGTCGAGCGCCCCTTGCAGGGTTGCGACGCTCGCCGTCTCCGTCGCGTTCGAACCGCGCGTCAACTCCTCGACGCGCTCGGCGTCTCCCGACGAAATGGCGAGGGAAAGACGAAGCGCGTCGAGCTGAGCGCGATCTTGCGCGTCGTCGGCGCGTTCGTTCTCCGCGTCCAGGAACGCTTTTGCGCTCTTCGAGAAGAGCGGGTCGGCGCACGCGCCTTCTTCGAGCGCGAGGGAGAAAAACGCGAGGAGCGTCCGCTTTTCGCCGCGCGTTTTCGCCGAGGGCGTCTTGTTGAGTCGACCGGCGAGCGCGGAGAGGCTCGGAGCGGACGTCGACTTCGCGGGGGATATTTTGTCGAGAATGCGCGCGAGGGCGACGCAGAGCGCGTCGGGGGAGGCGTCGGCGGCGAGGAGAGCGCGTTCGAGTAGAAGCGCGGCGTCGAGCTCGGCGTCGGGGGCGTTGGCGTCGACGCAATCGAGCGCTTGTCGCGCTGCGTCGAAGTTCCCTTCGCCAATAGCTCGGTTCGCGAGTTTGACGGCGTAGGACGCGCGATCCGGCGCCGAGGGGAAGAGGGTCAGATATTCGTATCGCAAGGGGAAGTCGCTCTTTCCAAGCTCTTCGAGGCGTTCGAGCGCGGCGAGGAAGAAGACGCGCGAAGAGTCCTCCGCCGGGCGTTCTCGCGCGATTTCAAGGAAGCGACGGGATGAATCGTCTGCGCGAGCGGGGGTTCGATCAGTTTCGAAGGCCTTGTTGGCGACAGCGGCGGCAACGCACCGCAGGCGATACGCTTCGTCGGGGGATGAGCCAAGCGCCGCGCGGTCGTACGCGGCGATCGCGTCGTCGTACTTCTCTTCGCGGAAGAGATTCTGCGCGACCGTCTCGAGAGTCGCCCAATCTTGCGCTTGGGCGCCCGCCTCGGCGGCGAACTGCCCGCTTAACGCGCGCAGAGGATTCGAGCGGAGCGCTTTCGTCGCGCTCTGCGCTTCTGCTGCGAGCGTTTCCTTATCGAGCGCGGCGGCTCCGAGTTCTTTTTCATCTTTCGTCGGGGCGTCTGGAACTCCGCGCCAGCACAGAGACGCTTTGACGAAGAGGAGTTCGTCGTAGACGTTGTAAAAAATGGCGTCCCAACGTTTCAGGTCTTTGACGAAGGGTGAGTCGAGAAGATCGACGTCTTTCGACGCTTGAAGAATTGCGTCGTCGCGTTTTCCTTCCGCTTCGAGGAGGAGCGCCTCTTGCGAGACGAGGGCGACCGCGATTTCGCGCGGCGCGTCAGGCGTCTCCTTGAGCGCTTGAAGGGCTTGCGCGACGCGTTTCGACGCGAGTTGATAGTCCCCCGATTCGCGCGCGATCGCGATTAGAAGGGGCTGCGAGAAGAACCAAAATTCGTCGCGGGAGCTCTCCGACGCTTTTTCTAACGCCGCGACAAATTTCTCAGCGGTTGCAAGACGATTCGGCGCGGCGGGGTAGGCGAGGGTTCCTTTGGCAAGCCAGTAGAGGTAGGGGCGCGCGTCGCGTTTGGGGAGGGCGCGGGCCATGTCTTTTGAGAGGGTGATCGCGCGTTCGAGAGAAGGGGAACGGTCCGCGTCGAGGAGTTCGAGAGTTCCGACTTCGTAGAGTGTTTTGACGAGGGCGAGGGCGTAATTTCGAGCGTCTTCCGAGAGGGAAGGAGGATCGAGAAAGAAATCGCTTTCTCCCTTTTCCGCGACGCGTCGAATCGCGTCGACGCGTTCGGCGAGCGCGGCGCGACCCTGCGGGGCGGCGACGTCGACGCTCTGGAGCGCGGAACGAAGCGCGAGGGTTCCATATCGAAGGCGTTCCGCGTCGGCAGCGTCGGGCTCCTCCGCAAGAGCGTCGCGCGCTTCGTCAAGTTTGCGTTCGGCGAGGGGATACGCGCCGCGGGAAAGAAGCTCTTCCGCGACGTCGAGGGCGAGGCGCGTCGGCGACGTCGAAAAGGCGTTCCACTGGGCTGTCGGCGCCGATTCGTCGGCGATTGCCAAACGCGCGCATAGGAGCGTCGACGCGGCAAAAAGCGCGGCAAAAACAAGGGATGAACGCAAGACGCGACGGCGAGTCATTCGCGCGATTCCTTTGAAAAAAGGGGATTTGACGGACGGTTACAACGCTAACGACGACGGCGAGGCGGTGAAGCTGATTTTGCCAAGGCCGACGCGCCTCGACGCGTCGTAGACGTCGAGGACGTTTTCGATCGGGACGCTCTTGTCCGGATCGAGAACGACGGGAGAATTCGGATCGATTTCGCGCAGCGCGTCGAGAGTCTCTTCAACTTCGCTAAGGGACGCGTAATTTTTGCCGTCAATCGCGTATTGAACCCCCGTCGACGGATCGGCGTTGATTTGGACGACGATATCTTCAAGGTCGCGTTCTTCCTGGGGACGTTGGCGCTCTTGAGCGGGCCCCTGCGTGGCGAGCTTCGTGGGGAGATTCTTTTCGGGCTCGTCGAAGCTTGAGGTGCAGACGAAGAAGATGAGGAGGAGGAAGATGACGTCGATCATCGACGTTAAATTCAGTTCAATCGGCGGATTTCCTTCGCGAAGTTTTTTAAGTTTCATGGGCATGCGTCGCGGTGGATCAATAAAAGAAGCGCCGCCGCGCAGAGGGGCGCGACGACGCGGGTCATTTTGCCGGAAAAGCGCGTCGGCGTCAAGACGTCGCGACCGCGTCGCGCCGAGGTTCCGATTCGAGGAGGCGGCTTTTCTTCCACCCGCCGCGCAGAACGCGCGCCGTAAAGACGACCGCGTTCGTCGTCGAGTAGCCGCACATGCAGATCCAGAGCCAGAGGTACCCGAAGGACCAAACGTACGTCCCCAGCACGAGAGCGACAAGGGAGAGCCCCGAGATCGTAAACGTCGCGATCATAATGAAACGCACGTCCCCCGCTCCGCGCAGCGCCGCCGCCAAAATGGCGTTGATCGTCTCGAAGAAAAGGCTGATCGAAATGAAACGAAGCGAATAGACCGTGATCGCGCGGATCTTCTCAAATTCTTCCGGATTATTCCGCGCGTAAACGTCCAATATCTCGTTCGGAATCGCAACGAAGGAGACGACAAAGACGCTCGTAAACGCAAGCGAAAGGGTCAACGCCGACCGAATTGCACGCGCCGCAAGATCGAAACGACCCGCGCCGACCTGATTCCCCACAAGAGTCGTCGTCGCGATTCCAAGCCCCGTCATCGGATAGAAGACGAGCGCGTCGAGGTTGTACGCGATCCCCGCAGCCGCCGCAGGACCGTCCCCGTAACGACTCATGAAGAGGACGACGAAGGTGTAGCACGCGTTTTCCGCGAAGCATTGAATCGCGCCCATCCCGCCGAAGCGCACGAGGCGTCCCATCTCGCGGAGTCGAAGCGCGTAACGTTCGCGCAGACCGCAGCGCCACGTCTTGTCGCGATGAAGCGCGAGGAAAATGTAGACGAAGAACTTGACCCAGAGCGCCAGCGCCGACGCAATCGCCGCGCCTTTCACGCCCCAACGCATATGCCCGTTGATCCCAAAAATGAAGAGAGGATCGAGCGCCGTGTTGAGGAGGATTGCCAGAAGGCCGATCCACATGACGGTTTTCGTATCCTTCCGACCGCAAAAGTACGCGGTAAGAGGTTCGTGCGCGATCGCGGCGCTCGCGCCTAGCGACGTGTAAAACCAGTAGTCTCTCGAGACGAGCGCAAGTTCGGTTTGCGTTCCCAAAAGTTGCAAGAAGGGGGCGACGAGGGGCGTCGCCGCGACGAAAAGGAGCCCCGCCGCGAGACCAAAATAGACGCCTTGCCAGACGTTTTCACCGATCTTGGCGTATTGCTTCGCCCCGTTATATTGCGAGACGAAGGAGTTTGTAAACGCGGAGATCGCCGTGGGAAAGGTCGTGAGAAGCCACATGAGCATCCCCGCCTGAAACGCGGCGGACATCGCGCGTTGATCGTACCAGGTGAGAAAGAGACGGTCGGCGAAGTGCATGAGCGCAAAGGTCGTCGACGATACGACGATAGGAAAACCCACGCGAAAAACTTCAATGCCGCCGCAAGGACGCTTAAACCAATCGTTTATCGAGGAGAGCGAAATCTTCTCGACTTTGAAACGTTCAACCATTTTACCCTCCTTTCTTCTCAATTGGTCGACCCAGCGCTTTCTTCTATTAACCGGTGTTTCTTCCAGCCGCCTTGGAAAAAGCGGATGAGGAACGTGTTCGCGTTGAGCGTGACGTACCCCCCCATGCAGTACCAAAGCCAACGGTAACTGAAGTTCCAGACGTACGTGCCGAGCACGAGCGCGACGATCGTAACCGCCGCGATTACAAACGTCGTGTTCATAATGAACCGCGCGTCCCCCGCGCCGCGAAGCGACGCCGTGACGACCGTATTCATCGTGTCAAAGAAGAGGCATACGGAGATGAAACGTAGCGAGAAGACCGCGACCGAACGGATTTCTTCAAACGTTTCGGGATCGTTTCGCGCGTAAAGGTCGAGGAAAAAGTTCGGCGCGGAAAGGTATGAAACGACGAAAAGGCTCGTGTACGCCATCGAAAGCGTAAACGCCGTCGCAACGACTCGCGACGCAAGATCGTAACGATTCGCGCCTACCTGGTTGCCTACGAGCGCCGTCGTCGCGACTCCTAATCCTACCATCGGCATGACACAAAGCGCGTCTAAATTGAACGCGATTGCCGCGCCTTGACTAGGGGCGTCCCCGTAACGATTCATCAAAAGGACGATGAGCGTGTAGCAGGCGTTTTCCGCCGTGACCTGAAACGCGCTCATTCCCCCGAAGCGAAGTAGTCGCCACATTTCGCGCAGACGCGGCGCGTAATGTTCGCGAAGTCCGCAGCGCCACGTCTTGTCGCGTTTAAGCGCGAGATAGAGGTAGACGAAGAATTTGAACCAAAGCGCCAGGGCGGACGCGATCGCCGCGCCCTTGACTCCCCAGCGTAAATGACCGTTGACCCCGAAGATAAAGAGCGGATCGAGCGCCGTGTTGACGAGAACGGCGCCGATTCCGACCCACATCACCGTCTTCATGTCTTTACGTCCGCAAAAATACGCGGTGAAGCCTTCCTGCGCGATCGCCGCGCTTGCGGCAAGCGACACGTAGAACCAGTAGTCTTGCGAAAGTTGCGCAAGGTCGGGAGTCGCGCCCAGGAAACGATAAAACGGCGCGATTAAAGGCGTTGCAACGATGAAAAGAAGCCCTGACGCGAGCCCGAAATAAACGCCTTGCCACACGTTCTCCCCGATCTTTTCATATTGCTTCGCCCCGTTGTATTGCGAGACGAAGGCGTTCGTAAACGCGGCGATCGCCGTCGGAAAAGTGGTAAGGAGCCACATGAGACAGCCCGCTTGAAACGCGGCGCTCATCTCGCGCTGATCGTACCACGTAAGGAAGAGACGGTCGGCGAAATTCATAAGCGCGAACGTTGCGGAAGAGACGATGATCGGCGCGCTGACGCGCAGGATCTCCCAACCGCCGCTCGGGCGTTTAAACCAATTGACCCAAAATGACGAAGAGCAAAGCGCCTGCAACGTTTCCATTGCGGCGCGCGCGCGCCCAGGCGGCGCGAAACCCGTTTTTAGCGTGTTCATGATAGTTTAGATTGCGCTGATATAAGGACGGCGCGTTCAGTCGACGAGGTTTGGCGGTATATGAGAAAACGATAGAGAAGACGAACGCGCGTCAGTGCATGTGCGTAAAGAGCGTCGCGGCGACCAACGCCGCAGTTTCAACGCGATATACCTGGCGTCCAAGATCGAGGGGCGTCCATCCGCGCGCCGCGGCTAATCTCACCTCGTCGTGAGAGAAGCCTCCCGCAGGCCCGATCATCATAAGAACCTCTTTGACGTTTCGTTCGCGCGAATCGCGCAGCAACGACTGGAAGTCGATCTGACCCAGCGCGCCGTCGGAGAGAGGATGCGCAAGGACGCTGAGGGCGTCGTCTCCGATCGATAATTCGTCAAAAAGAGAATAGTCTTTCCAGCGGTCTTGTAGGCGCTCCGCTTCTGGAGAAAGCGCGACGTCGTCGCACGACGTTTTCATGCGGAGGAGTTCGACAAGCGCGACCGCTTCGTCGACGCTTGCCGACGGCAAGACCGACATAAGACGCAGACGTCCGCATTGTTTCGACGCTTCGAGAACTTGTCGTTCGAGACGCGAGCGCACGCCTTCGTCAAATTTGACGTCGGAACGCTCCGTGTCGAGAGGAATGAAACGGCGAACGCCCAGCTCCGTGAGCTTTTCGAGGAGCCATTTTTGGCGATCTCCCTTCGGAAGAGCTACGAGCGCGGTAACGGCGACGTCCGGTTCGCGATCGTCGACGATCGTCTCGAGGATCGTTAGTTCGACGCGACCCTTCGCGATCGACGCGATTTCGCAACGCAACGCGCGACCGTCCCCGGCGAAAAGCGTCGCTTCGTCGCCGACTCGTTTGCGCATAACTCGCGTAAGATGCTGCGCTTCCGCCCCCGTCAACACGGCGAGACTCGGCGTCGTCGCGGCATAATCTTCGGGAGTTAAGAAGTATAAATCGCTCATGATGGTTCCTTAGAGTAACGAGAGCGCAAGAACAAGAAGACGCTCTCAGCCCTATTCTCGCCCAGTTTCTTAAAAAGTCAATGACGTCGCGCCTTTTTCAAGAGAGGCGTCGGCAGAGCGTTAGTAGAGGAGTCCGAATTTGAGATAGACGGCGCTCTTCGGCTCGTAGATCGAGCCGTTTTTCGTGCGCATTTCGCGACCGAACGAACCGCCGACTTCGAAGGAACCGCGCAAACGCGTCGGGCAGTCGAAGGAGACGCCCACGCCGACTTTGTAATCGTTGTAGTCGACTCTGAAGGAATTCTTTCCGCGCACCGTCGTTTCCGAATCGTACATGAGCCAGCTATTACCGTCGATATCGCCGTGAACGAAGAGCCACCAGTCCGTTTCGTTGACTTTCGTCAGGTAGTGATCCCAACGCGGGTTAGGAAACGCGAGACGAAGGCGATTTTGCGGGTTCGGGTTGTAGGTGACTCCGACTATTGGAACAAGTTTGTAGCGAATTCGGTCGAGATACTGAACGCCGCCGAAGAGCTTAACCTGCTTTTCATTGTCGATCGGGAGTCCTATTTCCGCGCGTCCGCGGAAATAGATCGCTTCGCCGTTGATCTTCTTGAAGATCGACGCGACTCCGACTGAGAAGTCGACGTGCGCTTCGAGATCGTTGTAATTGGCGAGGAACGTTGTGGTGAGGCCGGCGTCGAAGACGTTTTCCGTTCTCTTTTGCGAGGGGGCTCCGGGGCGAATTGCGAGGTTGTCATACACGAAATTCGGCGTAAGGAGGAAGTAGCCGTTGTTCATGTTGTTGACGCTTTGCATCGTCTTGCAGGGGATTGCGAAGAGGAGCCGCGCCTCGAGTTCATTCATTCCTAGCCCCTTGGATTTGGAAGCGGGGAGGAACATATAGGAACCGGATATCTCTTGACGATACTTGAAGATTTTTTGAAAGGTCGTCGGTTCGCCTTCGGGGACGACGGGGGTGGGTTCGAAGGGAGAGTCGGAGCCGACCGCCGGCGGGGCGACGACATTGGAGGTGGCGTTTGAAACGGAGCTTGAGCCGATCGTTGAGTTCGAGGACGTCGATTCGACGGGGGGGATAAGGCTCGGGGTTTGGCCGCGGTATAGCGTTTCCCATTCGAGTAGGTCGTCGCGGTTGGAGAAGAACGCGCTGAAGAGGCCGGATGAAGCGCGACGCGTTTCACGCGAGAAGTCGTCGGGAGAGTCGTAATTCGTAGCGTGATCCGGCACGACGGCGTATAGAGTTCCGTCGGGCCCTTGAATGGTCGGGTAGGGAGAGGTCGCGTCGAATGCGCGAATCGCCGCGTTGCAGAAGAAGGCGACCGCAGCGACTAGGAGGGCGATTATAAGAGCGCGAAGATTGGTTTGGATAGGGAAGCGACACATTGAAGAGTGGGATCCTAGCGGAAGGAAAACGCGACGTGTAAGATGGTGAAAACGACGTCATGAACCGATTTCTGGGGTATGTAATATAAAAGGCGGATATTCGTCAAGAGCAATCGCGTCATAAAGGAAAAATTGGCAAATACAAAAAAAAGGTGAAAAATCAAGTAGATTAAAGCTTTCGGGGTTGAATTGTTTGTCGAAATTGATAAACTTATGAAAATCAAGAAACTATAGTGAAAATTTCGAGACGTTGGCGGCGACGCACGACGGGTTATCGATATTTGCATATTGTTTAGAAAAGACGTCCGCATAGCGGCAAGGTCACGTGACGGCGGCGTCTAACGCTGTTTTTTCCAAGGTGGGAAAAAGCGTTTGTAACCTTCACCTCGTTTTTTATTGAGGACGGGCGTTTGACTCTTGCGTCGCATAATGCGGCGGAACGCGACGTACGTCTGATAAACGACCTTATTTTAGGATTTTTTGAAGTGGTTAATCGTACCCTGGTTCGCGGTTTAAACGACGGCGTCGAAGAATTTATCGAACAGAACTATACCGACAGCGAAATTGACGAACTCATTAGCCAAGAAGTCGACCCTCAGCGCGATAAAATCGTCGACGGTCGCATCGTTCGTATTGAAAACGAATTCGTCATTGTCGACGTCGGCGCGAAGAGCGAAGGCCTTATCCCCGTTTCCGAATGGGAAGAAGACGAAGAAGCGCCCAAAGTTGGCGACACTGTGAAGGTGCTCGTCGAAGACACCGAAGACACGATGTCCGCCGAAGACGTCATGTATCGCGGAATGATCGTCCTTAGCAAGCGTAAGGCTGCGAAGATCGAAGCCTGGAACCGCATGATGGAAACGGTCAAAGAAGACGACGTGGTCGAAGGTAAGGTCTCTAAGAAGATCAAGGGCGGTTTGCTCGTCGATATCGGCGGCGTCAACGTCTTCCTTCCCGCCAGCCAGGTCGACGTTCGTCGTCCTGCCGACGTCAATGAATTCATCGACAAAACGATTCGTTGCGTCATCCTTAAAATCGACAGCGCTCGTCGCAACATCGTCGTCAGCCGTCGCGCTCTCATCGAAAAAGAACGCGCCGCCAAGAAGACCTTGCTCCTCAACGAACTCGAAGTCGGGCAGCGTCGCACTGGTACCGTCAAGAATATCGCCGAATTCGGCGCCTTCATTGATCTTGGCGGAATCGACGGTTTGCTCCACATTACCGATATGAGCTGGGGTCGCGTCACCGATCCTCGCGAAGTCGTCTCTATCGATCAGAAGATCGAGGTCGTCGTCCTGAACATCGATCATGAGAAGGAAAAGATCTCCCTCGGCCTCAAGCAGTTGACCGAATCTCCTTGGGCTTACGTCGAAGAGAAGTATCCCGTTGGATCGCGCGTTCACGGCACGGTCGTCAACGTTATGTCGTACGGCGCGTTTGTCAAGCTTGAAGAAGGCGTCGAAGGTCTCGTTCACATTAGCGAAATGAGCTGGACCAAGCGCATCTCTCATCCGAATGAGATTCTCCACAACGGCGATGAAATCGACGTCGTCATTCTTGGCATCAACAAGGAAAAGCAGGAAATCTCTCTCGGCCTCAAGCAGACAATGAACAATCCTTGGGAGAACGTCGAAGAGAAGTATCCCGTTGGCGCGAAGGTCAAGGGCACTGTCCGCAACCTCACCAATTACGGCGCGTTCGTCGAGCTCGAAGAGGGCGTCGACGGTCTCCTTCATATCTCCGACATGAGCTGGGTTCGCAAGATTACTCATCCGAGCGAAGTCGTTCGTAAGAACGAAGAGATCGAATGCGTCGTCACCAGCGTCGATAAGAAGAATCGCCGCATTGCGCTCGGTCTCAAGCAAATGACCGAAGATCCGTGGGTTTCCCGTATTCCTTCCAAGTACCACACCGGCGACCGCGTCGTCGGCAAGGTCACGAAGATCACCAACTTCGGCGTTTTCGTCTCCCTCGAAGACGATCTCGAAGGTCTTCTCCACATTTCCGAATTGGCCAACCACAAGGTTGAAAATCCGGAAGACGTCGTCAAAGTCGACGATGAAATCGAGGTCGTCGTCCTTCGCGTCGACGTCGCCGATCGTAAGATCGGTCTCTCTCGCAAACGAGCCGAGAGCAATGAAGAAGTTCCCGCCGAGGAAGAACCCGCTCCTTCTCCCACCGTTCGCCAGAACTTCAAGCCCAGCGAACTCAAGGGCGGTACCAACGATTCTGGTCCTCTCTTCTCCGTGAACTGATCGACCATCGTTTATGAGACAATTAGGGAAGCTCCGGAAGGGGCTTCCTTTTCTTTTGTCTTTGTCTTCTTTTTTTCGAGAAGGCGCCTTGCGAAACGATAGAACAAAGGTAAAATAGTATCAACGCTTGGGTGGTCTGTTTGATCCGTGGTTTCTAAGCGTGCGCCTGTAGCTCAATTGGATAGAGCATCGGTCTTCGGAACCGAGGGTTGGGGGTTCGAGTCCCTTCTGGCGTGTTAAACAAAAAGGTCGGTTCTTTCGAATCGACCTTTTCCCGTTTCTTGCCCTCTTGTGTCCCTATTCTTGCGCTTTCTTTCCTCGCTCTACGACGACAAATTTTACCCCGCGCGCTCCCCGTTCGCGTCGCAAGCGTCCCTTACGGCAAACGCGCCTAGCGTCCGCGCGATCGTCGAACGCGATTGCCCCAACCGTTCCGCTCTTCCCGTGATCTATTGATTCGGCGCGCGACGCAACTCCGAAATGATCTGCGTTTCCAACTCCGTCAAATCTGAATCGCCAGTATCGGGCGTTTTATACTCATTTAGGCCCGTTTCGTATTCATTTTTGAGCGTTTTATACTCATTTCGAGTTCTTTTCTTTCCATGAGACTAGTATAAATAGCTCGCGCTTTAACCGGCAAAACATAGAATTTTTGGAAAGTAATAGATGCAGTTATTGTGTTTAGTCGCGATTGTTTATATGATTTAGAAGAGAGTAGGTTATTTATTAATTTCACTATTCTTAAAGTTAGAAATTTTATGACGACATTCCCATGAGTTAGGAAGGCGCTCCGCCTTCTTGCGGACTTAGTATTTCGTACTGGAGACGCATTATGATGAAAACTTCTTTGAAGAGATCTCGCGACGGTTTTACCCTTGTCGAGCTGTTGGTCGTCATCGCTATTATCGGAATCTTAATAGGCCTTCTCTTGCCCGCGGTTCAGGCGGCCCGCGAGGCCGCGCGTAGGATGCAATGCACCAACAATATGAAACAATTTGTCTTGGCGATGCATAATCACCACGACGTCTTCAATTATCTACCTTCTCAACATGCATGGGGCTCCGGGGTGAAGTCGAGCGATTTTAGCGTTCACTATCAGCTCCTTCCCTTTATCGAACAAGCGGCGTTGAAGTCGGCGATCGACGGGAACGACTCGATCACCCAGCCGTGGCTTCCTTCGTCCGACGGTAGCGAGGCGTGGGAGATTCGCACGACGAAAATCGACGCGTTCCTGTGTCCCTCCGATCCTCAAGGGGGCGAGTTGGTGCGCGAAGGCGTCGCGCATAATCACGACGGACGACCAACGAATATCGTCTACTGCATGGGCGATATTGTCTGCCGACTCGACTACATGAACGACAGTCCTTACACGACGGTTTCCGACGGCGCGGGAGGAACGAAACGCGTTGGAAAAAGTTCCGGCGAAGGGGACTGTACGCACCGTTCTCTCTTCTTTTTCTTCGATCGCAAGAATCTGGCGTTTGCAACCGACGGCACGAGCAGTACGATCGCGTGTTCCGAGGTCGTAACGGGCAACTGGGACAACGACAAGATTCTCGGCGGCGTCGGATATTATCCCGGCTTTGACGGCGCAGGGTGGGATTGTCAGCCCGCGCTCTGCTTGAATCAGCGCGACCCGAACGATCGCACGCGTTATTCCTGCAAGACGGTCGATCATCCGCGCGGGGGAAACTACCTTGAATGTCAACCAATCTTCGGCGGATTCACCGCCGTTTTGCCGCCGAACGCGCCAACCTGCTTTAAGTACGATCGCGAACAAGGACAGGTCGCGCTTATGCCGCCGACAAGCTTCCATTCAGGGGGCGTCAACGTTGGAATGCTCGACGGTTCGGTGCGTTTCGTTTCCGACACGATCGACACGAACGGAGCGAAATATACGCTCACGGGGCGTTATCAAACCGGGAAGAGCTCCCTTGGCGTTTGGGGGGCGATGGGGTCCCCGAACGGCGGTGAGACGGTAAGTCTTTGACCTGGATTTGAGGAACGTTTTCGCGTTGGAGAGCGTCCACGTTTCGCGGAATTATTTATTTTATTTTGAACTAAACGTTGATTCAACGGGAGACGCGGTCGAGGAATCGACGCGTCTCTCTTCATCGTTTCGATTTCGTCATAGGAGTTATCAGAATGAAAAAACGTTTTTCTTCATCGTATCGAGGCTTTACGCTTGTCGAACTGCTGGTCGTCATAGCAATTATCGGTATCTTAATCGGTCTTTTGCTCCCGGCGGTTCAAGCGGCGCGTGAAGCGGCGCGAAGAATGCAGTGCACGAACAATCTCAAGCAGATCGGCATTGCGCTTCATAACTATCACGACACGAACGGAGCGTTTCCTCCGCAACGCACGTCGCCGAGCGACGCAAACGCAGGCCTATCCGCTGGCTGGGGCGTCGTGAGTTTTTACGTCGCGCTCTATCCGTTCATCGAACAGGGAGCGCGCTGGAATGCGGTCATGGCGGAAGGGGATCGGGATCATAAATTCGAAAGCTGGCGACTCGTCTGGCTTTGCGAAGGTTCTCAGTTCCGCGGCTTAATCCCCGGTCTAGGATGCCCGAGCGACGCGTCGGCGACGCAGAAAAGTTATATGAATGAAGCGCAGTACGGCAGCTACGCGGGCAGCGTCGGCGACGCGGCGGCGAATACCGCGGAATCGCAGACGAATACGCGCGGTTTCTTTGCCGGCGGTTGCGGCGGCTCGAACTCGTGGTCAAATCTCAAGTGTCGCAATATGTCGGCGATTACCGACGGTACTTCCAACACCCTGGCGGTTGCTGAAATCGTCGTCGGGAGCTCCAGCGGCAATAATCGCGTGAAGGGCGGTTACATTCAGTATAGCGGTTCCCCGAACGGCTGCTTGGCGAAGGTCGACACGAACGACCGCAACGTCTACGCTTCCGGCAATTACTTCTACGATTCGCGCGGTATGGTTCATACGGACGGTCGCAACCACATCCTTGGAATTAATACGATCCTTCCGCCGAATTCTCCTTCTTGCGCTTTCTCGGGCGCGTCGATCCAGCACGCGGGCGGATACTGGAGCGCGTCAAGCAATCACTCGGGCGGAATCAACGGTCTTCGCGCGGACGGTTCGGTCGCGTTTATCTCGGAAACGGTCGACTGCGGCTCTCGACTCGGCGAGGATTGGTCGACGGGTGAATGCACCGGCAAATCTCCATTCGGCGTCTGGGGCGCGATGGGCACGATAGCCGGCGGCGAGAGCACGGCCCTCTGAACCTAACTTTTTATAACATAATAAAGGGCGTCTTTCACGCGAAGGCGTCCTTTATTTTTTTCGAAATTTCTTGAAATCTTTGCGAAACCCACGCCTCCTTTCGCGGTTATACGATTAGATTGATTTGCCTCCGTCGTCCCGTTACCTCGACTTGCTATTCTTAATTTATTGGGGGACGCTGACATTTCAGCTATTTTTGTTTTCTCAACCTACGGCGTTATTGCGTATTTACGCAGCGGTTGGGGAAGTACGCGCTCAAAGCGCCCTCATTTTGAAAGATTCTTTTAAAGGACGATAGGACAAGAAGATGAGTAAACGAATATCTTCTCTTAGGGGCTTCACCCTCGTCGAGCTGCTGGTCGTTATTGCGATCATCGGTATTTTGATCGGTTTGCTTCTCCCTGCAGTTCAGGCAGCGCGCGAAGCGGCGCGGCGTA
>SFIW01000063.1 GCA_004556055.1 Planctomycetaceae bacterium
AACGCGCCCTCGAAGCGGTTGTCGCACCCGGTGATGCGAACGCCTAATTCTACGTGTTCCCACGTCAGATAATCCAATACGTTTTTCATAATAGGTCTCCTTTCAATGAAATACGTAATTATTGAGGGTAAGAACGAAAGATTGAACCTCATTATCGTCGTCTTCTAATAAAGCGCAAGCCCGCAGGTAATGGAACCTGCGGGCTTTTGTCGTCAATAGGGGAAGGGAAGCGTCTTAACGAGAGGTTAAAGAAGCGCGTAGGCGTCGGACGCGCTTAGCGAACCTTGTATTTGCGTTGATTCTCTCTACACCATTCTTCCGCGTAAGAATCCGCGTCGACGACAAGCGTAACCTGAGGATCGAACGCGTCTTTTTCGATTTCTTTTATCCCTGTTCCCAAGCGCAGCTCTTCGAGTCCTTGACAATCGGAAAAGGCGTCCTTTCCGACGATTTCGACTGAATCGGGGACGTCGACCGACTTGAGAGAACGACAATTGCAGAACGCGCCTTTTTCGATCCTTTGAACCCCGGAGCCCAGTCGCAGCTCTTCGAGCCCTTGGCAATCGTAAAAGGCCCATTCGCCGACGACTTCGACAGATTCAGGGATGACGACGGAGTTGAGCGAACTGCAGTTCTCAAACGCGCTCGTTTCAATCGTTTTAATTCCCGATCCCAACCGTAGCTCTTTGAGGCCGACGCAATTCCAGAACGCGTTCTTACCGATGACTTCAACCGAATTAGGAATCGCGACCGAGGCGAGCAGACGATTCCCGCTGAAAGCGCTTTCCTTGAGCGTTTTAAGCCCCGCGCCCAACCGCAACTCTGCGAGCCGTACGCAATTCCTGAACGCGCCCTCGCCGACGTCTTCGACTGAATCGGGAACGACGACGGAGACAAGCGAACCGCACCCCAAAAAAGCGGCCTTTTCGATCGTTTTAAGCCCCGCGCCTAACCGCAGCTCTTCGAGTCCTGCGCACTTGGCAAAAGCGCCCTTGCCGATAACTTCGACCGAATCGGGAACGTCGACGGAGACAAGCGAACTACACCTGCGAAAAGCGCGTTTCCCGATCGTTTTAATCCCCGCGCCTAACCGTAGCTCTTCGAGCTCGTCGCACTCGTCGAAGGCGCTTTCGCCGACGACTTCGACAGAATCGGGAACGACGACGGAGACAAGCGAGCTACACCCCTCGAAGGCGTCTTTTTCGATCGTTTTAATCCCCGCGCCCAGGCGAAGCTCTTCGAGCCCGTCGCACTCTTGGAAGGCGCCTTCGCCGACGACTTCGACAGAATCGGGGATAACGACGGAGACGAGCGAATAGCAGCTCCAGAAGGCGCCTTTTTCGATCTTTTTAATCCCCGCTCCTAACCGCAACTCTTCGAGTACCGCGCAGTTGGTAAAAGCGAACTCGCCGATAATTTCGACAGAATCGGGGATAACGACGGAGACGAGCGAATTGCAATCCATGAACGCGCATTTTTCGATCTTTTTAATCCCCGCTCCCAGATGAAGTTCTTCGAGTTCGGAGCATTCGTGTAAGGCGAACTTGCCGACGGATTCAACCGAGCCGGGAATTTCGACGCTCTTGAGCGAGCTACACCGCAAGAAGGCGCAGTCTTCGATCTTTTTAATCCCCGCTCCCAGATGAAGTTCTTCGAGTCCGGAGCAGTCTTTGAAGGCCAACTCGCCGATGACTTCGACTGAATCCGGAATAGCGACGGTCTTGAGCGAGCTACATCCACAGAAAGCTCCATTTTCGATTCTTTTAATCCCCGCTCCCAGATGAAGTTCTTCGAGTCCGGAGCAGTCTTTGAAGGCCCACTCGCCGACGGATTCAACCGTGCCGGGAATTTCGACGCTCTTGAGCGAGCTACACGAATCGAAGGCTCCGAACTCGATCTTTTTAATCCCCGCTCCCAGATGAAGTTCTTCGAGTCCGGAGCAGTCTTTGAAGGCCCACCAGCCGACGGATTCTACCGAGCCGGGAATTTCGACGCTCTTGAGCGAGCTACACGAATCGAAGGCTCCGAACTCGATCTTTTTAATCCCCGCTCCCAGATGAAGTTCTTCGAGTTTGGAGCATTCGCAGAAGGCGTACTTGCCGACGGATTCAACCGTGCCGGGAATTTCGACTCTCTTGAGCGAGCTACACCGCAAGAAGGCCCTGTCTTCGATCTTTTTAATCCCCGCTCCCAGATGAAGTTCTTCGAGTCCGAAGCATTCGAAGAAGGCCCGCTCGCCGACGGATTCAAGTGTGCCAGGAATTTCGACGCTCTTGAGCGAGCTACACCGCGAGAAGGCGCCTTTTTCGATCTTTTTAATCCCCGCGCCTAACCGTAGCTCTTCGAGCCCGTCGCACTCGGCGAAGGCGCTTTCGCCGACGACTTCGACAGAATCGGGAACGACGACGGAGACAAGCGAACCGCACTCCACGAACGCGCGTTTTTCGATCGTTTTAAGCCCCGCGCCTAACCGCAGCTCTTCGAGTCCTGCGCACTTGGCAAAAGCGCCCTCGCCGATAATTTCGACTGAATCGGGGACGTCGACCGAGACAAGCGAATTGCACTCTAGGAACGCGCCTTCTTCGATCTTTTTAATCCCCGCTCCTAACTGCATATCTTCGAGCCCTTTGCATTTCCAAAAGGCGCCCTCGCCGATTACTTCAACCGAATTGGGAACGACGACGGAGACGAGCTGGTCGCAATTCTCGAACGCTATTTCACCGATCTCGACGACCGCGACTCCGTCAAGCTCGCTCGGAATCTGCAGCGCCCCAGCGAAGCTTTTACGGCAACTGGTTATGCGAGCGCCTTTTTCCGTGAATTCCCACTCCAGGTATTCCGACGCGTCTTCCTGGATACTTTCCCCTGATTCCAGCAGCCGCTTCTCGAACTCGCCGCAATCGGAAAACGCGTCTGCGCCGACAAATTCAACGGAGTCAAGGTTGGCGACCAATGCGAGCGAACGACATCCCTTGAAAGCGTCTTTTTCGATCGTTTTAATCCCCGCGCCCAAGCGTAGCTTTTCGAGCCCGTCGCACTTCCAGAAGGCGCCCTCGCCGATAACTTCGACCGAATCGGGTATCGCGACGGACTTGAGAGAAACGCACTTGCCGAAAGCGCGGTTTTCGATCCTTTTAATCCCCGCGCCCAAGCGTAGCTTTTCGAGCCCGTCGCACTTCCAGAACGCGCCCTCGCCGACGACTTCGACTGAATCGGGTATCACGACGGACTTGAGCGAAACGCACCCTGCGAAAGCGCCTTTTTCGAACTTTTTAAACCCCGACCCAAGTTGCAATTCTTGGAGCCCGTCGCAATACAGGAAAGCCTCCTTGCCGATGAATTCGACCGAATCAGGAATCACGATGGACTTGAGCGAATCGCACCATTTGAAAGCGCGTTTTTCGATCCTTTTAATCCCCGACCCAAGTTGTGCCGCCTCGAGCTCGGAGCACATGCCGAACGCATCCTCGCCGACGACTTCGACCGAATCGGGTATCACGACGGACTTGAGCGAACTGCATCCCCAGAAAGCGTTCTCTTTTATCGTTTTAGTTCCCGACCCCAACCGCAGCTCTTCAAGCCCAATGCATTCGAAGAAGGCTTCCTTGCCAACGGCTTTGACCGAATCGGGAACGACGACGCTCTTGAGCGATCGGCAATCATAGAAAGCGCTGTCTTTAATCCTTTTAATCCCCGACCCCAGCCGCAGCTCTTCGAGTCCGATGCATTTCCGGAATGCGCTTTCGCCGACGTCTTTGACCGAATCGGGGACGACGACGGACTTGAGCGAACTGCACATGCAGAAAGCGTATTTTTCGATCTTTTTAATCCCCGACCCCAACCGTAACTCTTCGAGCCCGATGCATTTCCGGAACGCGCCCTCGCCGATAACTTCGACAGAATCGGGGATGGCGACGGCGGCGAGCGAAGAACATCCCTTGAAAGCGTTAAGTTCGATCCTTTTAATCCCCGCTCCCAACCGCAACTCTTCGAGTCCTACGCACCCTCTGAAGGCGGCCCTGCCGACGACCTCGACAGTATCCGGGATCTCGACCGAGACGATCGATTTACATTTCCAAAACGCCTTTCTGCCAATCTCGACGACGGGGATTCCGTCAATAAGGCTCGGAATTTCCAACGCGCCCTCGAAGCGGTTGTCGCACCCGGTGATGCGAACGCCTAATTCTACGTGTTCCCACGTCAGATAATCCAATACGTTTTTCATGATAGGTCTCTTTTCAATGAAATTCGTAATTATTGAGGGTAAGAACGAAAGATTGAACCTCATTGTCGTCGTCTTCTAATAAAGCGCAAGCCCGCAGGTAGTGGAACTTGCGGGCTTTTGTCATTCATAGCGGGGAGGGGAGGGAAAAGTCTTAACGGCGAGGTTAAAGACGCGCGACATGGAGCTCTCCCTACCTCTCGTCGTCGAAGACGAGGTCGACGCCAAAACCGAAGGCGTCG
>SFIW01000007.1 GCA_004556055.1 Planctomycetaceae bacterium
AAGGATAGAACATGTCCGCGAAAAAGAATCTTAATCTCAAGCCTTTGGAAGATCGTATTGTCGTCAAACCGCTCGACGCCGAAGAGAAAACCGCCGGCGGTATCCTTCTTCCCGATAGCGCGAAAGAAAAGCCGCAACGCGGCGTCGTCGTCGCCGCTGGCGAAGGTCGCCTCTTGGATAACGGCTCCCGCGCTGAGATGAACGTCGCCGTCGACGACGAAGTTATCTACGGCAAGTATTCTGGTTCCGACGTCGAAGTCGACGGCGAACAGTATAAGATTCTGCGTGAAAGCGACGTTCTCGCGAAGATTGTCAAGACGGCGTGATTTTCCTAGAGACGCGAATTCACCACATCTAATATCCAAAAAGCCCGCCGGCGCGTTGCGCGTCGGCCCTTTTTAAGAAATAAGGACTATATTTCATGGCAAAGCAACTGATCTTCGACGACGCGGCGCGCCGTAAGATGCTTGACGGCGTCAACAAGCTGGCCGACGTCGTGGCGGTTACACTTGGTCCTACCGGACGAAACGTCGTATTGAGCAAGGCTTACGGCGGCCCGAAGGTTACCAAAGACGGCGTTTCCGTTAGTAAAGAAGTTGAGCTTGAGGATCCCTTCGAAAACATGGGCGCGAAGCTCGTGAACGAAGTGGCTTCGAAGACAAACGACGTCGTCGGCGACGGTACGACGACCGCCACTGTCCTCGCGCGCGCTATTTTCCGCGAAGGCTTGCGCAACGTCACCGCCGGCAGCAATCCGACGGCGATTCGTCGCGGTATCGACAAAGCGGCGGCCGCCGCCGTGGCTAAGCTTCAGGAAATGGCCAAGAAGGTCACGACCAAAGAAGAGATCGCCAACGTCGGTTCTATCAGCGCTAACAACGACCCCGAGATCGGTCAGCTCCTCGCCGACGCGATGGAAGCGGTTGGCAACGACGGCGTTATCACGGTTGAAGAAGGCAAGACCTCCGAAACCACCTACGACGTCGTCGAAGGTATGCAGTTCGACAAAGGTTACCTCTCCCCGTATTTCATTAACGACATGACCGAAATGAAATGCGTTCTCGAAGACGCCTATATTCTTCTCCACGAAAAGAAGATCACGAATCTTCGCGATTTGATTCCGCTCCTCGAAAAGGTCTCCCAGAAGGCGAAGCCTCTCTTCATTATCGCGGAAGATATTGACGCGGAAGTTCTCACGATGCTTGTTGTCAACAAGTTGCGCGGAATCCTTGACGTCACCGCAGTTAAAGCTCCTGGTTTCGGCGATCGTCGTAAGGCGATGCTTCAGGATATCGCAATTTTGACCGGCGGTCAGGTGATCAGCGAAGATCTCGGCATTAAGTTGGAGAACGTCGAGTTAGACCAGCTTGGCAGCGCGAAACGTATCACGGTCGACAAGGACTCCACGACGATTATTGACGGTTGCGGGGCCAAAGAAGAGATCAAATCTCGCACCGATTTGTTGCGCCGCATGATCGCGGAAAGCGAAAGCGATTACGATCGCGAAAAATTCCAGGAACGCCTTGCGAAATTGAGCGGCGGCGTCGCGATTATCAAAGTTGGCGCTCATACCGAAGCAGAGATGAAGCAGAAGAAGGATCGCGTTGACGACGCGCTCCATGCGACCCGCGCGGCTGCGCTCGAAGGAGTTCTTCCCGGCGGCGGCGTCGCGCTCCTTCGTTGCCGTGAAGCGGTCGATAAGGTTCGCGCGAACGTTCGCGGCGATGAGAAGATCGGCGTCGATATTCTTTCCCGCGCTCTTTCCGCGCCTCTCAAGCAGATTGTCGACAACAGCGGCGCCGACGGCGACGTCGTGGTTGACGAAGTTGCCGCTAAGGAAGGATCGCAAGGCTACAACGCCGCGACCGGCCAGTATGTCGATATGTACGAAGCGGGCGTCATCGATCCTCTGCAAGTCGTTCGCGCCGCGCTTTCGCACGCTTCGAGCGTCGCGGGTCTTATGCTCACGACTGAAACCCTTGTTACCGACGTTAAGAAGGATAAAGAAGTCGCGGACGCCGTCCGTTGAGCCTTCTTGTAGGAAACGTCTATGCGCTTATTATTTGCAAGACGCGTCGCCGACTCGTCGTTAGTCGGGACGCGTCTTCGTTGAGCGTTTTTCGACAGGCGCGTCGCGAAGGCGGCGCGTCGGTCATTAAGTCAGGTTCGCGGAGCCTTTGCGGCGTCGCCCCTCGTTCGCTTTTGCCAGACGCTTTTGGCGTCGACGTCTTTATATGAATAGGTTCTTTAAATAAGATCCTATCAGTGGAAGTATTAATGATGGCCGAAGAAATCGACTATTACGAATTATTGGGAATTGAGCGTTCCGCCTCTCAGGATGAAATTAAATCGGCGTATCGCAAGGCGGCTCTCAAATATCATCCAGACCGGAATCCCGGCGATGAAGAAGCTGTGGCCAAATTTAAGAGCTGCGCTGAAGCTTTTGAAGTTTTAAGCGATCCTGATAAAAGACAGATTTATGACCGATACGGCAAGAGCGGGCTCGAAAACCAAGGCGGCGGTCATGGTTTCAACGACGTCGGCGATATTTTCAACATCTTTGGGGATATGTTCGGGTTCGGCGATATGTTCGGCGGCGGACGGGGCGGGGTTCGCGTTCAACAAGGCGCCGACGTTCAGTGTCCTCTGACGCTCGATTTGCACGAAGCCGCGAAGGGCGTCTCCAAGGAGATCCGTTTTTATCGCAGAGAAGTCTGCGAGACGTGTCACGGTTCCGGCGCAAAACCCGGCACGAAACCGGTGCAATGCAAGTATTGCGGCGGGCGCGGGCGCATCCAGCAGTCGACGGGCGTTTTCTCCATTCAGACGACATGTCCGCAATGCGGCGGACGCGGCTCTGTGATTACTGACCCTTGTCCGGATTGTCGCGGCGCGGGGCTCGTTCGTCGGGAGGTCGTTCGCAACGTCCGTATTCCCGCAGGCGTCGATAGCGGAACGCGTCTTAGAATTCAGGGAGAGGGGGATCATTCTCCCAACGGCGGCCCTTCAGGGGATTGTTACGTCATCATCCGCCTGAAGCAACATCCTCTCTTCAGACGCGAGGGGCAGGATCTTATTTGTAGAATTCCTGTCGGCTACGCGCAAGCGGCGCTAGGCGCTGAAATTGAAGTTCCAACTCTCGACGGGATCGAGAAGATTAAGATACCCGCCGGAACGCAAAACGGAGATATTGTTAGGCTGCGAGGACGCGGGATGCCGACTCCGCGTCGCAACGTAGCGGGTGATCTTTTGATTCAGCTCTTTATCGAGGTGCCGACGAAGATCAAACCTGAACATGAGAAGATTTTGAGGCAATTAGCGGAAATTGAAGGGGACGCAGTTCTTCCGGAACGCGGATCGTTCGGTTCTCGCCTTAAAAAATTCGTGGCGGATTTCTTTCCGGAGAAGAAGTCTGAAAAGGACAAGCCTTCCGAGAAGGAGAAGTCTTCCGAAGATTGAGACCGCGCGTTGAGAGGCGGTTTAAATTTACCGCTAATTTTCTCACCGCTTGACGGCGAATGTTAATAATGAATGAAAGGCGACTCTGTTTCGACGGAGTTTGTATGAGTTATATGAAAGAAAATAAACAGGAAAAAGGGACGGAAACTCCCGTTTTCAACGAGAGCTCTGAACAGAACGTTCAATCGACTTCAGCCGAAGTTGAGCAAGCTTGCGCGCAAGACGCAACGGAAACCGACGAATTGATTTCGATTCCGAAGTCTGAGTATGATAAGTTGAAGCAAGAGCTCGAAGAGGCAAAAGATCGAGGTCTTAGAGCTCTCGCCGAGTTAGAGAATTATCGAGCGCGTACGAACCGCCTCCATGCTGAAGAGAGAAAGTATGCGTCGATGGATCTCGCGCGCGCCATTCTTCCCGTGTGGGACAACCTCGGCTTGGCTCTTCAGATCGATGAACCCGAAAAGAATGGCAAAGCGGTTCTTGACGGC
The DNA here is from genome assembly GCA_004556055.1 of Planctomycetaceae bacterium. Classification (GTDB taxonomy): domain Bacteria; phylum Planctomycetota; class Planctomycetia; order Pirellulales; family Thermoguttaceae; genus RUG369. Next base: position 3,948 of record SFIW01000007.1, read on the forward strand.
GTGAAGATGGTTTACGACGAGTTTTTGAACGTCTTGAAGAAGCAGGGCGTGGAAAAAATTGACGCGCTCCATAAACCCTTCGATCCGAATTTCCATGAATCCGTCGCGTTCATGCCCTCCGATGAATACCCGGCTAATACCGTGCTTGTCGAGCTCAAGGCAGGTTTTAAACTTCACGAACGAGTCGTGCGCGCGACTCAAGTCGTGATCGCCGCTCAAAAGCCCGCTGAATCCGACAACGCCGATTCGGCTTCCTGATCTGATTCCTTTCCCAACTTAATATCCTTTAATATTTATTGATATCGCCAAGCCTATGGCACGGCGTTATATGAGCAGGATTCAATATGCCAACCTACGAGTATTTTTGCGACAATTGTCATGAGACGATTGAGCTTTTTCAATCCATGAAAGAGAAACCTGCCGAGGTTTGTCCTAAATGCGGTGAAAAGAAGTTGCGCCGCGTTATTAGCGGCGGAGTTGGGGTTATATTCAAAGGTTCAGGGTTCTATTGCACTGATTATAAGGGCAAAAATGCGTCTTCTACCGCTTCTAGTAGCAAGTAGAATCTTGGTTTGGGAAGAGGTCTCGCTCCGACGCGATTTCTTGCGCGAAATCATGTCGGAGTTTTTTTATAGACTCTCATTTATGGAGTTTGACGATGCGTTGTCCTATTTGTGGGAAACAATTTTCGCAAGACGATCCGCAGGTCGCGCTTCCTTTTTGTTCGGAACGTTGTCGTAAGATTGACGCTAAACGCTGGTTTAACGAAGAATACTCGATTGAGACCGTCAATATCGAAGAACTTGAGCGTCAGATTGCGCAGATCGACGAGAATAAAGACGAATCTTCCGTTTGACCGATACGCGTTCTTGCGAAATGAACTCTCCTCCATCGGCGAGGGAGACGCCTTTCATTGTGCTTGTTTTAAGCCTTTTCTAAACAAGGGCGAATGATAAAATGGATTAGTATTGAGGATTAACAACTTTATAGGAGATGTGATGATGGCGAAGATTCATGATATGGGTGAAGGTACTATCCGTCGGATCGACTGGGAGTCTTTCGTTCCAGGAGTTTTGTTTTTTCGTGCATTTCACGCTACTTTTAAGTGGAGCTTGATAATCCTTCTCGCTTTTTTCTTTTCCGTATCTGAGGAGGCGTTTCCGGAATCGGCGAAGAGATGTCCGCTTTTCCCCAACGTAGGGGAGTCCCTGACCAATCGCGACGATTTCTTGACCCTTGTTAGCTACTCGTTAGAATGCGCTTTTCAGCCAGTGTCGACGGCGTGGAACGTGATTCATTCCTTTTTTCCCTCGTCAGAAGGGATAACGCTTTTGGAGAAGATGGCCGAAAGTCCTGAAAGTATCGCTTTTACGATATGCTTTGTTCTGATTTTCATGACGATCGCTTTGGCGATTTCAAGAACGACGGTCGTTCGCTTATGTAGTTCCTCAAGGTCGTCGGCGTATGCCTCGTTGAAATTTTCTCTCGTTCGCTGGCGAGCCAATTTTTTAACGGTCTGTCCGTTGATTGTGTTTTTACTTGCTTCCTGGGGCGTTTTGCTTTTCGATAGTTTAACGAACGACTGTGCGTTTGCCGCTTGTATATCGGCTCTTTTAGCTCTTGGCGCGTCTATTTCTGCGGGCGTCGTATGCGCGGCAATTCCCCTGATGACGTCCGCCATCGCGGCGCAGAATTGCGACGGTTTCGACGCGATTTCACGCGGAGTCTCCTATTTGCTTGAACGTCTTGCATTTTTCCTTTTATATGCCTGCGTCGCTCAAGTCTTATTAATCGTCGGGTGCAGTCTTGTGAGTCTTGCGAGCCGAACGGCTATTTGCCTGTTGTCGGTTAATTATGACGAGACGTGCAGCAGTTGCCATTGGGGAGAGATTTTCCTTGGTAATCTTCCGCTTTCCTACAGTTTTGTCGCCGCGATAGCGTACTCCAACGCAATATATATACTCCTTCGTCGAAGCGTTGACGGAACGTCCCATGACGAATGCGCGTTGGATCTCACTGGTAACAAACCCCGGCAATTGCGTTCTATTCTGAAAGATGGGAAGGGGGCTCCAACATTTGACGCTCACAACGCCGAACGCGAATCGGCTTCTCCCGAAGTTCAGGGGAAGGATGGAGAGAATTGACACAACCGAAATATGAGAGCGTTTCATCTGCGCCGACGGAAGAATTTACGCATGATTCGATAGTCGCACGTTTGACTCCGTCGGGACGCGGCGCCGTGTCGGTCGTTGGAATTAGCGGGCCTCAAGCGAAGGCGATTCTTGACGCGTGTTGGAGTCTTAGGTCTGGAGAACCTTCGAAGGCTCTTTCTCGCGAGTGGACGCCTGACGAGGGCGCGCGTCCTTTGTTCGGTTTGTTCCATTTTGACGAGGAGCGCGGTAGCGCGGACGAATGCGTTTTATACAGGCGTTCTCCGTCTATTTTTGAAATCGATTGTCATGGCGGCGAGCTCGTGACGTCGCGGATTATCGAACGATGCGTCGTCTTAGGCGCAAGAGAAGTTTCCGACGCGGAATGGAAGCGAGAGACGTTGGCTATCGAGCGTCGCGCGGCCCACGGTACCGAAAAAGCGTCTTTTTCAGAACAGGTTTACTCCCTGTTTTTTGACGCCGCATATGCGCTAATCGCGGAGACGACGACGGAGGAAACCGCTAAAATTGCCTGCGACCAGGAAGAATCCTGGAAGATGTGGTTTGATTCCTTTATCCGGGATTGTCAACATGCGCAGAACGGTCTTGACGACGATAAAGAGCGGTTCATTTCGTCGGTTAGATCAAGGATCAATTCCGTCTTAAAAACGGAACGTATTGGCAGACGTCTCACGACTCCTTACCTCGTCGCAATATTCGGATCTCCAAACGTCGGTAAAAGCAGTCTTCTAAACGCGCTTTTAGGCTATGATAGGGCGATAGTTTCTCCCTTTGCTGGAACAACGCGAGATTTACTGGAAGAAAACCTAGCGTACAAGGGGTGGCTTTTCCGCTTTGTCGATTGCGCCGGATTTCGAGAAACCGACGATGGCGTCGAATCGGCTGGAATCAAACTTGCGTCAGAGCTAGCCCAGCGCGCCGATCTTGCCGTTCGGGTTTATGATCCCCTAGTCGATCGGGAAGAACAAGAACGCGCATTTTGCGAATTTTTACCACCAGACGCTCCGGTTTCTGCTCGCGACTCCGTCGTCGACGTCCTTAATAAAACCGACGTATCTCAAGAGGCTTGGCATGAGAGTTGGAGGGCGGTTCAAGAGGGGCGCTTTTTAAGCCTCAGCACAATTCGTAACGACGGAGTTGAGACGCTTTTGTCGGCGATTTATTCGCGCGTTGTTTTGGAAACGGGCGTGGACGTAGACACGAGTCGTAGGGTCGATCCGTGGATATGGCGAGATGATCAAGTTGCGTTTTTATCTCGACTTGACGCCCTCTGTTCGTTGGGCGATTTCGACGAATGCCTAGAAATGGCGCGCGGATAAGATAAGAGCGCTACGCGATTTGCATATACAGGAATGAGGAATTAATGATCGAGACAATTCAGTGGACAATGATTCCCTGGGGAGCTATGCTCGGGTTTCTTCTGATCTTTGCGTTAGGCGCCGTAACTCAAGATAACGACCATGAGAACGTGGATCCGGATTTTTTCGATTCTCTAAATCAGTGTTTCAAAGACGTCCTTCGGGCGTTGTCTCGTCGTACGGACGCCGAAGAGATGGGCGAGCCCGAAGACGATTGGGACGAATGGTCGGAAGAGATTTCCGACGGAGACGACGAGATCGTCGACGATGAGGACGAGGATGACTCCATATATAAATCAAGCGAAGATTTGACGGATGAAGATTCTCCTGAGTCGTCGCAAAATCGCTCCAGCGGCAATTATCTTGGCCCTTTTTTTAAGAATCGCGGCGGTAAGGAAGACGACGCTTTGGAGGACGAGAATCAGGAAGGTGGTTTTTTTGACGACAACGACGGAGAAGCGGAGTTTTCCGACGACGACAATATTCCAGACGTCAGGAAAATAGAGACGCTTCGGGAGAAAGTTCGCGAAGGCGAAGAGTCGGCGCGTTCTGACTTGATTCGTTTGATTCTTCGTTATGCGAATACTTTAAGATGGACTGATCGCGAAAAGGCGCTCGCGCTATTTGACGAGGCGCAGAAGAACCTCGACGAATCGACATATATCTTTGGGAGCGAGTACGACGAATTGTCGTGTGAAATCGCCTTGCTTCGTTCTGTTTTTTACCTTCGCAATCGGAAGAAGGCTCCTTTTGACGTCGTTGGAGAGGCTTTGTCTCGAGCGCGGGCCTGGTATGCCAAAGAGAATTCTATCCAGGCTAGGGAGAATTTAGCGCGCACGTGGTTAATGCACGGTCAGGCTCTTATCTTTTCAGGGGCCGGCGGCGTGGCGTTGACCTCTTTTCAAAAGGCGGAAGAATTAGCGACGGAGTCTGAAATCTCCTTTGATTCTGGCGATAGGGACGCTCGTTTTCTTATCCCGCTAAAAACGTGGGAAGCCGACGCCTACAGAACGGTAGGCGACCTGGAGCAGGCGGTTGCGCATTATCGCGAAGCATTGAGCGTTTGCGACAACGCGAAATCTAGCGATCTCGTCCAGGTTCAGAGGGCAAATATATTGTGTCAGCTTGCCGTTACTCTTCGAAGTATGGGACGCCTTGATGAAGTTAAGAATGTCTTGGAGCAGGCTCACTCTGTTCAGGAACGCCTCTATTTATCGAATAATGATCGTTTTTATATTCCATTGTTGAACATACAGCGCTTTCAAGTGGAGGTTTATCTTTCCGAACAGAATTTCCAGGTCGCCTCGGCGATACTTGATCGTTCAGTTGAAATCCTTCGAACGAATTTAAAGAACGAACTTCCGCTTAAGAAGCGCGTCGCTTCTCTTTTCCTTTTGGCAGGAACCCTCCGCGTTCGCGCGGGCATGCATCTCATCGGGAAACGCATCGACGCGGCGAGTCGTGATCTACTGGCGCTTTTTAAAGCGGTTGTACAAGCATTGGAAAAAGACGAAAATCATAGCCCTTCGTCGGTGTTCGTCTCCGCTTTCGCGCTTGTTTATGATATTGCCGTCGCTACTCGGTCGTGGGATAAAGTGAAAGAACTTGACTCCGTATTCGAAGAGATTCGAAGCAAATTGACCGACCGCGAGAGACTTACCTTAGACGCGGACTATTGCGACGCTTTGTTGCATATTCACGTGTTGCTGGCGCGCGCAAATCGTATGAACGACGCGAGGGCGGCGACGGAAAAGGCGTTGGCTTTGTCTCTTGATTTGGTAAAACTCGATTCCGACGAAAAATATCGCGCTAGAGTGCGATTATGCCAGGCTCGCATTTACTTTCAAAGGGCGGCGTACAACTTCCTTTTTAAGCGCAATTTTCGCTTGATCTACGAAGATTTTCAGAAGTTGTACGAGGCGGCCAATTCAGAATTTCTGGACAAGGACGTTCTAGAACACGACAAACTCCTGTTCTATAACTTTTATTGGCGGTACTCTATCCTTCAGTGGAAGTTTGGTAAAAAGGAGGAGGCGAAACAAACGCTGGCGCGTTTCGTTCGTATTTTGTCGTCAGATTTGGCGTCCCGCGAGTGGAAATATTGGGAATTTCTCGAATCGGAAATTCGCGTATCCCTCTTCTTTGCGCAGGATTCCAGGGACTCGCGTTCGTATTTGCGCTTGGTTCGTTTTTGGCTGAGTTATTTGCAGCATTTACGCCGCTCTTTTTTAAATCAAGAATGGGGCAACGACGATTCCTCCCTCTCGTCGGACGATCAGTCCTACGTGTTAAGAAATTTTGACGAATTACGAATCGATCTCGTAAGAAAACGCGTTAAATTCCTGGAAAAACATCCGGTTCTTGGTGAAAAAGAGACTACTTTTCTTCCTAAAGAAACGGCGAGTTTTCTAACGTCTTCGGATCATGCTGATCCGAAATCGCTGGATGGAAAGCGCGCCCAGTTTTTCACGCAGAAATTGGCTGAAAACGTTGTGGAGCGCGCCTTTTTTGCCGACCTATGTCAGATATCAAACGCCTATAGGAAACTAATTGGGGCGGGAGCCTATCGCTATTGTCGACCATGGGCGTCAATCAATAAAACGTTGGTTGAATTCTATTGGAAACATGGCGAATACCAATTGGCTTATCAAGAGGCGAATCGTTCTTTCAAAACGACGATGTTTTGGCTAAGAACATCCGATCCTGATTCGGTTAAGGAGATTCTATCTTCTCTTGCCAATGCGCGCGCTTTTTTGAATACGATTTCGGTTTCAACGAACGATAACGCGGAAAACGAGCAGGAATCGGAAGAGGAGGAGAATAGTCAAGACGAAAAGAGTAACGCGTTATGGACGTGCGCCTTCTTTCTTGGCGTTATTTCGTTTAAGACGTGCTGTTGTTTGACGCTAGGTAAGCCGATCGAGCCTGATTCTCTCTCGGGCGTGAGTATCGAAGCGGTGGAGGAGACGAGCGAAGACGAGGCGGATCAGTGGTTTAAAGCGGACGTGTCTTGCGCTTTGAAAGAGGGAGAGGAAGAGAAAGACGTCGAAACCGATCGCCAATCCGATTCTAGCGTCACTTTTGTCGAAGAGCAGGTAGACGAAGAAGAGAGCGTTCCCTTCCGCGTTGCTTGCGCAAATCTGCCGTACCATGAGGTCGCGTTTCTTGAGGCATGGTTGCTCAATATTCTTCGTATGGGAAGAAAGGTGAGCGAGCGTAGTCCGTCCTTTGCGTCGACCTACTTGCACTGCGCGGGGCGTTATTATGATTTACTCGCGACGCATGGCCGTGAAAAAGCGGCGAGACGCGCAATTCTTGACTTTGTTTCGAAATTTGACGAGACAGTCAGGTCAGACAATTATTTAGTACAGTGCGCGCTTTTGCTCTTTTACCATGAGATGGCAAACGTCGCCATGAACAGTGAAGCCGACGGGTCTGAAGAATTTGAAAAGGAATTGCTTGAGCGTTTTGACGAGAAATACTTAAGCGCTCCTTCAACGATCAAGGAACTTCTTTTAGCGCATACCGTCATCGGACGTTCGTTTCTAAGGCTTGCGGCCTTGGAAGACGACAATCTTAGTACGAAGTGGAAACGTCTTTACTGCGCTTCAAATATTTTTGTGATGGTTTTGGAGAAGAACGCTGAAGCTCGCGACGACGCCTTTGTCGGGTTAGCTCAAACGATGAGCGAGTTTCTCGAGTCGTCGAGCGAATATGTTCGTCTCCTGTTCCATCGTTTTGAGGCGTTTTTTGATCAGTTTTACGCGCCTTTGCTCTGTAAAGAGAATAGCGAGAGGATAGACGATCAGTCTTCCAATCTATTGGAGGTTGCGGGCTTTGCATGGTTGACTTTTAGTCGAGCGAGTTATTATTACGGAATCGTGAGAAATTGTTACCATGAAGGTCATCGCCTCGGCGTCAAAGCGGAGCAGCTCAGCGAATTCCTGGCGTCTCATGATTCAGACGTTCTGGCGTCGGTCTTTGACGTAACGTTCAAGAGCCTTCTCTTCTATAAAACATATTCTATTAAAGAAGAATGTGAAAAGATTTGCCGCACAAGGAGTTATACGACTCGTCGTCTTTTGGAATTTCGCGATCGATTCGGTGACGACGAAACTATTAACGACGTTATTGGAGAAATTGTCGGGAGCCAACTAGTCGTTGATCTATATCATTATGAAACGGCGTTTTTCCATGAACGTCCGAACGAGGAGTTAAATCGACGTAGCGTCGAAGAAATAACGAGGATTCAAAAGCTCCTCGAAGGACGACCGGCGACGCTCGCGCTGGCGTCGACTTTTAAGAAATGGTCCTTTTTAAGCGACTTTTTCTGGGATAGACGCGTTGTTGAAGACGCGGACAAGCCCGTGTTTCCCGAAGACTGGGAGATGGAACATTACCTCTATTTTCAGGCGAGGCTATACGCCGTCTTAGCCATGAGAGCGAAACGTCCCGTATGGCTTCTCCGATTGTATGTCGACGCGTTGGTTCTCCATGCAAAACGCTATGGCGGCCCTCTTGTTCGCAACGGCGGTTTTTATTATCAATACTTTGTCGAGTATTGCGTTCAACGTCGCGCGTGGAACGCTACGATTAGCGCTTGCAAACAATTTCGCCTGAAAATGGACGACGCTTTTTCTCGATCGTTAAATGAGAAAGAAACGTGCGAATTCAATTATTTGAATTTGAGAATGAAGATTGCGGAGGGATTGGCTCGCGTCGAACGTCGACGTTGGGGGGATTTGAAGAAAGTCGCGGCAAGCGCCGACGAAATCAAAGAGGATTTTCGTTGGTTGTTTGAACGGCATTTTTACGCCGCTAAGCCACTTTTGGCCACGGCCTACTACATTAATGCCCATCTCGAACTCGCGCGTAAAGATAAGGAAGGGGCGCTCGATAGCGCGCGTCGAGCCCTTGAATTGATACGTCGAGCGGAATGTCGGGGGGCCGTTCATCCCATGTGGAATATTCGCGAGCTTGTCGAAAACTTTATTTCCAAACATTCCTCGAATTAAATTGTGAAGGGAGAGGCGCAGAAGACGATAGATAGACGAGCGGCGTTCGAATATTCCCTAGGTCGACGCGAGCCGACCGACGGTTATAATGGAAGAGGATCGGCGTATGTCAGACGGTAACGCCGACGCGGAGACGAGCCTATATGTTGATGTTGGGAGATCGTGATTGTGGCGACCTTTAATCACGTGAAGCGCTGTCGTGAGGCGCGTTCTCTTACGAGAGACGACTTAGCGACACTTGCTAATATTTCTTCGGAGTTTCTACAGGCGGTGGAAGAGGATGGCGGGGAGCTCTCGGTCGGCGTCGCCCTTCGATTGGCTCAGGCGCTTGGCGTAACGGTTGAAGAGCTCTTTGCCGTTGCGGATCCTTTGCCGCTTCCGACTTCTCCCGAAATTAAAGCGCCTTTGAACGAATCCTCTTCTAAAATAAAGACGGCGCGTTCGAAGGAATCTTCTCGCACTCATTCGAACGTCTCGCTAAAGAACGCGGTCAAAAAGGGCGCCGAGGTCGTCGCTCCTTCTTCAGATTCCTCTGAACCTGCGACGAAGGTGCAGCCTTATGTGCCGCGATTGAGCGTCGCCGATCCCTTCGTGCCCGAAGGCGATCCTTTCTTCTCGCTCGAAGAAGAAGAAAGGGCGCAATCGCGCGTGGGCGCTCCCCGTAAGAGTCAAACTGTCTCTTCTTACTATTCCAAAACGGCTTCTGTCGAGGGCTTGGCGTCCTCGCCCCTTGGCCTCCAGGATCCGACGGAAGATCGCCCGATACGCTTTTTCGATCTGTTTTGCGGAGTCGGCGGATTTCGTTACGCCGCGGAGAGAGTTATTAAGAGAATGGGACGTCAGGGGATTTGTTCTCTAAGTTGCGACGTCGATCCATTTGCGCAGAAAAGTTACGCGGCAAATTTTGGCGACAAACCCTTTGGCGATATTAGACTCCTCCCTTCGGAGGATATTCCAGACTTCGAGCTCTTATTTGCCGGCTTCCCCTGCCAAACCTTTTCTATCATCGGTCTTCGAAAAGGGTTTGCCGATGAAACTAAAGGTTCCCTCTTTTTTCAAATAGCGCGGATTTTACACGATAAGAGACCACGAGCTTTTGTTTTGGAGAATGTCCGTCAATTGACGACGCACGACGGTGGTCGAACCTTTGAGGTGATTCTGAGGGTATTGCAGGACGAACTTGGCTATTATGTAGATTGGCGAGTTTTGAACGCTTTAGATTGCGGCCTCCCTCAAAAACGCGAACGCGTTGTGATCGTAGGCTCTACGGCGCCTTTTGACATGGAATGGCCAAAGAAGGCGCGCGACGGCAAGGAACTCAAGGATATACTTGAACCGGAAGAGAAGGTGCCTCGTCGTTTTTACGCTTCTCCGGAGATCGTGGCCAGCCGTAAGCGTTTGCATCGGTCGAAGTACTTTCCGGCGGTATGGCATGAGAATAAGTCTGGGATCGTTTCGTCTTATCCGTACAGTTGCGCGCTTCGAGCGGGCGCTAGTCACAATTACCTCTTAGTTAATGGGGAGAGGCGATTTACGCCGTTGGAGCTTCTCCGCCTTCAAGGCTTTCCAGACGACTTTAAGGTTGTGACGTCTTATTCTCAGCTTCGTAAGCAGATGGGGAACGCTGCGCCGGTAAATCTCGTAGAAAAAGCGCTTGAACGGTTCCTGCCCCTTGTTTTTCAAACGAAAAAGGAGAACTGATCGTTTTGAAAACGCGTCGCGCTAAACTGCCCCCTTTGCCAGCGCTTCCTGCGAAAGGCAAGGAAAGCGAAAAGAATGACGTTTTTTCTTCGTCTAAACGTTCGGAGATTATGAGTCGCGTGCGTTCAACGCGTAATAAGTCGACGGAATTGCGTCTAATCGACGAGTTTCGGCGTCGTTCTCTCGTGGGATGGCGACGGAATTCTAAACTTTTTGGTCGGCCAGATTTTGTCTTTCCCAAATTGCGTATTGCGATTTTTGTCGACGGTTGTTTTTGGCACGGACATGACTGTCGCAATACGACGCCCAAAGATCACGCAGATTACTGGCGCGCGAAGATCGAACGAAATCGATTGCGCGACGCCGCGGCCACAGAACACTTGACCGCGTTAGGTTATCATGTCATTCGAATTTGGGAATGCGATTTCAAGAAGGTCAATCAGGAGAAACTTGACGCCAAATTGTTTCCAATAGAAGAGAAGCTCAGAAAAATAGAATAAAAAAGACCGCACGACGAATCGAGCGGTCTTTTAGAGACTCTGCGGTAGAAAAAAATCACTTCTTTTCGTCCGCGGCAGGATCCTTCGCCTTCTTTTTCTTCTTCAGGACGATCTTATAGACGCGAACCTTGGGAAGCCCTAAAGGAGAAGCCTCGTCCGTCCAGCGCTCCTGGCTTTGAAGCTTCTCGATACGCTCAACTCTCGTAAGGACGTTGCGAGAACGCGAAACGCCCTTCTTAATCTTCAAACTCTTATCGATGGTCATGATTCTACTCCAAACTAACGCGGTTGCTCGATCGCTCGAACTCGACCCGACGCTGCAAAAACGACGGACGTAACGCGCCGAGCACGGCGATTCGCCCGCGAAATGCCCGTAGGAGAACTGCAACGTACTGACGTCGCTCTGTCGCTCCAGCGAACTTATAGATACTATAGTATAGCCCTTCTTCCCAACTAGACAAGGGGGAAGCGTCAATTTTGCTCCATTAACCTTCTGTTACCCCCTCTGATTCTTTCGACTCATTTTCCTCCGTTTCTCCGGTTGCTGAAGGGGGGAAGGTTTCTTGCTTTTTTTCTAACCTCTCAATCGCTTTTTCTTCTTCTCGTATTTTATTACGCGCTGCGAATTCCAATATTGCCACGAGTAAAAGGATGAGACCTGTTTGTCCGAGAACGACGATGGAGGTGAGAAAATTCACCTGGTATAAGAAGAACGCTCCGGTTGCGCAAATCGCGGTGGTCAAATAAATCGTCGCTACTGCCTGCCCGCGCGAGAGACCGAGCGCTACGAGACGGTGAGAGTAGTGGTTTTTGTCTCCGACGAAAGGACTGGCTCCATGCTTTAGTCGGATCAAAACGACGCTTACCGTGTCATAGAGGGGCGTCGCAAGGATGACGAAGGGAACAAAGATCGCGTTCCTCGGCGTCGATTCGCCGACAAAGGTCATCGAAAGCGTCGTAACGCCGAGAAGGAAGCCAATAAAATAGGCGCCGCCGTCTCCCATAAACATCTTCGCCGGCGGTCGATTGAGGTGGAGAAAACCGCATGTGGCCCCCGCGAGAAGAACGAGAAAAGCCGCCAAAAAATATTGGGGTTCTCCCGACTCAGGATTGGGCGCAAAGGCGGCGGCGACGACCGCCAGGAAGAGGGAACAAATCGTCGAGACCCCCCCGGAGAGCGCGTCCATGTTGTCAAGCATATTGAAGGAGTTGACGAGCATGACAATCCATATGACGCTCAAAATCCATGTGAGAACCGGTAGATCGATGAAGAGGGTGGCGCGCCATCCAGCGGAGACCGCGACCGCCGCAACCAGAAATTCAACGCCCAACCGCAATTTCCAAGGGAGCGAAAAACGATCGTCAAGCGTTCCAAGAACGGCAAGGATTAACGCGAGCCCTAAAAGAGTCCATAGCTTGGGGAGACGCGTCAAAAAGCCGTGAAAATGTTCGGCAAGGATTGACGGCGCCGCGCTTAGGAGATCTGGCGAATTGCTTCCGCGGGCAAGATACAACGCGCACAATGATAAAAGGAGAAGAGGAACAACAACCCCCGCGCAGATACCAAGTCCTCCTCCCGTTGGAATCGGATGCGAATGGATTTTTCGAAAGCCGGGTTTGTCTATTAATCCAATTGCCGGACCGTATCGTTTTACGAATAAACAGGTTCCCAAACTGACGACGTACGGAATGACGAAGAGGAGCGCTACAAGAATAATCATTTCCATTTCGCTAACATGAGGGCCGAATAATTGATCTTTCTAAATTAGAATGTCTGAACGTCGTTACATCCCAGTATGAGAGAGGTTTCAAATAAGTTAGGCGACTCGGTTTCAAACGGACTGGGGGGAAGTACCAGCTCGACGGATACGCCGTTGTCTTCCGTCAAGGAAGGCGCTGGGAGACTCTCTTCGTAAGGTTCTCTGTTTGTTAGATTGCGAGACCCCAAAAGGTCGACATATTTTTTGAAAATTGGCATTTTTTCTGAAACAGACGAATCAAACGCCGAACGTCTTTGATCCTGTAGAGGCTCTGTTAGAACGGCTTCTTGGGGGATCCTTTCTTTAGATTGCCGTCTATCAGTTTTCTCTGAGATGGAATCTTTGCCGACGATTTCTACGACGGGAGGCGTTGGAGGAATCGATTCAAAATTTACAAATTCGTTGGCGTCGACGACGCATGAGGACGTTGGTTCCGATTCAAGCGACGTTTCTTGCGTTTTGTCTAAAGCGCGTTCTTCCGCATTGAGTTCGAGCGTTTCCGTCGACGCCGTCCCTTCTGAATTTTGAACCTTGTCCTTCACATCTACTGGAGAGGATTTTTCACTAACAAAAGGAAGAGCTTCTAGAACAACGGGCGCTACCTCTTTAAGGTTAATTCCTTCCGTAAAGACCGCGTCTGGTTCCGTATGAGTTTCAGCGTAGTTAGACAGATGAGGCTTGGCGTCGTCTATTTCTTCCTTCTGCGTTTCCGGCGGCGAAAAAGACTCGGAGTCTGCGTCATAAAATGGATAATCAATCCGCGTCGGTTCTGCTGGTTCTTGAGGCGTTGGGATCGAAGACGAATTGAGAAAGTTTTTGATCTGTTTGAGTACGGAGAGGTTGGCGGTTCTCTCTTGACGCCCGTCGCCATTTTCGGCGAGCACGACCCAACCTTCTTCAGTATCGGTCGACGTCGGATACTGAAGATAGGTTGAAAGCGGCGCCCTATTGGGGGGAAGATCGGACGGCTCAACCTTCTTTTGCGTTATCCGTTCGTCTGCCATTTGTTTCCCCAAAAAACATTCTTTATGAAAGTATCATAGTTTGATACTAACCCGCTACAATAAAATCATTCTATATAATCGGCAAAATCCGATTCTCTTTTAAGATATTCTTTGAAAATAAATAAAATTCAAAGCGAAGGGTGAAAATAGCCGACCTAAGATACGCGGCGTTATGCGTCTCTTACTCTTCCTAGTTGGAGGTTGGCTCTTGTTTTCACGATCGTTTTAGTTTGCGAGGCAGTTATGAAGGTGTTGACAGTGGTTGGAACTCGTCCAGAGATCATCCGCCTTTCGCGAATTCTTTTGGCTCTCGACGATTATGTGGAACATGTGGTTGTCCATACCGGGCAAAATTATGATTATGAGTTAAGTCAGATTTTTTTTGACGACCTTGGGTTGAGAAAACCTGACTATTTTCTGAACGCCGCAGCGTCCACCCCCGCGCGAACGGTCGCGGCTATTATTGACAAGATGGACGAGGTATATGCTCGAGAACAGCCGGACGCCACGCTTGTTTTGGGAGATTCCAACAGCAGCCTTGCGGCCTATGCGGCCAAGCGTCGTAAGATTCCAATTTTTCATGTGGACGCAGGAAAAAGAGCGCACGATCAAAGGGTTCCTGAAGAAATCAATCGTCGACTTGTTGATTCAATCGCCGACATTAACCTTCCTTGTAGCTCCATTGCTGTCGCTAATTTACAGAAGGAAGGGTTTCCCATCGACCGAGTTTTTAAAATAGATAGTCCCACGGCCGAGGTCTTTGGCTATTATCTGAAGAATATTGAGAAATCCGACGTTCTCAAACGATTTTCTTTGCGTGAGAAGGAATACTTTGTCGTGAGCTCGCATCGCGAAGAAAATGTCGACGATCCCGTTCAACTTCATAATCTTGTTTTAACGTTGAATAATTTGGCCTCTTACGAGAAGAAACGGGTTATTTTTTCCGTTCATCCACGAACGCGAAAACGGTTAGAGGCTAGTTCCGAGACGCTTGCGCCAGAGATTCAGTTGATCCGTCCCCTTGGTTTTTACGACTATAACGCTCTTCAAAGTTCATCTTATGCCGTTCTCTCCGACAGCGGTTCCATAGATGAAGAGTCGACGTTTCTCAACTTTCCGGCGATTAATTTGCGCAATACGCGCGAGCGGACGGAGATCAGCGACATTGGAGGAGCGCTCATGACGGGGGTAGAATGGAGTCGCGTTACCGACGCCTTAAAGATAATTCGCCATCGTGTTGCGAGCGGTTTTTATGAAGGACGCGCCTATGATTTTTCAGGACGCGAAATTTCAGAAAAGGTTTTGCAGATAATCATGGATTACACGCCGTATGTCAATCGTTTTGTGTGGCACAAACAATCGGCATACGAAGGTTGAAGAAAGAGTATAGAGCGATGAGAACTCGAAGAGTGTATCTTGACGATTCGTCGAAGGCGCTTGAGCATTTACGAAGGTGCGACGAAAGGGTCGCGGCGATGATTTATCGTTTGGGCGCTCTTGCTTACGACGTCTACTTGGACGATTATGAGTTTCTTGTTTGGCAAATTGTCGGGCAGATGATTTCTAATCAAGCGACACTAAAAATAGGGGGACGTTTAGTCCAAGCGTGCGACGGTCGTATAACGCGCGATGCTATCGACATGCTCGACGACTCCGATTTACGCGAAGTCGGACTTTCTCGGCCTAAAATTACTTACATTCGTATGCTCAACGAATCGATTGAAGCGGGTTTGTTTGACTTTTCGGAGTTGCGAACGCTCGACGACTCTAGCGCGAGAGAAAAGCTCCTCTCGTTGCATGGCGTAGGCGAGTGGACGGCGGCGATGTATTTGATTTTCGTCCTTGATCGACAAGACGTCTTGGTTCCGACAGATCGAGTTTTTGTTCAGACCTTCAAGTGGTTATACGAAACGGAGGACGCTTCCCGAGGCGCGATTCTTGAACGCGCTAAGAAGTGGTCGCCGTATCGATCGATCGTCGCGCGTTACTTTTATCTTGCCGATGAACGGGGATTAACTCGCGACAGATTAAGTTTGGTCTTTGAGTCAAACGAATAAAAAGCACAAGGGACGGCGCCTGGAGACGTCGTCCCTTGTTTTAACGACTGTTATTCGACTGTCTTCGTTATTTTGGACGTCTTGGGCGGAATCGTCGTGTCGGTCGTTTCGTCGTGATACTCGGCGTCGCTAAAATTGACGATCACGGAAATCCCGTTCGAAAAAACGCTACGCTGGACTTGACGATCCTGCGTGAGAATCTGGTGGTCAACCATATCCGCTTTGCCCGTTAGGCGTGAAACGGGTTGCGCCACTTGATAACTTTTGATAAACTGATCGCGATTTTCTTCAAGGAATTTGGAAGAAAAGCCATACATAGGCGGAATTCCATAGAGGGCGTTGAAGAGATCGCGTTTTTCCCAAACTTGCGGGTGTTTGTTATTGTGATCTCCCCAATACCAGTAGGAAACAACGCATCCATGGTAGACCAGTTCAAAGAGGGGAAGTCGGTATTTTTCTCCGACTTGATACTTTTCAACGAGAGGCGGAACTTCATCCCAGATTTTTTCAAGGTAACGCCCAGAGTCCGGACCGCGATAGGGCCCCAGGCTCGCCATACCTTCGTAATAATCGCAGAAAGGCACGGATGCGTCGATTCCCGTTTCACTTCCGCAGACGAGGTTGAAACGTTCGCCGAGGAGCGCAAGGAGTTTCATTCTTTCAATCTTACACTCGGTACGCGTCATCGGATGATCCGGGTTCCAACATTCACGCCACGGCGAAGCGACGGTTGTGTCGAGGAATCGACAGAGATAAGGCGTGGTTTTCAGTAATTCTCCGATTTGTTTCTCCGCATACGGAAGGGCCGTTTTCGCGCACAGAACGCCGCAAGGGATTCGTGGTTGAGTTATATCTTTCTGATCGACCTCCCAACCTTTCATGAGAGTTCCGTCGGGGGACGACCAAGCGAGATCATGCGGCCACGCTTCGGGCAACCACTGGGAAGAGACGTAGGGAAGGAGAGGATACTTCTCGGGATCCATTACATCCTGATAAATATCGTATTGCGAGGTAAGGACGCCGTCGATCGCGTTCATTCCTTTAATGGCTTCAGGAGAACCGCCCGAGCTCCACAGGATTCTGTCAAATCCCATTTCCTTGAGGGTTTTCACCATTTGGAGTTTGTCGATATTCCAGTCCCAGCACCAAATATTTGCGGCTCCGATCAATCGATCAAGCCCGTCCGCGAGCGCCGGGTTCTTTTGGATTTTTTCGTCAAAGGTTACGTGAAGTCCGATTTCCTTAGCGTATTTTTGATATCTTTTGCATTGAGCGACATATCCTCCCTGATCGAAATAGACAAATCGTAGAACGCGGTCGTATCCAAATTTCTTTTTAGAGTCGTACCAAATAGGGGCGAAGGAGAGGGTTTTCGAATCGGTCTCCGGAGTCCCGTCGGCGTTAGGGGCGGCGGCGCGTTTCGTCACGAAGACGGCGGAATCGTCCGGCGTCTCCACGATCGTCATCATCCCTTCGCTATTCGCAGGGTCTAACTCGTCGTCCACGACTCCCCAGAAAGCCATGCATAGACCGTGTCCTCCGAAAGTGTGAATTTCCCCTAGGCCCGGAGCTTCCTCTGTCGTAGGGAAGGAAATTCCTTCGTTGACGGGTAGGATGACGCGATCTGTTTTACGCGTCGCCGTCGGATAGGGATAGGATATTTTTGCGTTTAATTCAGAGTCCTTGGGGGCGGAAAGGACGACGACAATTTCCGGCGCGTCGGGCGCTAGCTGAATTTGCGCCGTGTATTCGAGGAAGTTTTGCGGATCGAATAGAGTGAAAAGAAAACCTCTTTCAATCTGTTTTGCGTCCAACACAAAGGGAGCGCTGGTGGAGACGAGCTGTTTCCAGGATCTCTGGGATCGCACGTCATACACGTCAAAGGAGGCGGACTCCATGTAAAATTTAACATGGAGGAATTCATTTTCCGCGGGAAGCGTTCCCGTCAGGCGCGATAGTTCGAGCTTTCCCGTTCTTTCAATTTTGAACGTGTCGACGTAAAGATCCGATTCTCCTGAGCCAACAATTCGCGGTTCAATATGCGTAATCTGTTTAGGAACGACAAACTTGCTGTGAAAGGTTTTCAATTCCGTCGTTTGGCGAACGTCGATTTGCCCATAAACCCAGCTCACTGCTTCGTTATCTTGGTTGTAAAGAACCACGCTCGGCTGACAAGCATTTCCAAGGTTTTGTCCCGTGAAGGTTAGCTCAAATATTTCCCCTGGACTGACGGCAATGCGTTCGGGAAGGCGGATCGCCCAGTCATGTTCGTTGCGATTGACGATATGGATAGAATCTTTGCCAGTTGCGGCGAACGTTTCAACGCTGACGTTAAACCCGTCTTGATCGCGTGACCAACTCGGCGGATTTAACGGAATTGTCCATGATTCGCCACCCTGGACTTTGGCGCTTCCAAATGAAGCGATCATCAGGATCAACGAAGATAGAACGACGGTAAGACGTTTCATTTGAATATCCTCGAAAAACGGTTGGGTGAAGGCGACGCTCCATTCGGCGACGCCGTGTTATTTGTGGATAACTCAAAGTTTTTTAGACTCTTGAGGCTGCGTCTCTCACCCTTGTCTTAGCGCTAAAAAAGCTATAATTCAAGACTGGTTGTAAGAGTTGTCAAAGGGACGCAAAGGTTAGGGAATATGTTTTCGATAGCGTCAGGTTATTTGAGCGCGTGCGTTTTAGGTTCCATTTTCGGGTTTCAAGGATCGGTTTCGCCCGGCCCCTTGCAGACGGTTATTATATCCGAAACTCTTTCGAATGGGATACGATCGAGTTGGCGAGCCGCCGTGATTCCTCTTTGCACAGATCCTATAGCGCTCTGCGTCGCGCTTTTTGTTGTGGCGAACGTCCCGAACTCCATATTAGCGGCAATCGCTTTCTTAGGCGCGTCGCTTCTATTAAGAGTTGCGTTGTTGCAATTTCGAACTACCGAGAATGACTTCAAATTTCACACGAAAAAGAGACTTTCCCTTTTCTCAATTTGGGCGACTAATATTCTGAATCCCAATTTGTGGATATTCGCTTTCACGATCAACGCTTTTCAGATACACGATTACTATATAGAAGGAGGATTGGGGGTCGCCGCGACGTATTTATTTATTTTTTTTCTCGTGCTGTGCGTGTGCAATTTATCTGTCGCTTGTATTGTCGCCGCGCTGAAGCGCGTTTTCAATCCTCTCTGGCTAGTTCGCGTAAATCGAGTTTTAGGCGTTTTCCTCCTTTTTGTCGCCGTTCGCTTCGTTATTTTGGGATTAACAAAGCTTGGAGTAATTGGCGAGGGACTGGAAGAAACGGCGATCACGACGCTTTCGAACTTGACACAGTTTGTTTGTTAATTTGTTTGGATTGTATGGAATCTAAAAAAAATATCGATTTTTCTGAAATGTTTTAAGAGATGAACTCTTTAGGTCGATACAACCGATAGCGCGTGTAGAGCGCGCTCATGTTATAATTCTTGAAACGCATCGACGCGTTTCCAAGACAAACTGTTTTTGACGCATTATAGCGTCGTCGTTGAAAGGACGCCCACATGAAGTCTCCCAACGCTTTACCGACTTCTTATGGCAGGAGAGATTCGTCGCGCGTACGAACGCCGCGCGCGCTTTGCTCAACGCTCATTTTGACGTTGCTTTGTCCGTTAGCGATTGCCGGTTGCCAATCGACTGGCGGGGCTGATTCGTCGAGAGGACGAGGCGATAATCCGTATTCGAAGTATGATCCTAAATCTCCGGAAGAGGAGGCGTATTATCGCGACGTCTATTCCGGCGACTGGAGTGAAGACGGTCAAAGCGATCTTCGTTCCGTTTACAAACATAGCGGATCGACCAAATTGCCCGTCCATTGGACAATGCTTCCTCCCGGCGCGAAGACGCTTGACGAAATCCGTTCCGAGGCGGCCAGTCGTCAGAACTCTGAGGCGCGCGCTACAGGTCGCGCTTTACCGACTCCTCCGCCTATTCCTGAGACGGCGACGTCTCCGACCTATACCGCCGCGCCTGTCCAGACGGGGGCTGTTCCCGCGTCTCAGAACGGTTTATATTCCGATCAGACGCCTTTGCAATCAAACGCTCTGCCGCAGAATACGTATGCGAACTCCATCGGAGGGTCTAGCGTCTCCTACCAACAGGTTCAACCTAATCCCGCGTATGCGGCGAACGCCGCGCCCGTCGCCTCTGGCGTCGAGTATGTCGCGCAAGCGCCCGCGCAGTCTTCCGTTGTTTCAGACGTCGTGACGCCGAATACGAGCGCTCCTGCAGTCAATGCTGCCCCTGCGGTTTATCCGTCCACCGCGCCGTCCGCCGCTCCTTCGGCTCCCGCCGCGCCCGCCGTTTATCCCACGAGTACGCCGACGACGTATCCGAGTAACGGCGCGTCCACCAGTAACGGATCGACTTCCTCGCCGAATTATCAATTGATGGGATTGAGCGCCGCTAATGAGTTCATCTTCTCTTCTGAGACGATCGTTCGCGGTCAGGAACCTGAGGAGGACGCGACGGACGATTCAGCTCTTGAGATGAAAACTGAAAACGTGAACGTCAAGTTGGCGAATCCCGCCGCCGTAACGAAAGACAGTTCTGTAGCTAAGGCGATCGGCGCCGCGATTTCCTATGCTTCTCGGAAGTTGCCCGTTAAGATTGATCCTTCGATTGCCAAGACCTTCGAAGGCGTCAAACGTCCTCAGGAGAATCCTTCCGCTCCGGATGATAAGAACGTTGAACGAAATCAACTCGACGAATATGTTCTTTCTGGAGGAGATTCCGAGGGGGAGTTTTATTCCCGTGAAGATTGGTCGATAGAAAATCTTGACGTCGAAGATTCCGCCGCTCATTTTGACACGGTCGACGGTCGCATCTTCGCCGAACCAACCAATCGCATCTTCATCTATAGTCCTCGATTTGGCGCGGTTCGTCAGGTCGTTGGGCCCGTGGAAGGGGATTATCGCGAGGGGGTTGAAATTGCGAATGTCGCCGACGTCCCTTCGGAAGACGCCGTCGCGGAAGGAACGGACGTTCGTTCGCAGGAAGTTCGTCCGCTCGGGGCGAATAACTCGCTCCAGGCGGAAGGCGCCGAGACAACCGTTGGAACGATGGCGTCGACTGGGTTTGAAGGCGTAATGGAAGGGGATTCTCAATTACGACTTGGCGCGATGCTGGCTTCTGAAACAATCGACGATCTGAGCTCCGAAGACGCGAGTTTGGTTTTTGACGGAGCCGTCGCCGCTCAAGGCTGGAGCGCCGAACAAGGCGTGGCTGTGTCGACGGATCTCGTCAACGCTTTCTCTAACGCTTATATTGAAGGGGCGGCGACAATTTATCAGATCAAAGACGATACCAAAACGTCAAAGCTGCGCGTCGTCAAGGTTGCCAATAAAGACGCCGCGCGCCCCGGCGAACTCGTCGAATTCACGTTGCGTTTCGAAAATATCGGCGATGAATTGATCGGAAACGTCACGATCCTCGATAGTTTGTCCCCGCGTCTGCGTTATGTCGACGGAACCGCGCAATCTTCCGTCTCCGCAGATCTGGTAGCGTCTCTTAACGAACAGGGCGCTCTAGTGTTGAGATGGGAAATTACGGATCCTCTCAAGCCTAAAGAATTTGGCGTTGTCCGTTTCATCTGCAAGGTGCAATGATCGAGTTGTCTTTTGGTCGAATTTGACAACATAACGAAGAAGCTGAACAAATGACGCGTTAGTTGGGAACGCAAGTTTGTTCGGCTTTCTTTTTATCTTCGCATTGTCTTTTTAAGGTTCCTTTCGAGTTTCTTCTTGACCGCGCTTTTTCTTCCGTTTACACTTAACAACGACTGCGGATTATCCGACGGCGCTAACGTTTCATTATATTGATACGCGAGGAAGACGATGACATTTTCCGATGAACGTTCGAGCGAAAAACGGGATTGGAATGATTTATTTGCGCGTTTATGCTGTGTTGCATCATATTTGCGAGAACGCGACGATGTTCCGGGGTCTGATTTTACGCTCGATCAAGAATTGTATGACGCGACTTTCGTCTTTCTCACGGATGACGATTCTCCGGACGGTCGCGCTCTTCGCGAATCAAAATGGCCTCTTATTAGACGTTGTCTTCGTAAAATAGACGGTTATATCTCAGATAAAGAGGTTTTTGAAACGTACGCTCGTCGGGCTTTTGATCGAGACTGGCTTCAAGCGACGCCGGAAAAACGTCGCGAGCTCGTAAACTCTTGGCTTTTTGATAAGAAGCCCATGCTTAAAAGCGATCGCCTCGCAAACTTTGCGATCAATATGGCCCAAGTGATCTCGACCGACAAGCGCGGAGACGCTAAATTAAGCGAGTTAATCGATTATATTGTTGACGAAGATAGTCGTGAAATAGCGTTTCAACTGAGCGAATACGTCTCCGCCCTTAACGACTATTCCTTCAGCGAATCGTCTGAGGTGGAAACGCTTTGCAATCGTTTAATCGATTTCGTTTACGATTGCTATCAAGCGATTAGGAAGATGGACGAAAAGAGAAGACGGTCCGAAGCAAAGGCGGATAAGAACGCCGAGACTTCAAGGGCGTCGGTCGAAGGAACGCCATTCAAAGAGAGCCCTAAAACCCCAGAAGATCAGGGAACGCAAGCTTCTAGCGCGTTGGAAGACGCGGATTCCAATTCAACAGACGTGAGGACGAATGAAGAAAGAGTTATCGAGCGCGATCCTCAAAGCGGATACTATCCGATTGACGAAAGGTTGGCGCGTCAGGCGCAGGAGTCCAATTCTTTTCGAGAGTATATTCCTAATACGGCGACGCGCGAGTATCGCGCATCCGTCAACACCGCGCGGGCGACGGCGGCTCGGCAAAAGGAGAAGGTGGGAAGCGAATATCACGAGGCGATTAATCTTTTGCTAGAAGAGTATGAACGTCAGCTTGCCATATGGTACGACAATTATCATAAGAACGCGGCGTCTTGTCCTTCCGCGCGACTCGTCGGCCCGAAAGCAGTGCCGCGCGAAAAGCATGCCGCGAAAGTTAAACGCGCGAGCGAACTTTTTCGCGAACATGAAAAGATTGACGATTTAGCGCATGATATCAGGATGGTGGGGATTGGCGTCGCGTCAAAGACGAGTCCTCAGAAAATATCGCAAGCGGAACCTATTCCTGCGTCGACGCAGAAGACTTCCCCAAAGGCTCCGACTCCTCTGACGATGATGGAAGAGTCTAATGAATTCTCTAAACTTCAAGCGCGATTGATTGAACTTAAAGAAAAGCATGCGGCGATGAAAGAAGCGAATAGTTATCGACGTAAACACGGATCGTGGGACGGATACGACGGCGTTTTGAAAGACGTGGCGCCGCAGGAGCCTAACGCGCTCTCCAATTATTTTGATTTATCTACTTGCTTAGCCGAGATTAAACGAATAGAGCGTCGGCTCGGATTCTTGGCGCAAATAAAACCGACAGACGAGGACAATAGTTGGTCTTTTGAAGGGGGAAAGGCGAAGCTCAATTACGAATTGAACCGTTTGCAAATTATCTTTGAATCCAAACCAGAAGACGAGATTCGTATGAAGTTGCGCGAATGTGGATTTCGATGGTCGCCCCGAAACAAGGCTTGGCAAAGACTGATAACCCCCGATTCCATCTGCGCGGCGAAACGTCTTGGCTTTATACCCAACGAGTGGACTGGCGGAGATACTAAGTGAGGCGTGTCGACGTTCGGTTCCAGTCGCTCGGAATTATTAAAATAGGAAAAGGCTTCGTCAATTAAGACGGAGCCTTTTTGATGGAGTAGAATGCAATACTAACGGCTATCCTGGTTTAGTTAGCTTCTAAAGGCGCGAGAGTCGCAATCATTCCTGAGAGGTGCGACGCCTTGACGAGCCGCTCGCGTTCACTGACCTTGTTCACTCTGGGGGGCGCCGAAACCAGGCTGTCCCATACCAGGCTGTCCCATGGGGCCAAAACCTCCAAAACCAGGACCGCCCATTCCGGGCTGCCACATGCCAGGTTGTCCCATCGGACCAGCGCCCATGCGTCCAAAACCGCCGAATGAGCGCATCATGAAGAATTGGAAGCTGGGAGACGCTTCGCGGATTTCTTTGACGAAATCTTGGATTTCCGCTTCGTCGATCACGCCGTCGGTATTTTTGTCGGCAGCTTTAAGCGCATCTTCGATTTTCTTGCAATCGAAAGCGTTGTTTTCGTCGACGAAAGCAGGACGTTTGTTTTCTACGAATTCGAATTTGGGCTCAGGTACCGCCTGGAATTCTTCCATCGTCAGATATCCGTCTTTATTCTTGTCCGCCGCCTTGAAAGCCGCCTTGCGCTCGTCGGAAATCGTTTTGGGGAGCTTGGAAAGACGGAGCTTGCCATTGGTCATCGCCGCGGATAATTCTGGACCGCCAAATCCCATTCCCATACGGGGGCCGCCCTGTTGACGGGCGTCGCCTTGCTGACGGTTCCCCTGCTGACGAGCGTCGCCTTGCTGACGGTTCCCCCGTTGACGAGCGTCGCCTTGCTGACGGTTCCCCTGTTGACGAGCGTCGCCTTGCTGGCGATTACCCTGCTGACGAGCGTTGGGACGACCTGCGCCGGGCTGACCATCGGCGTTCGGACCGCCTTGATCGGGACGCGGTCCCATCCCCATCATTCCCATTCCCATGCCGAACATGCCGGGTTGGGCGCTATTGAAGAGATTGTTGATGAAACGAGGCGTTTCAGGGGATTTTTCACGGATCGATTCCGCCGCCGTTTTGAGTTCGTCCGTGTCGATGAGGCCGTCGTTGTTTGTGTCGGCCTTTTTGATGGAGTCGACGAGTTTTTCAATGACGATAGCGTTATCGTCGTTGATGAAATCAGGTTTTTGACCTTCGGAGAATTGGAACTTGGGACGCGGCATGTTTTGCATTTCTTCAACCGTGAGGAAACCGTCCTCATCTTTGTCCGCAGAAGCGAAGCGAGCTTTCACTTCTTCCGGAAGATTCTCGGGCAACTTGGAAAGCTCTAATTTGCCGTCGGCAAAAGCGTTGCCGAAGGGGGAGCGGGGCCCGCCAAATCCCTGGGGCCCGCCGGGGAAATTACCACCTGGGGCGTTGGCGGCGCGCAGAGTCGCCGCTTCATCACGATTGAGGAATCCGTCGTTATCCTTATCGGCGTCTTGAATGAACTTTCGGGTTTCTTCTGGAATACGATCGTTGCTGAGAATTTTGGACAGGTCATACTGACCATTTTCCGCGCGGGCGTTCACAAGAATACGTCCAAGGGTAGGTTGTGCAGGCGCTTTGTCTTGAGTTTGCGCGATCGCGATGGAGGCGGCAGCCGCGGTAATAATAGCGGCGAAGGACAGGGTCTTTTTCATTTTTTTCCTCTCTATCGGGGCAGAATGAAAGTTCTTTTGAAGAACCTTTCATTCTGCCGTTGTTTGATACGAGTCCCCTCTAACTTAGTTGGTCATGGGACTTTGATAGACGCTAAAAACGTTTGTGTTGCACGTTTTCATTGGAGTTATCAAAAAGTTATACCCAGATACTCTTCTCGAGGTTTCGAAGAAAATAAAAATATTTTTTGTCCAGTCGCCGTGTTAATTCTTAGCGCGCTTACAACGTTCGGGTCTCGCCGCGGGCGCGCGTGATTGTCGCCGCTAGAATCGTTAAGTCGATGTTTTCGGAGATGAAACGCCCAGAGCCGTCGACAAAAAGCGCGTTTAATCCCGAAGGGTGTCGACTTCGCGCTTCGTACTGATACGCGCAGCATTGAGAGCAACTCCAGACGAGATTGCCCGACTGAAAATGCTCGCATGTCGGCTTGTAATTGATTGGCGCCGTCGTTTTACGAAAAATGTTGGTTCCGATGATCCAACTTCCATTGTCATAAACTTTAGCTCTCGGATTTTCGTAAGACGAGGCCTCCATGACCATGAAAGTGTTTGACGTTCCGTCAAGGACGTCTTGGATGCGTATTGCTCGAGATATAATCAAACACCCAAGTTCGTCGTTTTTAAGCGTCCAACCATCCGTCGTTTCAGCCCCAAAGTTCGAAATTTTTTCCGTAACGATTCCGGCATAATGAGAAGGGGATAATTTGAGCTTTTCCAACGTCCATCCCTTATCGGGGTTATAATAGTCGACGTCCCGAATCTCACTATCGGAATCAGACGGGCAGAGGTAGAAAGGAAGGCGCGTTTGTCCTGCCTTTTGGTTAACTTCATCATAGACGCGCTGATTGAAATCGACTAAGTCCTTGACGTTGGCTTGTTCGAGATAAGGGAGAATTAGCGCTCCCCAACCAAAACTTGAGTTAGTTCCATTGGATGTAAGAGTACCGGGAGGAAAGGTTTCTAGAACGTCATGGTATAGATGAAAAGCTAGACCGATTTGTCGAACGTTATTCATGCACGTCATGCGTCTAGCGGCTTCTCGCGCCGCCTGTACGGCGGGTAATAGTAGACCGACGAGAATCCCAATAACGGCGACGACAACGAGTAGTTCTACAAGCGTAAACGCTCTCCTAAGGGAAGATAGATTGAATTTTTTCATCGAATCGCGTTCTCCTCTAAAAATAGGAAACGGAACGACGATTTGAGCGAGGGACGATCCCCGAACGACGCCTTCGTCCATCGCGTTAGCGTCGGCGCGCGGAATTTCCGAAGATACCGCAAAACGCAGGAAGGTCTTCTGACTCACGTAGAAGAACGTCGCCTTCTCGACTGGAAGTCAATGGCTTTGTGACGTTTTCTGAATGAACTATCATTCCTAGCGACGTATACAGCGGCGAGGACCGTTCCGGATTTTCCACCGGATTCCCTGTTATGCCTACGCTTTCAAACGCTCGATAATTCAGAGACGCTGAATAAGGCCGCCTGCGTTCTCAAATAGTCAACGCCGCGTTCGCGCGAGGGTGAACTCGACGCCGATCCATACGTTATCGACGTTCTTTGATCTGTCAAGGTAGGTATTTTTCTCTTGTTTCTGGATTAAGATTATACTAGAATGAGTCCGTTGTTGCGTCGTTTTGACGAACCTTTAAAATTATCCTAGAAAACTTAAAGAAGAATTAGTACTGCTTTCTATGACGCCTGTAATTTTGATCGCCCTAGCGGCGTTTGGACTTTTGATCATTTTATGGATGGTAAGCGTTTATAACGGCCTCGTGAAACTAAGACAGCGTTACAAGAACGCTTATGCTCAGATCGACGTTCAACTGAAACGTCGATACGACCTCATTCCCAATCTTGTCGAGACGGCAAAATCCTTCATGAAACATGAGTCGGAAACCCTTGAAGCCGTTATTCGGGCTAGGTCGGGGGCGATGGCGGCCAATAAAGAGGCGTTGGCGAATCCCGGCGATCAAAGCGCGATGTCGCGCGTCTCCGCCGCCGAAGGAGCGTTGCACGGCGCGTTGCACGGTTTTTGGGGGTTGTCGGAGTCGTATCCCGAGCTGAGTTCAAATCAGAATATGTTGGCCCTTCAGGAAGAATTGACGTCGACTGAGAACAAGATTGGCTTCGCGCGTCAGTCTTATAACGACAGCGTGACGGCTTACAATACCTCTCGAGAGACGTTTCCGAACAATATTTTGGCCGGCGTCTTCGGATTCCTTCCGGCGGCTCTCTTTGAATTAGCCGACCCGCTCGAACGCGAAGCGCCGAAGGTTAAGTTTTGAACGTCGCCTCAAAGTTTGCTATCTTGAATTCTCCCTTCCTCTAGGTTTGTAGTCATGGACTTTTTTGAAAGCCAAGATCGAGCCCGCGCTCTGTCGGTTCGACTTACAATTCTTTTTACGTTGTCTGTCGTTCTTACGATCGTGTTGGTTCATTGTTTAGTCTCTGCGGTCGTTGCGATGCTCTATTACTCCGACTACATGGGAATTGGGATGAAGCAATTCTTTTATAGCAAGCTTTCTTCTCCTCTCCTGATTCTGGCGGATTGCTCGCTTACCGTGTTGACGATCTTCTCAGGGATGCTCTTTAAATCATCACAGATAAAGAAAGGGGGAAGCGATAAGATTCTTAGCTCTCTCAATGCGACGATGGTACCTCGCAATTCCCCTGATCTGCGAGAGCGGAGGTTATACAACGTTGTCGAAGAAATGTCGATTGCGTCTGGCGTTCCCGTCCCTCGCGTTTTTATCATAAAAGGCGTCGACGGAATCAATGCCTGCGCGGTTGGCCTTTCTCCTGAAAACGCCGCGATTTGTGTTACGGAAGGCGCCTTGAAGCGTTTAAAACGAGACGAACTTCAAGGGGTTGTCGCCCACGAATTTAGCCATATTTATCACAGTGATATGAAGCTAAATATGCGTCTGCTCGCCGTCTTGTTTGGAATCGAACTGATCGTTATTTTGGGTACTTATACGATCCAAATGGCCTTCACTGATTCGGGAGACGACGACTCCAAAGCGAAGTTTTACACTTTTCTCCTCATACTGGCGATTGGTATAAGCCTTGTGTGCATCGGTTGGACGGGCATTTTGTTCGGCAATATGATGCGCGCGGCGGTGACGCGTCAACGCGAATACTTAGCGGACGCGTCCGCCATTCAATTTACGCGTAATCCGGAAGGACTGGCGAGCGCGCTGAAAAAAATTGGAGGGGCCGGCGTCGAAACGTCCGTCGGCGGTAAAGGCGCGCAACAGGCGGCGCATTTCTTCTTTGCGCCTGTTTTCAAACCTGGGATCATGCTCGCGCTCTTTCGCACGCATCCGCCTCTTCGTAAGCGAATCAAGACGATTGATCCGTCTTTTGACGGCGTCTTCCCTGCCTATGACGCCTCTTCGGAAGATGAGACGATCTTCAGACCGTCTGACGTCGACGCTTCTAATATCTCTCTGTTCACGGATTCCTCGAAGAACATAACGGTGGACGACTCCGTAGCTGAGAATGACGCTTCTAGCGTTTCCAACGCGGATTCCTCGAGCGTAATGGGGGACGACGCTGGCGTCGAGAGCGACGCTTCCAACGTTTCCAACGCGGATTCGACTCCTGCTCCCTCGCCATCCTCCGAGCGTCGTTCTTTGCCCCAGGAACTTTATGGCGACGGATGTAAGTTGGAAAAAGACGGTGAAAATCTCCTTGAAGCGCAAATTCCGACTCCGCTCTTCCCCGCGCTAGACGAGTTTATTTCTTCTTTAGAGAACGCCCGAGCGATAGTGTTTTCCGTTCTTCTGGATAAGGACTCTAGAATCAAGGCAATCCAACGCGAGGGCCTCCAGAAAAGGTATTCGAGCGCTTCAGACAATGAAGCGTTAGAAAAGGCGATTTCCCTTGTTGAAGGGCTTTCCGACGCAACGCGTCTTCAGGTTGTTCGAATTTGTATTCCTCTTCTTAAAACGATGACTTCCGGAGAATATGATTCTTTCCGCCAGGCGACGTTTTTCCTGTGCTGCGTCGACAAACGACTCGACGTGTTTGAATATACGTTGCAATGTCTAGCGATTCGCGAACTTGACGTTTTCTTCGGTCTTTTAGCGCCGATGGAAGTCAAATACAATACGGCGTCAAGCGTGAAAGATCGTCTTGTGAACGTCTTGGCGGCTTTAGCGACGCAGGGCGCTTTGAAAGACGGGGACGCTGAATTGGCGTTTGAAAAGGGATGTTCGGGACTCGGAATTTCCGCGGAGTTTCCCCCTTCTGAGTCGGTTACGTTGCGCACGTTTACCGAGTCGCTCAACGAACTTGCCAAGTCCTCGCCTCAATTAAAGAAACTCGTGATGGAAGCGTGTTGGCGTTGCGTTCTTTACGACGAAGTCGTCACGGAACGCGAATTGGTTCTTATAAGCGCCGTAGCGGCGGCTTTAGGTATTCCGGCTCCTTTTTGGCAGAGTAAAAATATCGAGGCTTAGCCTTTTTAGGCTGGTTTGTGCTATAATTATAGACCGCTTCTGCGTTGTATGACGCGTTTTCATTATTTTTGGTCTTCTATAGGGAGGTTTATTATGGATCGTAGGACGTTTCTTCTTTCTAGCTTAGCCGTTCCGCTGGCGTTCGACGCAACCCAATCTAACGATTGCTTTGCGAAAGAGCCAAAGAAGACTTTGAATTTTTCACAAAACTCGGACGATCCCAAGGCGACGCTTTGGCAACTCTCCAACGACTCCGGCGCTCAGATGATGGGGTATGTTCTGAAGACCCGCGAGGGGCATACGATCGTCTTTGACGGCGGTTGGGCTCACAATGCGGACGAGCTTCTTGAACTTATTAACGGCGAATGCGGCGGTAAGGTCGACGCATGGTTTTTGACGCACGCGCATAGCGATCATTGCAACGCGCTCGTGGAAATTTTGACCAATCGTCCTAACTCGGTGAAGATTCAGAATCTCTACTATAACTTTCCACCTCAAGAATGGATCAATGAAAACGAAAGTTATTGCAAGGAAGAAACCGACGCGATTTTTGAAGGGCTCGCCAAGTTTCCAAGCGCCCAAAAGCCCGCGCCGAATCAGGTCTTTGAATTTGGTTCGCTTCGTATAGAATGTTTAAACGACTTTGACCTGTCGATCAAAAATAACGCCATCAATAATTCGACGATAACCTATCGTTTGGACGTCGGCGACAAGTCGATTTTGATACTTGGCGATCTTGGATACGAAGGTGGAGATCGTCTTTTAGAGGCTCAGCGAGACAAGTTGTCATGCGAATTTTGTCAAATGGCGCATCATGGACAACAAGGCGTGCGTCGGAACTTTTATGAAGCGGTTAAGCCGACATATACTCTCTGGCCGACTCCAGATTGGCTTTGGCGCAACGACGCGGGCGGAGGAGATGGCACGGGCCCCTTTAAAACGTGCGACACGCGTTGTTGGGCGGCTGAACTTGGGGTAAAGGACTATTATGTATCGAAAGACGGTCTTATAAAATTGACCTTCTAAGTTTATCGTAAAGATATTTTGCGAAACCACACGCCCTCGGCGTTGTTTTAATTCAATAAGAGATACGAACGGCGCGGCTCGCTACGATATCAATCTGTATCGAGTCGCGCTCCTTCCCCCCTTAGGAGAGAGACAACGTTATGACGGTCGGGCGCAACGAGGTAATAATGGACGATCGTACCGATTTATGCGGGAAGACGCTTGGCGATTATCAAATTCTTAAACGAATTGGAGGCGGGGCGACGTCCGACGTTTTCCTTGCTCGACAAATATCGTTGGAACGTCATGTCGCGTTGAAAATCCTTAAAGACGCGCTAGCTTCGGACGATAATTACGTTCGCCGGTTTTTGCACGAAGCGCGCGCCGCAGCCCAGTTGGAACATCCAAACGTTGTTCGTATCTATGAAGTAGGCGAGTTAAAAAATCCTGAGCCGTCTTCTTGGTTGAAATTGGGTAAGAATCGGCGCGAGAGTGCTAAAAGTTATTGGTTTATTTCCCAAGAATTTATCTCTGGCGTAAGCTTAGCGCAATTTTTGCGACGTAACGGCCCCGCGTCGATTCAACAGACCTTCGTCGTATTAGAGCAGGTCGCCGCCGCATTAAAGTGCGCGTCGGACTTCAACCTGGTTCACCGAGACGTTAAGCCTGAGAATATTCTTGTTGATTCGTCTGGAATCATTCGCGTTGTCGATTTTGGACTTGCTCGCGCAATCGGTCCGACTGAGTCCACGATGACGGGCGCCTACGCGACGAGAACCGGAGTCGCGCTTGGAACGCCTCTCTATATGAGTCCCGAGCAGGCGCGAGGCCAGACTGTCGACGCGCGTAGCGACGTTTATTCGCTTGGCGTTACCGCCTATCAGCTTTTAACGGGCAGGGCTCCTTTCAATGGCGCCACGCCTCTTGCCGTCGCTCTTAAACATATTAACGAACGTCCGACTTCCGTTAGCGAACTTCGCCCAGAGGTTCCCGAAGGTCTTGCGAACTTGGTTATGCGGATGTTGGAGAAGAACGCAGCAGACAGACCGGCGTCTCTCTCCGAACTAATCAACGATATACGCGCGGCTCGTCGAGAGTGTCAGTGCGCTTTTTCTCGTGCAGAATCGTCTTTGAAGGAAGCGGTATTGGATGAGGAGAGCGGCGTTTCAACTTTCTTTTCTACGGATGAAGAACGCGAACGATATGATCGAGTAGCGACCACGACGTCGTTGGCTCTTGATTGGCGCGCGACATACGATCAACTTGAATCTGTTAAACGCGAGGGCGTCGTCTTTTGGAATCGACGGCGCGTCGCTTTCTTTTCCGTCTTCCTCGTCGCTTCTTTTCTTTTAGGCGGTTTGCTTCATATCATTAATAATAGACGACTTTCGTTCGCTCCTCCCGAGCCTCCTTTATGCGTCGAACGATTTCGCACGGTTGAAGAACAGTATGTGTTCGCTCTTCAAACGGGAGCAGTCGACGCGTGGAAGAGCGTTTACGAGTATTTTCCAGGGGTTGATTATTGGGAAGTTCGCGCAAAGAAACAATTGGCGCTTGTATATGTGTCGGAAAATGACGTTGAATCAGCAGGAAGTCTTTTTCAGGAGTTAGGGGGACGGACGAAATCAGACGTCGCCGTCGAAACTTTCGTTCTCGCCGGACGATCATGGCTTGAAGCTCAACGCGGGAATTATAGCGCGGCGGTTTCGCTCCTCTCCGAACTTACCGTGAAGCCTAACCTCGATCACATGACTCAATACTTGGTTGCCAAAACGCGCGGGATTATTCAAAAGAGGTATGAAATTGATTTCAGATCTGCGCCCGTGAACGACGCCCGACAGTTTGAGACGCCCACGCCGTACCGCCCCCAATATCCCCGCGCCAAGGGAGCTGAGAGCGGGATGGCGCGTTTTCGAGGCGGACGTCAAAATGATCAAACTGAAGATCGTTCCGTTAAGACCCCTTAATCTAACTTCTTGACGATTCTATGGCGAAGATGCGCCCTTGCGGACAATTCTCTTTATGATAAAATTAAAATTCCCCTCTATTTGAAATTCAGTCGTCGAGGCGAATCTGCGTCGACGATAAACGCCAATTGTTAGAAGTGAACTGATCCATATGATTGAGGAACCGGAGACAATCTTGTATACAGACGGGGCATGTAGCGGTAATCCCGGCCCAGGCGGTTGGGCTTTTGTACTGTATCATGCGCCTTCAGGGAAGAGATTGGAACGTTCGGGGGGAGAACCTCAAACGACGAATAATCGGATGGAATTGCTTGCCGTTGTTGAAGGACTCTCGGCTTTAAAACGTCCGACGACGATACGGCTTGTGAGCGACAGCACATATGTGCTTAACGGTCTGTCCAAATGGATGAGTTCATGGAAAGCAAACGGTTGGCGCAGAAAAGAGAAGGGACGTTGGGCCGAGGTAAAGAATCTTGATCTATGGCAAAAACTAGATGAGCTCGTTTCGCTCCATGAAGTCGAGTTTGACTGGATTAAAGGACATGCAGGTCATAAAGAAAACGAGAGGTGCGATGAACTCGCGGTCGCGGAATGGCGTAAATTGAAATAACGTTGTTCCTAGAGCGCCTTCTTCTGATGACGCATCATTTCTGGAAGTAGAGTTAAAATGTCGGAATTTTTGGATACGGCGGTAAGAGCTGCGCATGAGGCGGGCGCCATATTAAGGGAAAAATTAGGAAAAGTGGGGTTCCGCGAAAAGAGTCGCGCGGATCTTGTAACGGAAGCGGACGTTTTAGCGCAGCGAGCGATCGAAGAGATCGTGCTTGACGCGTTTCCTTGTCATTGTTTTTTGGGCGAGGAGTCTCAGGGGAAAACTCCCTCCTTTGGGGACGCCTTCGCATCAAACGTTCCTGCGGGACAGATGCTTCGCGAAGCTCAGTGCGGAAGCGCGGCTCCTGCTGACAAGCCTTACACGTGGATTGTCGATCCTCTTGACGGAACGACGAATTTCGTACACCGCGTTCCTTTCTTCTGTACGTCGATCGCCTTGGCGCGCGGTAACGATATCATTTGCGCCGCGATTTACAATCCGAATACCAACGAATTATATACGGCGGAAAAGGGGTGTGGCGCGTATCTTAACGGCGCTAAAATTACGACGAGCTCCGAAGAGGATCCCGCGCATGCGCTCGTCGCAATTTCCTACGAGACCGAAGCGCGTTCAGATTCACTCGACACGCTTGCTTTCCAGCGTTGCGTGACTGTTTGCCAAGCTCTTCGTCGTACTGGTTCGACCGCGTTAAATCTTGCGTACGTTGCGTCTGGGCGTTTTGAAGGGATGTCGTGTCAATCGGCGCACCCTTGGGACGTTGCGGCGGGAGTCCTTATTTTGCAGGAAGCTGGCGGCGTCGCGACGAATACCAACGGCAAACCCTTTGACTTGGCGAATCAACCGCTCCTTGCGACCGCGAATTGGTCGCTACAGAATCATTTCCTGAAGGTTTTAAATCCGTAGTATTACACTTTAAGGCAAAAGAGGGTGCGATCTTTCCCCGATCGCACCCTCTTTTCTTATTGGAAGACGCTTCAATTTTTCTTACCACATCTTAAATTCCGGGATGCGGAGGGTTTCGCCGTCTTTCAGCGCCGAGGTGTGAGCGACGATACCAGGAACCGTCGTGTTAAGGGCTACCGCCACGTTCACGAGCGGATGACGATCCTTCAGGATCGACTCGATAAAGTTCGAACCCAGGTAACCGTGGGAACCGCCGTGAGAACCTGGCGTGACTGTCGGGGGCAACGCCGGTTTGCGAAGATCGCCCAATTTGGCGACAATATTGTTCACCTCTTCGTTGCGTCCTGCGTAACCGCCGTTGAAGGCGCCAAGTTCGCCGCGCATACGCCCTGTTTCGCCACCCCAACCCCAAGAGTCCCAGCTAACGACCATT
The DNA here is from genome assembly GCA_004556055.1 of Planctomycetaceae bacterium. Lineage (GTDB taxonomy): Bacteria > Planctomycetota > Planctomycetia > Pirellulales > Thermoguttaceae > RUG369. The sequence continues at coordinate 38,255 of SFIW01000007.1, forward strand.
CGCGCGGAGCCTCCTTCAGAGGTTGTGAAAAGCGCCGTTTCTGTTCCAAAGTAATTGTTGTAAGGATTTTGTCCCGGCTGATATTCCTCTTCCTTGCTCACATGACCAACGCAGGAAACGGACGTGAAGCTATTGCCCGTGACGCAGGTATAGTAGGCGTTCGAATGTGTCGGATACCATTGAGGCGGGAGGCCTCTACGCCAGTTCTTATACCCCTCGAGGACGCCGACTCCGAAGTGATAGTACTCGCCTTCGGTATAAATCATTTGTCCAAACCCGCCGGCATTGTAGATCTTGCGCGCCTGATAGACGTCGTCGTGGAACGCGCTCGTCTCGAACATTCCGTAGTAGAGACCGGTTTCTTTAACCGTTTCGTATAGACGATAAGCGTGTTCAACGTCTCCAAAAATTGCCGGAACGGCGGAGGCGACATGCTTTCCATGCTTTAACGCAAGGCAAGCGAGATCGGCATGGCTCGGCGCGTCCGTCGCGATAAAGACCGCCTCGATAGAGTCGTCTTTGACCATCTCTTCCAACGATTCGTACGTTTTCTCACAGCGACACGCTTTGGCAAGGCCCGCGCAACGATCCGGGAACAAATCGGTTACGGCGACCACTTCGGCGTTAGGATGATCTTGCAGCCCAAATTGCGCCCCGAATTGGCATAAACCGTATCCCGCAATACCAATACGAAGCTTTCTGTCAGTGAACGGCTCCCATTTGGCGTTAGGATCGACCGCCGTGTCGGTTTCGTCAAAACCTTGAATTTTCGGTTTGTCCTGCCCCTTAACCGAAGACGGTAAAGCGGAGGCTAAAGCGACTCCGACGGCGCTGTTGACGATAAAAGAACGACGAGACATGGAAAAGTCGTGCATGAAGTTACCTCGAACAAAGAACAGTGAATGAATAGCGGTCTGATAGATTTTTAGACGTTGCCAAGAAATTATAGAAATCCAGCGCTTCATTTCAATCTTGGCGCTTGGTTATTTTGTGTTAAATTTTCGTATAGTTTTCGTTTTGAGAGACTTAACCTAAAATATCCTTTTGGCTCAAGGCTGGAATACCAATGAAGAACCGTTTTGAATTTGCCGTAAACTTGGCGCGTCAAATGGGCAATTTGACCCTTGAATATTTCGATAGCGACTCCATGGACGTCGAGAAGAAGCAGGATGGCACGCCTGTTACGAAGGCGGATCGCGGCGCCGAAGCGTTGGGACGAAAATTGATTATGGAGGCCTTCCCGGACGATTCGATCTTGGGAGAAGAACTCGACGACAAGATCGGCTCCTCTGGTTGGCAATGGGTCATCGATCCGATTGATGGAACCAAATCGTTCGTTCACGGCGTTCCAATTTATTCAAATCTCGTCGGCGTTCAAAAGATTGCGCAAGACGGCAAGCTTGAACCTCAAATCGGCGTCATTTGGCTGCCTGCGTTGGGGCGCGGCGTTTGCGGGGGCATGGGACTCGGCGCTTGGGAAATTTTTAATGATGACAGTAAACGACGACCTGCGCGCGTATCTTCGGTAAGTCGTTTGGAAGACGCGCTTTTTCTTACGACGGATTGCTATGATTTTGATCTTGTCGGTCGAGAAGGCGCGTATGACGAGCTTGAAGAAAAATGCCGTTTAACGCGTACGTGGGGAGACGCTTACGGTTATTATCTTGTCGCGACAGGGCGCGCAGAAATTATGACGGATCCTTTCTTCGAACTCTGGGACGCCGCGCCGATGGTTCCGATTCTTCACGAAGCGGGCGGAGTTTTTGGCAACTGGCAGGGCGAGGAAACGATCGAAGGGCGCGAGGGCGTCGCGACCAATGGCGCTTTGCGTGAAAAAGTCGTCGAAATCTTACGACGTTATCCGAAAACAAAGATTCCTGTACGTTGAGAAATGAATTTGTTTCGGATAGAATTTGATAATATAAATTCTTTCGAGGATATTGAATTTTGTACATAAATTGGATAGAATCGGAATATGGAGGGGATTCCTTTTCTGCAATCCTTCGTATTACTAGGAGCCTAATTGATGAAAACCGCAGAAAGTCGCCGCGTTTTTTTAAATTCACGAACCATCGCGGGCACTCTTTTTACCGGGTTGACATTAGCCCCCGTTCATGCCGGCGAACGCAATGAGTTAAAAGTCGGATTGATTGGATGCGGCGGTCGTGGAAACGGGGCGGCGGTCAATACTTTGTCCGCAGATCCCAATACGAAGCTTTACGCAGTTGCCGACGCATTTATGCCAAAGGCGCAGAGCGCGGCGGAAGGGCTTAAACTTCAGTTTGAGGATCGGGTCGACGTCGAAGGGCGCATTTTTGCCGGACTCGACGCTTATAAGCAAGTGATAGATTGCTGCGACGTCGTTCTTTTGTGCGAAGTCCCCGGTTTTCGGTTCCGTTCTCTTGCCTACGCCGTTGAACAGGGTAAGCACGTATTCTGCGAAAAGCCCGTGGCGACGGATGCGCCGACGTTGCGTTCTGTGATCGAATCGTCTAAGATTGCGAAAGAAAAGGGCCTTACTCTCGTGTCGGGCCTTTGCTGGAGATATGACCTGAACGTCAGAGATATTATGCAACGCGTCCTTGACGGAGCGATTGGCGATATTACGTCGGCTCGACTCACGTACATGGGCGGAAATCACGGGCCGCGACCTCGCGTGGAAGGAGACACGGAACTTATTTCGCAGGTTCGGAATTGGTATAATCACGCGTGGCTTTCCGGCGATTTTAACGTGGAACAACATGTCCACACCCTCGATAAGGGCTTGTGGGCGATGCACGACGTTGCTCCTGCAACGTGCTATGGACTTGGCGGACGTATGGTTTGCGTCGCGGAGCCCGGAAACGGAGATATCTACGACTCCATGGCGTCTGTTTTCGAGTATCCCAACGGCACGACATTGTATTCCTATTGCCGTCATCAGAGCGGAACCTGGGGAGAGAACAACGCCACGTTCTCCGGAACGAAGGGGTATGTATCGTCCGTCTTAGGTCGCGGGGTCATAACCGATCTCGACGGCAAGGTTATTTACGAACGTAAGAACGTCGCTTCGGATATGTATCTTATCGAACATCAAGAGATGTATAAATCAATCCGCGGCGAAGTCGATACGATCAATAACGGCGATTACATGTCGAAAGCGACGATGATGGGAATTATGTCGCGCGAGGCGTGTTATACGGGCCAAAAGATTACATGGGACGAAGCTCTTAACTCCGACAAGTCATACGGGCCTAGCGAATATACTCCCGACGGAATTCCGGCGAACGTTCCGGATGAACAAGGCCGATACAAAATTCAAGTACCAGGTTTGGGACAAGTTTATCATTCCGTGTCGCGGTAAAAGACGTCGAAACGGAAAGTTGACGAATAGTATGTTTTTTTGTTAAATATAGCGCGTAGCGATAAGCGCCTTTAACTTTTACCCCTTGCAATGGAGATTTTACAATGAGTCTTTCTCGTCGTAACTTCCTTAAGACGAGCGCGATTGGCGTCGCCGCTCTTTCCGCCTCTAATCTTCCTCGCGTTCACGCCGGTGAAGACAACCTCATTAAAGTAGCGCTTATCGGCTGCGGCGGACGTGGTCGCGGAGCCGCTGCGAATACATTGAACGCCGATCCCAATAGCAAGATCGTCGCTGTCGCCGACGCCTTCATGCCTAAGGCTAAGGGCGCGGTCGAAGGTCTTGAAGCCGCTTTTGGCGACAGAATCGACGTTGGCGATCGCATCTTCGCCGGTCTTGACGCGTACAAAGACGCGATCGACGCCGCGGATCTCGTCCTCCTTTGCGAAGCTCCCGGTTTCCGTTATCGCTCTCTCGAATACGCCGTTGCTCAGGGCAAGCATGTTTTCTGCGAAAAGCCTGTCGCAACCGACGTTTTGGGTATCCGTTCAGTCATGGAATCCACCAAGATTGCAAAGGAAAAGGGTTTGACGCTTGTTTCCGGTCTTTGCTGGCGCTATGACCTCAACGTCAAAGACGTCATGGAACGCGTATGCGGCGGCGAAATCGGTGAAATCACCTCCGGTCGCTTGACCTATCTCACCAGCCAGCTTTGGAGCCGTCCTCGCGCTGAAGGCGACACCGAAATGATGGCGCAGGTTCGCAACTGGTACAACTACGCGTGGCTTTCGGGCGACTTCAACATCGAACAGCACGTTCATACCCTTGATAAGGCTCTGTGGGCGATGGGCGACGTCGCTCCTTCGACCTGCTACGGCTTAGGCGCGCGTATGCAACGCGTCGCGCAGCCCGCCAATGGCGATATCTACGACTCCATGGCCGCCGTCTTTGAATATCCGAACGGTACGACTTTCTACTCCTTCTGCCGTCAGCAGAACGGTTGCTGGGGCGAAAACCAGGCGTACTTCGCCGGAACGAAGGGCTTCGCGTCGATCCTCGGTCGCGGTCGCATCACCGATCTCGACGGCAAGGTCATCTACGAACAGGAACGCGTTGATTCCGATATGTACACCCTTGAACACGTCGAACTTTACAAGTCCATCCGCGGTAAGATCGACACGATCAACAACGGCGATTACATGGCGAAGGCGACGATGATGGGTATCATGGCGCGCGAAGCTTGCTATACTGGTAAGAAGTTGAACTGGGACGAAGAACTCAAGTCTGAAAAGTCCTATCGTCCTAGCTCTTACGATTGGGACGGCACGCCGTGGAATACGCCCGATGAAAACGGTCGCCTCAAGATTCAGGTTCCCGGTATCGGTCAGGTTTACCACACCGTCACCCGCTGATCCTAGCTGTAATTTGCGAAATTAAGAGCAAGACGAGGGGCTTAGTTTTCGCGTCTTGCTCGCTGTTTAGAAGAAGTGACAAACGTCGATCTAGATTTTCGTCTAGCGTCGGCGTTTTAATGATTTAAACCCTGTGTGTTTTTGCGGAGCGATATCGTCTCCCCAAGTTGATCTCAAGTGGACTCAGAAGAAACGCATTTACGAGCCTCTGTTTCGCAGGGGCATTATTCCGATTTTAGACTCGACCCTCTCACTGATCGTTGGACGCTGATAGCCGAAGGTCGTGGAAAGAGACCGGAGTCGATCTCTTCGCATCGAAATGGAGAAGGGGGGGGCGATAAGTCGTCTACGCCTATTTCAGAATCGGAAGCGCAGGACTTCGCGCCGCACAAAGATTGCGTTTTCTGTCCCGGCAATGAGCAAATTACGACTGAGACTGTCGCTTCGATAGTTGAGAATCCGAACGGGAAAGGGGAAAAATATACGGTTAAAACGCTCGAGAGGGATGGGAATCTGGAAGGGCTTCATTGGCTTGGGCGCGTAATCGAGAATAAGTTTCCTGCCTTCAGAATCGATCCAGCGCGCTTTACTCATCCCAAGGGATTTGACGAGCTACGACGTCTTTTCCACGACGGTAAATTGTCGCTCAAGGAACGCTTTTTTCAGAAGATAGACGCGGTAGGGCGTCACGAAGTGGCGATCGACGCAAGGCGCCACCTTCGCGGATGGGCAGAAATGTCCGAGGTTGAGATTGTCCTGGCTTTTCGGTTGTTGCAAAACCGATTGCAGGAGTTTAGAGCTTCTGGTTTATACGATTATGCGTTCTTCTTTAAGAATGTCGGCGCCAACGCGGGCGCGTCGCAACCGCATACGCATTGCCAACTTACGGGAAACGTCGTAATTCCCGACGACGTCTGCTCGCAAGTGAAGCGCGTCGCGCGATATGAACGCATTCGTCAAGAACACGGAGAAAGCGCCTCTTTCTGGGAGGCGTTGATGGCGATGGAAATAGAAGCGGGCTCACGAATCGTCGCGAAAACAGATTCTTTCGCGCTCTATTGCCCTTATGCGAGTCGCTTTCCTTTGCAGGTTGAAATTTGTCCCTTATTCGACGGAGCGTTTGAAGATTATGACGAGTCGACTCTTAGCGAGATTGCAAAGCTCGCTCGCAATGCGCTTCGCGCGTTGCAGGAAACGAAACGTCGTTATCGACCGTTGGATTTGACGCCTCTTGATTATAATGTAGTTATGACGAATCAACCGTACCGTTTAGAATCGGAGATGACTGAGGTTCTCGCGATTTTTCGACCTCGCCTAACGATCCTGCCCAGTCTTGTAAAGAAAGCCGGTTACGAACACGGCAGCGGTATTGATATTAATCCAATAGCGCCAGAAACAGCGGCCGCTTATTTACGCGACGCGTTCCTTCATTTATTGCCATGAGGCGACGATAAGCCTCTTGGTTTTTATGCGGCGTATGCCTGACTCGCCGCGTATCCTATTCTATTTTTCAAGAGGCTTGTTATGAATAGCGTCAAAGCTTCGTCTCAACCGTTGAAGACGGTTTCGCCTTTCTATCGCTGGGAACTTCTCGCGCTCCTTTTCCTGGCGTATTTCTTTCATCAGTCCGACCGCGCGATATACGGGATCGTTGCAACGTCGATTCAAGACGCTTTTGATCTCAACAACAATACGCTGTATGTGACGCGAACGGTCATGTTTACTCTCATGGCTCTTATTGTGCCGATCGCCGGTTATTTTGGCGATCGATTCAATAAGCGCAAATTGCTCATAACATGCCTCTTTTGCTGGAGTATCGCGACTGTTTGCACCGGGTGCGTCACTAGTATTTTAGGGATGATCGTTTTCAATAGCGTCGGTCTTGTGGTGGCCGAGGCTTTTTACGGTCCGGCGTCTACGAGCCTTATCGCTTCATATCATAAAGAAACTCGCGCTATCGCTCTCTCCGTGCATCAAACAGCGGTTTATCTTAGCGTTATTGTCAGCGGTTTTTTAGCCGCGTGGGTATGCGAAAGATTCGGTTGGCGCGGCTCATTCTGGACTTTTGGCGGCGCAAGTATCCTTGTCGGACTACTCTTAATTTTCCGTTTAAAAGACCCCGCGCGCGTGCGATTTGCCGAAGGTAGTCAGACCGAGACCTCCGTAGAAAAACCGTCGGTTCGCGAATTCCTTTCGATGATCTTTCGGAATCGTTCCGCTTTGCTTTTAACGGTCGGTTTTACCGCTATCGTCTTTGTCAACAACGCGTATCTAAACGTCGTGCCGAAGTTTTTGCAAGAAAAATATGAACTGAGTCAGACGGCGGCGGGATGGAACGGGATGTTTTGGCATCATATCGCCGCGTTCGGCTGCATCTATTTGGGAGGATGGCTCTCCGATAAGATGGCGAAGAAGTCCCCTAGTTATCGACCGAAACAACAGTTTTTCGCCATGGCGCTCGGCGCCCCGATTATTGCGTTCATCGGTTCTGTCAACTCTTTGACGGCTTTATATGCTCTCTTCTTTGCGATGGGGATCTGCCGCGGATTCTATGAGTGCAACACTCATGCTTCCGTCTTTGAAACAGTTCCTGTGAAATATCGTTCGACGACGGTCGGTTTTATGATTTTCTTTGCGTTCATCATCGGCGCTTGGTCGAGTCAAATGGTCGGCGCGTTTTGCGACTCTTTCGGCGTCGAGAAAGGGTATCGCTACGCCTTCGCCGTTCTCGGCGTCGCGTGGATCATTGGCGCAGCGGCTGTCGGATGCGCCGCGTTTGGGACTTTCAAAGGGGATCGTCAACGTCGAATCGAATTTGACGAGCAGGAACGACGCGAAGTATGACGCCGACCTGATTCAAAGTCGATTTTTTTCACGTTTTAACCTAGACGCAAAACTTTTCCCCCGTGTGTTGGAGGAACTTAAATGACTAGATTTATTTCTTGCCTGTGCGTCGCGTTCGTCGCGCTTTGCTTTTTATCAGAAGAGCAAGGTCAACGAGCCTACGCGTTAGACGACGTCGAACGAAAACTTATTTCCGACGCCTTTATGGAGACGTCTTATTCGTATAACTATGATCAATTCCTTACGTTTGACGACAAGACGAAGTTTTTGGAGCTCCCTTTCGCTTCCAACGAAGAAGCGCATCGAGCGTGTCTTGACGTTCCGATCAAACAGGACTGCTCGTCTTACGCGTCCTACGAATTGATCGTAAAAGTCGATAAAATGGAGGCGATCGGCTATACCACGTTGTATTTTCATAGCGGAGACGGATGGTATGGAATGACGGGCGACTCCAAACGTTATTCCGACGGTCGCCTGGTCGTGCGCTTCAATATTGGGGAAGTTCGCCCCGAAGGAGCCCCCGGAACTTTGGCGGAGGTGGACTCCGTGAGACTCGCCTTCTGGCGTGGAGCGTCTGTTGACGCAACCCTGGAATTCGTGTCTTTTAAGGCGATTCGAAGTGATTTTGCGGTTCTAGACGGATACCCGACCGACAGTCCGAGCTATATCGCGTCGACGACGGATCTATTTGAGAAGAGCGGCGTTTTTTGCGAACGAGTCGACGTGAAACATGTAACGTTGGATAAGTTGAAGCAATATCGAGCCGTCGTCCTTCCTGTTGGCGGCAACCTTTCGGACGAAACGATCGACTGTTTATGCCAGTTCGTCGACTCCGGCGGTTTTCTCTTCGTTTTTTATGATAGTCATCCTAAACTTTTGGCGAAATTAGGAGTCGTCAACGAGGGTTTTTGCCGACCGTCTCAAGAGGGGCTCGCGATTGACGGGATGCGTTTTGACGAAGACTCCATCCGTTTGGCGAAGGAACGCGGTTTATCGATACCGAGTCGATGTTCTCAAGATTCTTGGAATTATTACGTCGTTAGTTGCGACGACAAGTTTAAATCGGCGAAAACTAGCGTAATTTACGGCGATAATAAGGCGCACGTTCTGGCCTATTGGAGCGAGGAGGGGGAGGCGACGCGCTATCCTTCTCTTATTTTGAGCGGTTCTGGACTCTACTGCTCTCATGTTTTCGACCATATCGACGCCGCGAATAAGAAGGGTCTCGTCGCCTCAATCATTGCCGACATTTCTCCCGAATATTTGCGAAACGTTGCGCAAGCCGAATGGGTTTCAATCTTTGACGTCGGCGTTTATCCCGAGGACGATCGATTCGAGGCGCGGGAAAAGACGCTGAATTTCGTGAAAAAAGAACTTGAAAAACGCAATATAGCCCTTTCCGACGTCTTAAAATACTTGGACAAATCCAACGCTCCAGGCTCTTTAAAGGCCTTGACCTCGCTCGTTAAGCTCTTGGCGGAGATTCGCGACGCCAGGATCGACGATTTCGCAAGGTCGCTCTCCCCGCGTCAAAATGAAGCTCGTCTCTGGTGGGAACACTCCGGATGCGGCATTTGGCGAGGAGACTGGGATCGCACGATGAAAGAACTCTCCGACGCGGGATTCAATGGAATCGTGTCGAATATGTTGTGGGGTGGACAAGCTAGCTATAAGAGCAAGGTTCTTCCAAACGATTCTAAAGCGCGTGAATTTGGGGACCAGATCGAGCAGGCGGTTGCGGCTGGTAAAAAGTATGGCGTCGAGGTTCATGTTTGGATGGTCTGCTTTAACGCGTCCAATTCCTCTAAGGAATTCCTTGAACAAATGCGTCGCGAAGGCCGGTTGCAACATACGATAAACGGTGAAGAACAACCGTGGCTTTGCCCCTCCTCGCCGCTGAATCGCCAACTCCAACTTGACGCGCTCAAGGAAGTAGCGTTCAATTATGACGTCGATGGAATCCACTTCGATTACATTCGATATCCCGACGAAAATTCATGCTTCTGCGACGGTTGCCGCGAACGTTTTGCCGAGAGTTATTACGAATCGACAGGTCAACGACTCGAGGGCGATCTCGTTGAAGCGATCAAGAAAGACAAGGCAGTCGATTCCGCGTGGCGACAGTGGCGATGCGATCAAATTACAGCGCTTGTCCGCGAAGTAAGCGAGGCTGTTCGAGAGAAAAAACCGAATGTTCAAATTTCCGCCGCCGTGTTCCAGGGGTATCCCTGGGTGAAGAAGTCCGTTGGACAAGATTGGGGACTGTGGATCGAAAAGGGATATCTTGATTTCGTGTGTCCGATGGATTACACGGAAGACCCCTTTTACTTTGAACAGCTTATTAAAAAGCAACTTCCGATAACGCAAGGGAAAGTCCCTCTCTATCCAGGGATCGGCTATTCTTCGACGGGGAATAATATGCGTCCCGACGAGGCGATTCTCCAGGCCAATATCGCTCAGCGTCTCGGCACGGAAGGTTTTATTATCTTCAATCTCGATCAACGTTCAGCGGAAAAAACGTTCCCCGAGTTTAAAAAGGGAATAACTTCCGAAAAGACGAAACGCGCGAACTGAAAGAAAAGGCTGCGGCGATGAGATTTGCCGCGGCCTTCTTTTTTTCTTGTCTTTTAAGATGTTCGATGTGAATTCTAATCGTTCGAAACTGGAACGGATAAAGACCTCGATATCAAGTATCTTCTCCATTAGCTATTGAAGTTCTGGAAGGGGAACGTCCACTCCTTGAAGTTGTCTTGCTTGATCCTTGGGATCATAGACGCCGTAAAAAGGCGCGTTCAAATCGCACCATAGGAGAATTTTGCGATATTCTTCATCCGTTAGTCCAATATCTTTGTGCGCTCCCGTCCTTATGATCTCCGTGATAGGAGAAATATCAGCGCCACATTCGCCAGGTTTGGTGACTATCTCACGATAGTTCTTCGCGCCCCATTCGTACCATTTCACGTATTGAGTCAGTTCTTTATAGCTTTTCGTGAAAGGCTCGTCGATTTCATCGGTCAGAATCGGCGCGACGCTTTCTTCACCGCCGTCGTGACAACGAACGCACTTTGCGTCTAGGATCGGCTGAATAAATCGAAGAAACGATATAGGACGCAGCGCTTTATCTCCGGGTACGATGGATGACGGCGCGCGTAACGAGGCGATGGTGCGTTGAGGCAAGGTTTGACCAATCGTCGTCTGCGTTTGTTCATGACAACCGACGCATCCTCGGTTTTCCCCAGGTTGGAGGTAGACGGCGCTGCGCATCGACTGAACCGCGCGCCCCGACTCGTCGACCGCTTGGAAGTAGAGAGGAACTCCCGCCGGAGCTTTGAATAGAGCGCTCCCGTCTTCTTCGACAGGAACCGTCCCGAGGTAGACGCGCGCGTTTGCCGCCCATGGAATTCCGATTCGCGGATGAGCCGAGAGATAATCGGGGCCCTTTGGAAGGAGTTGGATTATTCTTAGCTCTTTGATTCGCCGGTCGGAAGGAAATGGAAAGAGACTTTCATAGACGTTGGATAAGAAAAAGACTCCTGTCTTTTCATCTTCGCTCTTTTGTATCGTCGAAGGAATAATATCCGGTTTTTCACGCGGGGTCAAAGGCGTAGGGTAGAGGCATGACTCGTCGGAGTCAAGGTTTTGATAGAGAAGTTCGAGATTTCCGTAGCGATCTCCATAGTAAATTCCCAGCTTTCCTGAAGTCGTCGTTTGCGCAAGGAGCCCGCCTAAAGGCTCATGACTGTAGGACGTAATCCACTCGTCTTCTGAAAGAGGGAAGGGGCTGAAGTAGTATTGATCGCACGTCCGATTCCCTTCTTCCTCAACCTCTGGGAGCGGAATATTAGGCGTCAATCGCTCAATGGAGGATAGGTCGTCTTCGCCAGTTTGCGGGTCGTACGCTCTCTTAGAGGGATCAAAAGCTAGGAGGGAACCGCCGACGTCGAGGTGATGAGCGCCCCCCACAAAGAGGATTTTGTTAGAGCCTGGAATTGCTTTCGGTTGGTAACAGGCGTTGACGGCGTAGGTATAGTTCCCAAAGAGAATCGACGCGTTTGTCCCGTCCGGGTTAGTCGTCCATAGCCCGTGATGTTTTGCCGCGTTTCGATCGACGTAATCCCATCGCGTATAGACGACGCGACCGTCGTTGAGAAAGGCTGGTTGCCATTCATTCGTCTCATGCCAGGACAGGCAATCGATCGTTGAGTCGAGGTTCAGACGGTGAAGAGTATGTACGTTAAGAGGTTCGTAATGCCCATGGCAACGACCGTATCCGCCGCGCCTTGTGGAGATGAAGAGGATCGACCCGTCAGGCGCTTCCACTGGGTCAAAGTCGTCCTCCGACTCATTTGTGAGACGTTCGACTTTCCGCTCTTTCAAAGACATTTTATAGAGGTTAAATTTCCCCTCTTTTTTCGCCATGTGGTTGGAATCAAAATCTTCTATGTAAGGCTCCTGCATAAGGTCGGTAATATTCCGTTTGGGGACGTCTTCGCTATGCGTTTGCGAAAAATCGGCGAAAGAGAAATAGATTGTCTGCGCGTCGTAGGAAAGGGAGAGCGTTTGAAAAACGCCGCGCGGAAAGAGCCCTTCTGTTAGCGATTCCGTCGCGAAGCTTTTTCCCGGCTCTTTTAATACGTAGATTCCGCCGCCATGGTAACCGCAGACGTCGTAAAAATAAGACAAGTATTCATGAAGCATCTGCCAAGTGAATCGTTCTTCTTTGAGAAAAACGATTGGAGCGCCTGTGACTTTGGGATTGCCGAGTAGAAAGTCTCTGAGCTTTTCCCTTAACGCGAGGTATTGAGATAAAGGACTTGCGAGAGGAACGTCCTTTGACGTATTTAAATCGTCTAAGGTTTGACGGGCTTTCGCCAATTCTTGTTTAAGATTTTCCACTAACGCGGGGGAGGCCCACGCTTCGTCTTCAAACGCGTCGAGAGTTTCTTGCGCGCGCGTTGCAAGCTCTTTCAACGCCTGAATGGAGGCGACGTTGCGTCCTAGAACGCGCTCCTGTTCAAGCCAGTCCTTGACGATCGCTTCTCGATATTCTTGAGAGGAAGTTTGCGCATGGAGCTTTCCGTCTATTTGCCCTACCAACAGGAAAGACAGAGCAAAGAGGAAGAGAGAACGAAGAAATAAGGAAGTCATGCTCGTACCTTTGATTATGACGAGTTGGATAACGATATGCGGAGAGGATTCATTTGTCGTTTTCTAGCAAGTATTTTCGGATCGAGTCGACGTCTCCTAGGTAAGAAAAGATAGCGACGACACGTTTCGTGCGACGGTTTAGGTAGAGGAGTTGTCCGTTCATTCCTCCCTTGCCGAAGGCGCTTCCTTCAGAATCGAGGGGATAGAGCTCAAATGTTCGACTAAAAGCCTCGTTCACAAAGCGTTCGGAAAGGATACGGCGACCTTTGTATTGACCGTCGTTGACGAGCATTTCCCCAAGTTTGGCCATATCGTCCACGCTGATATAGAGACCTGTCGCGCCGATTGGAATACCGTCGGGATCTGTCGAGAAAGCGTATTCTTTAAACTTTAAGGGTTCAAAAAGTTCTTTGATTAAGAACTCGTTGAGCTTTTGTCCCGTTTTCTCATAGACGACGTATGAAGCGATATAAAACGCCGCGTCGGTGTAGACGTATTTTTCTCCCGGTTCATATTCGAGTTTTTCACTCAAGACCGACAAGAGGAAGTTTCGAGGCCATGTCGACGAGTCGTCCGCGTCGATATCCAAAAGTCCGGCTTTGGAAAAACCTACTCGATGACGTATGACGTCCGATATTTTCACTTTTTCCCATTTCGGGTCATACTTTTCGGGAAAATGACTTTTCAAGATTGGGAAGACCGGTTCATCTATGTCGATGATTCCTTTATCTTCCATGATTCCCAATGCAATAACAGTGAAGAGCTTGGCGACGGAATAGGCGTTATGGCATCGTATATTGGGTCGAATGATCGCCGTCCGGGACTCTCCTTTGTATATTTCACAAATAGAAAAAATACGATCGCCGTCTTTATGAGCGATTTCTTCTAACGCGGGAAGAAGGAAGGAATCGTTTTCCACAGGTTGCGCCCATGACTGAGACTGGACGGCGACGGAGTAGAGAACGCCGAAGAGGAGCGAACAAAGACAGAGCTTACTCATTGGGAACTCCTTTGGCTGGAACGCCAACGCGAGATTAAGGGAAAATAACGAGTCGTTGGTTCAATTAGAGCGGAAGGAAAAAGATTTTGCAAATAGTATCTATATGTGACTGGCAAGAAATTGAAAAAAGTCGACCGCCGCTGTTGGACGATCGACTTGGCTCTTAGAAGAATCTTAGAGGTTATTCGTTTGCGGGAGGAGTTGCACCGCGTCCACGATAACGTATCCGTTGGTGTTTTCCGCACTTATTTTAACGTTTGCTTTTCCATCGTCGCCGACGCGGAGTAAACCGATGGAGACAAAGAGGCCGTCAATGTCCGGCTCTTTTTGCTGGTTGACAACCGCTTCGATCTTCATGACGTCGCTGTTCGCTTCGACGGGAATATTGGTCGCGCGATTAGCATGCCTGGAATAGGAAACTCTGCAATCGTAGACGGCTCCAGGTTTTAATCCCTCAAATTCAAAAAGGACGTACTTTCCGTCTTTTTCTTTGTTGTCGTCGTGAAGGTAATCCATATCCGCGTATTTAGGGATTGAATTGCCGCTAATCCATTCGCCGTTGACGCGCGCCTTTGAATTGTCGACGACGACGCCGGGAAGTTTTTTCGAAAGGATTCTTGACGAATTTGGATCGTTATATTCCAAAACTTGACCGTCGTCGAGCAAACGTTGACGAAGGATTTCGTAATCGAGATCTTGGGGAGCGACGTTGGCGTCGATAGAAAGGCACGCGGCGGTCGCGGCGCTCTGGCCGAGGATCATGAAGACGGGTTCCATTCGTATCGAGCCGAACGCGATGTGGGTGCAGCTGACGCAAACAGGGACGAGAAGGTTGTCGCATTCCTTTTTAGGCGGGATGATCGCGCCGTAATCGATGGGGTACGGTCCGCCTGGATTTACTTGAACGTCGCCTTCGTTGCGAACAGTCGCGCGTCCTTCGGAATCGATCGCCACATAGCGTTGAATGTTATGCGAATCCATGTTGTAGGATCCCATGCCGATAGGACGCAATGTTTCGTCAATATAACGAAGATGACGCTCGGAGACGACGAAATCGCTCTTCATTCTTCTGGCTTCGCGAACATAAAGTTGTTTGGGCCAGTTGCCGTTATCGACGAATTCGTCTTTGGCGAGTCCCCACGCTAGGTGCTGTTTACGAATATTTTCCGGCACGCGTTCGTTGTGCTGGAGCGTCCAAAGGAGGCCTTGTTGCCAGTTACGATGCGCTTCGTAGATGGCCTCGCGTTCTTCATAAGATCCGTCTGGATAGTTATAGTTGCCGCCAATATAGTCTGTGGAAACCGCTTTATTGTTATTGGAGTCCGTCTTGTAGTTAGGCATCGGCGAAAAGGTCATAAAGATTTTTTGACCGGCTTCAATAGAACGGAGAAGAAGCTCGTAATCGAGTTCGTTATAATTCTCCGGCTTTTCGATCGGAACCATGTTCTTAGGATCGTTCGTCAGGCACATACGCAAGCAGTATGCTTGAATGAAATCGTCCGCTTCGCCGTCTTTCGCGTTGATTTTTTCATGCACGAAGGGAAGGAGTCCGCTTTCCGGCTTTCCCTTTTCGACATATGGATCGACAAAGCCAGAGAACTGATGCGAGACGGCATGTCCAACCTGCACGCCGTTGAGGCTTTCGCCATATTGCGCGTTCGCTTCTCGTCCGGTAACGTAAGTCACATTCGCCGCCGCCATCAGGTCGCCTTCATAGGTGGCGTCGATGAAATATTTTCCTTTGAAGGTTTTGCCGGAAAGGGTCGTGATAGACGCGATCGAAGCGTCGTCTTTCACGACGCCCTTTTCGCGATCGAGGAGTTCCGACTTATAGACGGGGATCTTATATTCGCTGACGAATCCCTCAAAGATCTTTTCGGCGACGCTCGGTTCGAAGACCCACATCGTTTCAGTCGCGTTGTCGATACCGCGTCCCCCTTGACCGGGTATGCCGTTTTCGCGAGGCATTTTTTGGAAGGTCCATGCCTCGTCGCGTTGATAGTACTGCCACAAACGATGATAAAATTCTCTTGACAGTCCGCCGACGACAGTTCGATTTCCCGAGTCGGTGGCGCCAAGTCCGCCGCTTGACAGTCCGCCAAGATGTTTATCAGGCGAAACAACGGCAACAGTTTTGCCCATCTTGGCCGCTTGTACGGCGGCGGTAATCGCGGCGCTGGTTCCTCCATAAACAACAACGTCATAGGAACCAACGACTTCGGCGATCGCTTGCTGAGTTCCAAACCAAGACGCGCAGACTGTGAATAGCGCCAGACATAGAGTTTGAAGCGTTTTTTTCATGTCTTTTCTCGATCGTTATGGAAGAAATGGATTTTTCAAGCTTGAAAAATCCACCTTCTTCCGAGTTAAATAAGGTATTCATGCAGGAGAGGAGGTTTTTTTAGTTCCCGCTCAATGAATATTTTTCCCCGCAGTTCGCGGAAGAAATAGAAACCATAACGTTGTCGGAGATCGTTTCAGAAACAAATCGTACCGATCCGTCAGCCATAGAAACGTTTAAACCGCCAGGATGATGACTTGTCCAGAGTCCTGCGTTACGGAATGGCGAAAAACGACCTGTTCCGCTCGTTGTAGATTCGTCGCCTCTCGCTTTAGCTTGTATGCCAGCGTTTATGTAGAAGGCCGCTTTGGCGCTTTTCACAGAACACATGTTCCAGTATCCGTTATTAGGGGATTGATAGCCCGATCCCTTCGACATGACATAGGTTCCACGATGCCAACCGCGATAGCCTTTGTATTCGTTCCATGAGGATTCATAGAAGAAAACCGTGTTTGACGTGCCGTCTGTCGCAAAAGAGAAATTACGGTGGTATCCGACTGAAAAGAGACCATTATTGGAGATTTCACCAATCGATCTTTGCGTTGTGATTAAACCATATTCCTCCGTTTTGGAGTCCGGTTTGAGGCCCGTCGCCCCGGCGTTACCGTAGTAGTGCGCCGTATACCAGGTCTCTTCGCCGCCGCCGACTGATTTTAACTGAGTACTGGAAGGACACAACAACGCGTCGATTTTGGTTTTCGCCATTTCAGCGTTCTGACCCTGATTATAATTTTTATTCCAATCTAAATTACTATAAATGCTGGCGCCCTCGAAGAAAGGCAATCCTTTAGCCAAGATCCCCATCCAGTGAGCGCCTGATTTAGCCGTGATGAAATATCCGTCGTTGGGGAGGTTATTGTTGACGTCGTGATAATTATGCATGGCAAGAGAGAGCTGTTTGAGATTATTTGTACATTGCATCCTTCTTGCCGCTTCGCGCGCTGCCTGAACCGCCGGTAGTAGAAGACCGATAAGTATGCCAATGATTGCGATAACAACCAGCAATTCAACCAGGGTAAAACCTCGCTTGGACTTAACCTTGTTTTTGAATTTGTATCTTTGCATAATAGAGACCTTTGATTTGTATAATGTCTAATACCGGGTCGGTACGACCAGTTATTCGGCAAGGGGGACGTCGATTTCGATAGGTTCTCCCGCCTTTACAGTAATAGTCGTCATGAAATCCGGAAAGATTTTATTCGCGACTTGATCTGGGTCGTCTTCCGGAACCTCCGCGTATCCTTCGACAAGAACGTTATATTCTCCCGGTTGCACGCCGTTTTTCGCTTCAACTTCGAATACCCCGTTTTTAACGGTTTGGATTGCGCGGAAACCGTCGGCGACCGGCGTAAAGGTCACGACTCCGAGAGCGACGGGTTCGCCCCCATAAGTCACTTTCCCCTGAAGACTTGTCTTCCCTTGATTGGAACAACCTCCGACAGCAAGGGCGCTAAGTCCGAGAATAAATAAAAAAAAACAAGCCTTTTGTGCGTTCAACATGAAGGGCCCCCGTTTTTTCACAATGAAAGCGAAAATGCTAAAACTCGAGGGGGCTCGAACACCCCCTTAGAACACCGGACAGATGAAGGCAGTTTGTGGTCAGAGTCCTTCAATCCTTAGAAAAATTGTAGAATTCCAGAAAATAAAAACAAGTAACAATTAAAAATTTTTGTACTTATTGTTCGATTTTGTCCTGCTTTATAAAACGAACGCTCTCTATCAGCGCTTTTCCCTCTCGGGCAGGGAAGATCAACTGAATTGATTTCATTGCCCCCGCGTATGCGTCAATTTTACTCAAGTCAATACGCAGACAGTCTTTTTGTCCGTCAAAGCGAATGGGCGCCTCTATTGATATTGCGGGCAAACGCGGGTGTTCTTTTTCCTTTTGACGATCTTTCATCGAACTTTTTGGATCTTCGTACCATTGGAGATAGTCGATTGAGTCGGCAGGGGAGAAGGGTATGATTTTTACCGTTAAGACGTCGTCAAGAGGATTCTTCTCCGAAAAATCGATAAAGGAACCTGTTATTTCCAAGGTCTCCGCGTCTTTAGTTTTCCAAAAAGTATCCGGCGAGCACGCGACGGCCTTGAGGTTGGGAAGAAGGTTAATTTTTAACGATCCCTGGATTGGAAAACCTTCGTCGGTCGTATTGGCATAGATCCAGTTTTGTCGATCGTTTTCGAAGATCCATTCAGGGGTAGATTTCAGATCGCGCTTTGCCAGTTTGTAAACCGTTGCGCGTATTTCGTCTAGTGAACCAACGATGAACGTTGTTTGGTATGTGCGCCTAATGTTCCAGTCTAGGATAGTGACTTCTCTGGGGGCGATGTATCCGGTAGCGCCGCTTTTAGGGCCTAAATTCTTCCCCTTTGACGCGTCGCCTCCGTGGAATCCCGCTGAGGAACCTAACGATTTTGGTTGATAAACGCCAATTCCAAAGTTCTCTTCGTTGAGGAGAGCGCTCCAGCGTTCCGTCGTGTTGTAGGTAAGCCAAGGCCATCCCTTACCGTCGTTTTTGTCGACTAAAACCGTGACGGGCGCGTTTTCGAAAGGTTTATCACCCGTGTATGAAACGAGTTTGTACCAGGGGGCGTTCGTGTAAAGAGCCGGAGTTTCTTGATTTCGACCTTTATACTGAGTTTTATCGCTTCGATCGTTGACGATGGTCGCCGTTAGCTCAAACCCATTCGACGTGAGTTTGTATTCACATTCAAAAACGCATTCCGCTAAAAGACCGATGTTGGGCCAGAGCATGGGGCGCGTTCTCAAAAAGGCCGAATCCGTTCCCCTTTGCTCATAGCTAAGAACGCGCGAACCATAGCCGCCGCAATCCCCCGCTTGGATAGGATTCCACCCCAAACCCGCCCAGTTGGAGGAGGGTTGTTCTCCATTTGGACCAATAAAGGGAACGGGGCCCGAATAGTAGGAGAGTTGAATCTGACGCCCCCAATCGTAGCTATTGATCATATTCCCGGAGTTATGTTTTTTGTCCTCGAGATAGACGACGGCGCCGCCTATCGCTAAGTTAAATCCGACCTTGAGGCGATCGTTTTCGATGTAGCGCATAGGATCCGCGCCAAAATCATAGTACGTTTCTCCCTCAAGGGAGGCGTATAAGGGGTCATTCGTGGGTTGGCCCAATGTTTGAGCAACCGTCGCCAGACTTAACAGAATAACGAGGATGGAACGAAAAGCCGCGTCTATCATGAGGTCTCTCCTTTGAGGATTATCGGGATTGCGATTTAGGGGTCGTGCAACGATCAACTAAATAGACGATTGATTTGTAAGGGACGCCGCTATTGGTTGCGAGTCCGATTTCACACGTTCTACTCGTCGAGAAGCCTTCTACAACGCCCTTTTCCTCGATTTGAGGGCGTAGTTTTCTCAACGCGAACGCGTTTACTTCCGGATGGGTGAAGCCTTTGTCTCCGGCAAAACCGCAACATCCGACTTCCTCAGGAACGAGTACTTCCGAGACGCAGCGTTTCGCCAGTTGAACGAAGAGGGGATGCAGCTTTAGTTTGCGCGTCGAACATGTGGAATGAATGGCGATCTGCTCGTCAATCGGGTGGAAATCCAGCCTGTCGACGAGATATGTTTCGATGAACTCAATGGGTTCGTACAGCTTTAGAGAAGCGATGTTGGAACGCATGCGATACAAACACGGCGATTGGTCGCACAGAATTGGGTATTCTCCGTTATTAGAGGCGATTTGCAGAGCTTTTTCGAGTTCCCGAATTTTCTTTTCCGCAATATCGGGCATACCCTTGCTTTCCCATATCGTGCCGCAACACAGGTTTTCGTATTGCGGCGGGAAAACGACCTCGTAGCCTGATTTCTCCAGCAGTCGCACCGTGACGTCGACGAGAGGTTCTTCGCCTTCAGACGCGCCCATCGTTTGATTTATGCAACTGGGGAGATAAACGACTTTATTGACGACCTTCAGGACGTCGGACGAGGACGTCGGCGACGTTTGAAGAGTCTTCGCGGTCGCGATAAGCTCTTCAACGGGGATAAAGGAGGCGTTAGGGAATTTTTTCGGGTCAATCTTATACGCGCGAGGGAGGGAAGGAGTCCATAGAGGGAGTCCGCAAGCGTGCAATATTTTTCCAATGAGGGTCGTTCCCTTTGAGCCAAGAACAGCTCGCCCCAAACGCGCAAGGGAGAGGATGGGGCGCAGCGTCGATTTAATAAAGGAGAGACGTCTTGCGGAAAAATCTCCGACTTTCCATGCAAAGCTTCCCGTCGGCGCCTTTTCTTCACGCAGAACATGGGTCAAATCCCCTACGTTGATTCCCATGGGACATGAGGTTGAACAGAGCCCGTCGCCCGCGCATGTCTCTTCGCCTGGAACGCGATACGCGTCTAACAGCTCCTTCAAGAGACGCGGGTTCGCGCCGGAGTTTTGCAGCCGCGCTATTTCTCGACGGATAACGATTCGTTGACGGGAGGAAAGGGCGTGTCCGTAGGTAAGACAGTTTGGTTCGCAAAAACCGCACTCGATGCATTTATCCACGAGCGGATTGGTTTTGGTCAGTTCTTTAAAATCCTTGATGTAACATTCTGGATCCGGATTAAAAATGACTCCAGGGTTGAGAATATTGTTGGGATCATAAAGTTTTTTGATTCGCCGCATGACGTCGAACGCCTTCGCGCCCCATTCCCTCTCGACAAAAGGAGCCATGTTGCGCCCCGTGCCATGTTCCGCCTTCAAGGAACCATGGTATTTGTCGACAACCAGGGAGACGACGTCTTCCATCAGATTTCGATAGCGTTCGACTTGTTCCTTCGAATCAAAACGTTGATTCAAGACAAAATGGAAGTTCCCTTCAAGCGCATGTCCATAGATGACGCCGTCCGTATATCCGTGTTTGGCAATGATTTTTTGAAGTTCGACCGTCGCGTCTGGCAAAGAGTCTAGAGGGAACGCGACGTCTTCGATGAGAGACGTCGACCCCGGTTCGCGCATCGCCCCGACCGTTGGGAAGACGCCTGAACGCATCGCCCACCACGCGCTGTAGATTTTGGGATCTTCGGTGAATTCAATAGGAAAGAGTAAGGGGAAACCTTCGAGAGCCGCTGTTATCTGTTGGATCTGAGCGTCGAGTTTTTCTTCTGAATCCGCTTTTGTTTCTAGAAGAATGGACGCCGCGTCGGCGCCAAGGTTTTTGACAAAATCGGGCGTACCCTCGGCGTTTTCCACCGAACGTAACGCGACTCTATCTAGAATTTCCGCGCTGACAACCGGTTGTTTTTTGAGAATCTGAACCGCTCTGCAAGCGTCGTATAGCGAGTTGACGTAAAGCATGGCGCTTGCGCAGCGTCGCGGTATTTTTTCGTTGCGCGTTGTGATTTCTGAAAGAAACGCTAACGTTCCCTCCGAACCGACGATCAACCTCGAGATTATTTCAAAAGGATCGTCGTACGCAATCAAAGGGCGAATATTTAGGCCCGTGACGTTCTTGATTTGATACTTCCTCTCTATGAGTTCCACTAGTTCCGGGTCTGAACGAACTTCGTCGCGAAGTTCTTCTATTCCCTTAACGAATTCGGGGCGTTTGGCAAGAAATTCTTTCTTCGAGTTTTCATCTCCGACGTCAAGAACGTCTCCGTTGGCAAATATGATCCTTGCCGATTCCATGACGCGCTCGCTATTCGCATGGACGCCGCAGTTCATTCCCGAAGCGTTGTTAGCGACGACGCCGCCGACGCGAGCGGCGTTGATCGAAGCCGGATCAGGTGGAAACTTATACCCGTATTGGCCTAGAATTTGATTGACCCGTCCCCCAAGTATGCCTGGCTGAAGGCGAATTCTTCGTCCATTCTCAAGGACTTGGTAGCGTTCCCATTTTTGTCCAACGACAATCAAAACGGAGGTTGTCGACGCTTGTCCCGAAAGACTCGTTCCACTTGCACGAAAGGTGACGGAGACGGAATTTTCGTCGGCAATTTTGAGTAGTCTTGAGATTTCGTCTTCATTTTCAGGGAAGACGACTATTTGCGGCGTTTGGTGATAAAAACTCGCGTCAGCGCCCCAAGCAAGCGTTCTCATTGGGTCGGTGAAAAGACGGTCGCTTGGAATGAATCCGTGGAGTTTCTGATAAAATGTAGCGAATTTGGAATCTTGAAATTTCATAAGAGACTCCAGAAAGTCGAGGATAGAGAGTAAAGGGGGAAAAGAGCCGACGTTGTCCGTCGGCTCTTCTGGGAGAGAATAACTGAGAACTCTAGATTGCCGACTACTTCTCAGTAAGTCGGCAAGAAACTATTCCTTCAATTTCAACGAGCAGGTCGTCGCGGCAGACGTCCGCGAAGGTGTAGAGTATCGGAACTTCAGGAAGTCTTTGTTCGCATATCGAGCGAACGACGCTCAAGTCTTTTGGATTTTTGACGTAGACTCTAGCGACGACAAGGTCGGCGAGATCTGCGGCAAATCCGTCTAGACCATGATTCTGAAGGTTGGTCTCGGAGATTAAAGCGGCTATATTGTCCAGGGTTTGATTTGTCTGCGCGGCAGGATCTCCAAGGAAGACCGTCTCCTGATTGACAATGCTAGCGGTTCCTGAAACATAGATAGCGGTTCTTTCGTTAAAAGATACCGCCATGGCGCGTGCAAATTTGGGGCTTTTAGGACTATAGAAGGAAGCGTAATCAAACGCCGAGGTTTGATTGGGGTTTTCTAGAGGGATGAGACGGACGTCGTCGCGATCAGTTTTGAGCGCGAGGCAACTCATTGTCACGTCGACGTCGTTTGCGCCGATGCCTGTACTCGCGGGATAGACGACTTTTCCCTTAAGAGGCTCGGGCAGTCTTTCTTCTAAGAAGCGAACGCCATAGAAGAAGTCGGAACGCGCGCGGTTGAGCTCTTTATATCGCTGAGTTTCTCCCTCTTCGAGGACGATATGTCCCTGGTATATCCAGGTTCTAAAGACCTGAGGTAGAAGGAAACCGTTTCCTTCAATTTCCGCGCGCATTTTGGAGAAAGCGTCAAAAGAGCGCTCATAAGCTCCAATAGGCGAGTCGCCCGGAGTAAAGCCGCCAAAAAAGCCAATCTCAACGCCGTCGTATTCGAGCAGAGCGGCGCGTTCTCCACCTTCGTAGACGCTGATAGGCATGGAGTTTTCGGACGTAGGGGAGGAATTGACAGCCGTAGCCAGGACGAGTATGTCGTACTGGTTGTCGCACGGCTTTTGCGGTATATATGTCGTCGCAGGAATGAGCGAGTCTTCCCAGACTTTGTTCATGATGGCGCGAACCAACTCCTTGTCGCCAATTTCGCGCAGAAAGATCTCTAATTGGACGACGCAGTCAATCTCCTGCGCATTAAGCGCGTTTTGAAGATTCTCAAACGCTGAAAATATCTGAGCACGCGTATTACCGGAAACAGTCGGCGTTGCGAGGCCGTAAAAATAATCGACTCCGTTTTTGTCAACAATCGTGTATGAACAGCCGTCGACATGGCTGCGTCTTAACGTTTCGTTTCCTTTGCGTTGATAAGGCATGTTGGAGGGCTCCTATGATCTGAATCCGCCGACGCGTCGGTCGGCGGACTTTGATAAAAACTCACCGTTCATTCTATATCAAAGGAGGGGTGTTTTCAAACTCTATCTTTTTATTTCTAGGTATTTTTCTCGATTTCATGAGAATAGTTGTACGAAAAATGTCCTTCGTTTTTTTAATGAAACGAAATTTTCGCTCATCTTAGAAATCTATTATACGGAAGAACATTTTCCAATCAGTTAAGAGGTTTGAATATGAATAACGATTCGATCGCCACGCCTCAATAGGCTTCATGATAACCTCTAAGTTTGGGCTGGGCGCAAAAAGATCCCGGAAAGACTAAAGCTGGTAGAACTGAACGCTAGACCGAGCCTTTTTGTATAACGTCGTTTCTTCGTTTAATCTTATCGAGGCCGAGAAAGTGAAAAGAAGAGTATCGTCGTTAAAAACGGCTCCGATTTGATTCACGTTGATATTGTGAAACACAAAGTTTTAGAAGTAAGAAATCTCGGTAGAGTTCTGTGAAACAATAAAAGCAAGGAGAACCGCGCGCACGTCGATTCTTGCTACGACCGTCCTATTGACGTTCAATCTTACTATTGCCGATGGATTGGAGAAAGAGATATCGTCAATAAAAACGGGCTCCAATTTGAAGCCCGTTGATATTATGAAAAACAGAGTCTGAGAAGTAAGAAATCTCGCAAGAGTTCTGTGAAACGATTAACGCTTGGAGAACTGGGTGCTACGACGAGCCTTGCGACGACCATACTTTTTACGTTCGACTTTACGAGAGTCACGAGTGAGCAAGCTCTTTTCGCGGAGAACGGATTCGCACTCGGGGTCGAATTCTTTAAGGGCGCGTGCGATACCCATTTTGCAAGCGTCGGCCTGACCGGTGACGCCACCGCCGTAAACGGTAATAACGACGTCGACAGTTTCGCGCTTTTCAGTCGCGAGGAGAGGCGCTAAAACGGAATTTCGCTGCTGGACGGAGCGGAAGAATTCTTCAAACTCACGGTTGTTGACGCTAATGCGCCCCTGGCCGGGACGGACGCGAACACGCGCGACAGCCGTCTTACGACGACCCGTACCAAGTTTGTCATTCTTTCCGTTACCTTCAATAACGTAGTTGCCACGTTTAATCATTGTATATGTATCCCTTCAAAGTAAGCTTGACTTGAATCTGATCACTTTTTGGCCAATTCGATGGCTTCAGGTTGCTGCGCCTGATGCGGGTGTTGCTGATCAGAAGTATAGATCTTCATTTTCGCGAGCATCTTAACGGCAAGCTTATTCTTGGGCAGCATACGACGAACAGCTTCGTGGATAATGAGTTCAGGACGACGTTCGAGGCGTTTTCCGGCCGTTTCACTGCGGAGTCCAGGATAACCGGTCGTCCAAGTGTAACACTTGTTGTCCCATTTACGACCAGTGAACTTGACTTTGTCGGCGTTGAGAACGATGACGTAATCGCCAGTGTCAACGTGAGGCGTATAGGTGGGACGATGTTTTCCCATGAGTATCATGGCGATATCGCTAGCAAGACGACCAACAACTTTGTCGGTCGCGTCGACGACGTACCATTTCTGTTCAACGTCGCCGGGTTTGGCCATGAACGTCTTGTGCGTCTTTGTCAATTTTTTTTCCATCACGACAACCTTTAATAATTTATTTTCTTTACTCGAAAGAACCCAACCAGACGACCGAGTCCAGTCGACAGGGAAGCACGAAATTCGTTTAAGAGAAGAAACCGCTTTGTCGCTTCTTCCTGAAATAAACGAATATAACGACAAAAACGCAAGGAGAAGAGGTCTCCCTTTTACGAATAGGTTGAAACAAGAAGCAACCCACCGGCCAGGTTCGAAAGAGTCGAACTAGCGAATTGTCGTCTTGAAAAGCCGTTTTCACAACGACCTCGGCTGTAAAAGCCGACAAGGAGAAGGTTCACGACGATAGAGCCTACTGAAACTTTTCCATTCAAGGTTTGAAGAACCATCGTAACAGAATTAGAAAAGATTGCAAGAGGCTATTTTGCTTGCAGAATTGTTTTATTCTCTTTTAATTGGAATACGTTGTTTCGTTTTTTGTAACGACTGCGCCGTTATGGGCTTCATCCCTGAGTTTGCATGCGTTTTCGTAGAGCTCGTTACGCGGAATCTCTCTTTTTTGTTCCAGAGTAATGTGGCATGTTTGTTCGTCGCGCAATTCTCCCGGCGTGAAGTTTTCCGCAAAAAAATCGATTCCAGGGTACAGATACCATGGTCGACCCGCCTTGTAGTACGTTTCCTTCATTTCGTACCCCTCTTTATAGCACTTGATATCGTAGACGCCGGAATAAACAAAATTGCGAGAAATCGGCGTCTTTCCTATTTCCTTATTGTTAAGGTAAACGATGGCTCCTGAGGGTTCCGACGTTATTGTTAATCGCCGTCTTACGCCGTTACAACCTGTAAAATTAGAGATAATAACGCCGGCGAGGACGACGCACGCCGCCAAACGCCGGGACGCCGCGCGCGTGACGACGCCCGTTCTTTCGTTCCTTTGCGTTCTTCTTTTGTTATATCCCTGCATCTCGTACTCTTTCGAAAACGTATAAGCGCTACCTCTGCGCTAAGCTAACGATTTTTGGGAGACGCGTCCAGAGCAGAATTTTGTTAAAAACGACAAAATGAAGAAATTCGAGAAAATGAAACGCTTTTTGATGTTAAAATATTCCGGCTTGCGCTCCTTTTTGAAAAACTTTAGAGAAAAATGACAATTTTTGAAATTTTCTGCAAGATTTTTTTTCCAAACACGTAATAGAACTTGACGGTTGAGACGCGAGTTCGTTTCGCTTCCCTGTTTTGACCTCTCCGGCGCGCCTGCCTGGGAACGTTTGTTCTACTAGAGGAATGCATCGCCCCCCCCTTTTGATGACATTCTGAAATAGAACTTTTTTTAAGTCGCGCTTTTTCAATCTAGTGCGGTTGAGAAAGCTCTTAGTTAAATGGAAAGCCAAATATTAAAGAGAAATCTTAAAATTGCCCTTTCCATCAACGTCGTTTCCTTTGTATACTTGGATGGTTCGGTTTTTGTCGGCCTTCGATCTTTAACGATCGACGCCCAAAGCCGTCCAACCTCATAGCAGGTTAAAATGAACGCCCAATTTGATACAGTCCTCCGTTTTGAGAATCCTGAAGAATTGTCGGATAGCGAACTCATGGTTGCGTGCCAGAGAGGGGAATGCGCCAGATGCTTCGACGAGATTGTTCGTCGTTTTCGACCGTGTCTTGCGATCCACCTGCGCAAGCGTTTGTCTCTCGACCCCGATCAGCTTGAGGATGTGTTGCAAGCGACCTTTTGTCGGGTATGGACTAGGCGACTTCAATATGACGCCGCGCGTCCTTTCCGTCCTTGGATTTATAGGATTGCGAATTCTCAGGCGGTCGATTTGTTGCGATCGACGAGTCGCCATAGCGGCGGCGTTTCTCTCGATGCTCCTAGAGGAGCGTCTGAAGACGCCCCAACTCTCGCGAATGAGCTTGAAAGCGATTTTGGCGATCCCGCTCATGTGATCGAAGAGCAGGATTACGCGAAGGCTGTCCGACACGTAGCGCGTTCTTTGCCTGCGCGTTACCGCGACGTTATCGAAATGGTATTTTATCAGGGGATGACGTGTCAGAGCGTTGCGAAGACCTTAAATCTCGCCGCCGCGACTGTATCGCGCCGTGTTTGCCGCGCGTTGGAGTTAATGAGAGCTTCTTTGCTTTCCGGAAGGTTGGACTCGGCTTGCTGAGGCAGTCGTTCTTTTGGGAACGCCTAGTCGCGGCGTGAACGTTTCGACTAAGCCGCACCTTTATCGTACAAACAAAGCGCGACGACGCTTGGTTTGCGGAAAGTGCATGGACGACGACGCGGAAGGGTTAGGCGTGAAGAATTTCGAGCGTGAAGAAAAGGGTGATCGTTCCGACGAGCTCTTAAATAGTGAAGAACGTGATAGTCTCGAAACGCGTCGAGCTTCTGATCTTGAAACTCGCGATCAACACGAGAATCTCCCTGAAGAAGATTTGGAGGAGAATCGTTCGGTCGTACTCGACTCTTCGAAATTGGACGACGCGCGGGCGGCGGAAAGTTTCGCCAAAAGAACGTTACGTTTTATTCCGAAGTTTGTCCGAGCGCCTCGAAGTCGAGCCGACGAGGGACTGATTCTCAAACGCGCGGTCTCTCGCGAAAAGGACGGAGACTCGAGAGCGACCTCGAAATCTTGTGAACAGGTCGGCCTACTGGCCCTTATCGCAACGCCTGGCGTCGTCTATCAGTTCCTTGATTCCTTCCCTCAGCTCGTATCTGCTCTATCGTCTACATCTCCTGACGCCAAAGGCGCGGTCTCATGTTGTTCCGCGACGGAGCCGGTCGAGTGGGAGACGGATTTTTATCAGGAATCGTCACACTTTCCCGAGTTAGTCGACGTGAGAGATGTATGCGATTTATCGTTCGACGCTCCTTCTTTCCAGACTCAAGAGACGAAGTCCAATCTTTTTTCTCTAACGAAAGGAAGGCTTGAGAATCTTTTTTTAGACGTGTCGACCGGCGCGAGCGAAATCTCCCCGTCCCTCTCTCTCTGCGATTTTGTCGAAAACGCTTCCCCCGTCGGAGCTTCCGATCTTCTCTTACGACCGTACGAATATTATCGCGGCGCGTCCAGAACCGTTGCCCCGTATCCCTTCGCCGAACTTGGCGAGAATGAAAACGCCGGACTTCTCCCGTCCGCGGTTCTTGACGCTTCGAACGCTCCTCGCACGATGACGCGAGACGAGGTTCTAGAGGAAATCTCTGCGGTTTATGGGCAAAACGAACGGATTCTCCTCCTTATTTCCAATACGTATCTTGCCGTCGACGGTTCGGCGGAGGAAGAGGACTCGCCCGTTCTTTCGGCGGAGGATCAACGTCTTGCCGAACTCCTGGGACGACTCCCCAATGCGTTTGAACTAAGCGAATACTACTGGGAGCCCGTGAAAGAGTCGGAAGAAGACGCGACGCCTTCAAGCGATCCCTCGATTCTTTCGCGCGTATTCTACGCCATGAGCGCACCGCCTGTGTTTGTCGGACGGTTGGCAATTCGTGCGTTTCAAAAGTTTTTTTTGGTCGACGTATCCCGGTCGGATTCGCTTGAAGCGACGCGCGGCTCACACGAAGTGAAAACGCCGCATAAGGCAATCGACGTCGCCGTTCCTATGGTCGCTGGGATCGCCCTTGCCGTGTGCGTCATTTTTCCGGCTCTCAAGTATGTCGTCGAAGAAATCTTTGCAACAGTTATCGAAAGCAAAGTTCGTAAAATTGACGGAAATGTGACTTTCTCCGACGTCGATTCAGAACTCGACGTAATTCCTCTTATCTCAGAACAAATTCTCTTTCCAAGATACGAGGCGGTGGAATTTAACGTTGGCGCAGACGGGACGTCAGCCATGGAAAACGACGGCTATCCCGTCATTATGCAGGAACGTTGACGCCCCCTTCCTGCCCTTTAGAGAGTTTATTCCCAAAAGCGTTTACGTCCCGCTATTGCGCTAAAAGCTCATCTATTTCTTGCACGAGCGCCTTTATATTCAGCCCTTCGAGCATAAGAGGAGCTTTTTCGGGTTTTGGAACGTTAATGTTATTGAACGAGTTAGAGCCGCGCAACAGGGTGATTTTCGCCCCATTGGAGAATTCGTAGCGTTCCTTTTTAAGATTGATAGGTTGATCGTTATTCTCGATAAGTCTCACGCCTTCCTCTTCCAATTTCTGAAGCAGGGTCGGAAGTTCATTTTGCGCGTTTTTCCAGACGTCGACGGGCGGATCGAGGACAAGAATTGCGCGTCCTTCTTTCAACTGACGGAGAGCGTAAGCGAATCCTTCTTCCGTGTGCCTTTCCCCATGGAGTATGAGGAGAAGTTGGCTTGTTAAGTCGTGATCGTCATGCGCGATGCAAAACGTGTTGTATCGACGGCATAGTTGGGTGTAGATATGATAGTAACCGTTAGAGTCGGGATTGCCGAAACGATCAAATCCTTTGCCCAGGTCTTCCCAGCAGACAATGAGAGAAGAAGGAGGTTCTATGCGACAGTACGTTTTAAAGTCGGCGATCTCGGGCGAGTTGAGTAGCCAAGCAAAAGCGTTTAACCATAGTCGGTATACGTCGAGATATTGAAAAAAGAAGGGTGAAAAGAGATTCTGATCGCCGACAATTACGATTTTCCCCTTTCCAAATTCCTTAGCGAGAACGACTCCGGTGCGTCCTTGTTTTTCATCAGGATCGGGACTAAAGTTTCCAAAGTAAGCGACGTCTGCCTCGCCGTAAATAGGTAATCCCGGCGCGTCCTGCCAAGAGTTCGGCCCCGACCATGCGATCGCGTATCGCGGATCGACTCCCCCTCCGGTCTGAAATGCGATTTCGCGTAGCCCTTGAACGACGGGATGATCCTCGTCGAAGTTGTCGATATAAATCCATCCTTCTCCTTGCCCTAAGATTTGATCTTTATCGCAGACTCCATATTTCTGGGGAAGAATATCAAGTTCATGGAACAACGGGGTTAAACAGGTCTGATGGAAATAGCAGTTCGTATGGTCTGTAATAAAAAACGCGGCTCCTCCATCACGTAGAAAATCGCGAATTGCGACGATTTCTTCACTTAAGAAAGGTTCTTTGTCCGCGGAAGGAAGATTCAAGAAGAGAACTTTGACGTTTGAGAGAATTTCAGAGGTT
>SFIW01000064.1 GCA_004556055.1 Planctomycetaceae bacterium
CTCGCGCGGCGACTCCGCAATATCAGCTCAACCCCTTCGGACGCCCTAGCCCCGCGCAAACGCCGCGGCAACAGCCGCCCAAGTCTCAGACCGCGACGAAGCCGCAAGCGCAGCCGCCAAAGCCCCAGACCGCGCCGAAGCCTCAAGCGCAGCCGCCAAAGCCTCAGACCGCGACGAAGCCGCAAGCGCAACCGCCCAAGTCTCAGACCGCGACGAAGCCTCAAGCGCAACCGCCCAAGTCCCAGACCGCGCGACGCCCCGACGACGACGTCGCTATTCCCTCGCCAGAATTCTTCATAGCCCCCGACGGCACGAAGATCCCCGGCGTCAAGATGGGACCGAATGAATCGCCTCAGGCGGAGTACGACGAAGAACTGAGCGCAAGCTTTAATCGTCTCCTCTCCGTCACCGGAAGTCAACCGGCGGCGACGCGCGCGCAAAAGGTGTTCCTCCCCGATCTCCACGCCGCTGCCAAAGAGTCCAAAGATTCCCAAGATCAGAACGCGAAAGAGAAGGCGCCCGAGAAGGTCGACGCCCCCGATGAAGAAAAGAATCCCGGTTTCCTCGGCAAAATCATGCGCAAATTCTTCGGAAAGTAATGACGCGCGACCCTCAAGCGTCCGATAGGATGAAGAGAAGTCTTGCGTCTAGATAGAAGAACGACGCGATCGTCATGGTCGCGTCGTTTTTTCGTTCGCTAGGGGATTACGCGCGACGTTGGAAGGACGCAGTTCAACGCCGGATTTATCGTACAAAAACACGTTCTCTAGCTTGGATTCGAGTTTCCTTTCTGATATACTGAAGACGTTAGCATGAGACCATTGGCCAAAGGACTTTGTGGAACGCGCGCGCATTTCAAGAGGACGACGCGGTCGCCGTTTCTTGGGATCCGGTCGATAACGCTGCGCGCTATGTCGTCTATCGCCGTTTAGACGACGGAAGCGACAGCGTCAGAAACGCCGGCGTCTACGCGCCGATTGCGACGACGGAGGGAACCTCCTACCGCGACGCGCAAGCGACTCCGACAAGGGACGGCAAGTATTTATATCAGATCGCCGCAGTTTCGGAGGACGGGACGGAAGGGGACGTCTCCTTCCATACGCCGACGTCTCCGGCGGAAGGCGCGACAAAATAGAATTAGGCGCAGATTCGCCAGAGCAGAAGAAGGGCGCCTCTCCCGATTGAAGCGGAGAGGCGCCCTTTGCATATTGTCCTCGCCCAGACGCGTCCAGCGCGAACCTCCGGCCCCTTCGGCGCGCAACGGACGATCTATATTTGAGAGGAGGATTCTCGCTCAAGACGCCGCGCGGGGACGCGCAAGATGGTTTTGAGCTTCTCGGGCTCGCAACGATTCGGATCGGAGAGGTAAATCTCGTGGTGGAGTCTTGTCGAAGAAAAGTCAAAGAGGAGCGCGTTTTCTTGGGCGTATAGTCGAAGCAATTCAAGAGTTTCAGGCTCCGCGTCGTAGGGGCCGATATGCGTTCCTTGAATGGAGAGTCCTTCGTCAATCGCGACAATTTCAACCTTGGAGGCGTCGATTTTCTTTTTTCGGGCGGCCTCGGCGCAGGCCCATTCAAGGACGGCTTGGTCGACGTATTCGGGGATTCGTAGGGCGAGCAAGTAGTGCAAATCGGCCTTTCGGGCGTAATCGAGAATCCCTTCGCCGCTCCCATCCTGTCGCCAAAAGGCTTCAAGAGGAGGAACGACGAAATCGAAGTATCCGGGAATCTCATACGCGCCCATTTTGCTCATCTTGATAGTGTACGCGACAGAGTAAAGGGCGGCGACGTCTTTTTTGAAATTCCCGTCGTATTCGTTCGGATCCCCTTTTCCGCGAACGGCGAGAAAATTGGCGAGGGAGGGTTCGACGACGCGCGGCTTCTTCGCCGATTTGTACAGTTCCTTAAACTCTTTCTTAAAATCGAAGGGTGGCATGTCGACGTCTCCTAAAGGCAAGAACGAGGGGGACAAATAAAAAAAGAGACGCGCGGCGTTGGAGCGTCGCGCGTCGGAGTCGCGTAGTATTGGGGAGCGCCGTTCAACGAGGATCGATTCGACGAAAAGCGCGACTAGCGACTATGCCAGCTTAACGGCCGCGCCGGTCTGGGCGGCCTTGTAGACGGCGCAGATCACTTCGACGCTCTTGCGCCCTTCGTAGCCGTCGATCAACGGTTTGCGTCCGTTTTCAATCGCGTCGAGGACGTCCTTAAACTGCTTCGCGTGCGCCTGATGTCCGATCGCGGCGGGATCGGCGGCGCCACCGCCGGTCGCGGTCAGTTTGCTCGCCATCATTTCGCGGATCGCCGCGTCCCCTTCCGCAGGCTCCGCGAAATCCCACTTCACAATATCCTCTTCCTCAATCACGGCGGAACCTTTGTCCCCGTGCATTTCGATCCTCTTGAGGTATCCCGGATACGCGGCGGTAGTCGCTTCGAGGAGCCCCAAGGCGCCGTTCTTAAAGCGCAAAGAGGCGACGCACACGTCTTCAACTTCAATATTTTCATGCGCGACGAGTCCGCAAGTCGCGGAAACTTGATCGACGCCCCCCATGAGCCATAGGAGAAGGTCGACGCTGTGAATCGCCTGATTCATAAGCGCGCCGCCGCCGTCGAGCTTCCACGTGCCTCGCCAAACGCCGCTGTCGTAATACTGCTGGGTGCGATACCATTTAACGATCGCGTCCCCCAACGTCAGCTTGCCGAAGCGCCCCGATTCGATCGCTTGCTTGAGGAGAAGGCTCGACTGATGGAAGCGGCTCGGAAAGATCGTCGAAAGGGTGACGCCCGCCTTTTCGCACGCGTCAATAATTTCGTCGCAACGTTCGACGGTCACTTCAAGGGGCTTCTCCACAATGACGTGCTTTCCAGCCTTTGCGGCGGCGACCGCAGGATCGAGGTGCGCGCCGCTGGGCGTGCAGATCGTCACGACCTCGATATCGGGATCCTTCAGGAAATCTTGAAAGTCATGATACGCTTTGCAACCGAATTCTTCGGCGTAACGTTCCGCGCCAATCGGCAATCTGTCGTAACAAGCGACCAATTCCGCGCCGATCTCGCGAATCGCGCGCGCGTGAAATCTCGAGATCATCCCGCATCCGACGACGCCAAACTTCTTAACCTTCATTATTCTCTATCCCTTTCGCAAATGAGCGCGCAGACTCGCCTCTTAAATTTCTCACAAAGCTCGACGCAACGCGCCTAGCGTTGCCGGTATTGTAACAAAAATGATAAAAAAAACAAGCGACGCGACGGAAGAGCAGAGTCTTTAATCGTTACAATCGCCCCAGTTCGCGCAACCCGAATAAAAAAGAGTAATGCGCGACGCGACGACCGCCGATAAATAGGAATAACGCGCGTTCTCTCAACTCGCGCGTTTTCGTCGATTCACAAGGATGAGGGTTGATTTAAGAATGGAACGGAGTCAGATAAAAAGCGTAAAGAAGGGACGGAAGTCGACGCGGGTCGCCTCGCGTTCTTTCGCGCTTCTCCTCTTCTGTCTTACGGTCTCGCTTAGCTACGGCAAAGACGCGCCGACGGTTCGCAACGCCGACGCGACGCGCGCGCAAGTGAACGTAGAACAGGGAGTCCTCGGCGAAATTCTCGGGCTCGACCCGGCTGCGGCGACTCCCCCGGCTGCGGAGTCCAGGAACGCGGTCGCCCCGCCGCCTCGCGCGCTCAAATCGACCGCCGAAACGCTCGACAAATATCAGGCGAAGCTACTTGCGGATCGGCGCGTCGGATACGGGAACGCGCGACCCTTCGACGCAACGACAAACGAACTATCCCAAGAGGAGGACGTCGACGAAGACTTGCTCGACTACGACGCCCCCGTGAAAGAAACGATCCCCTCGAGGCCGCCGAAGACGTCCGCGCGGAAGGACGGCCCTTCGTCGAGCCCTCAAGTTTCCGTTTTAAACACGCAGTACGGCGACCGCGCGGCGACGGCGGAAGCTCAATTTGGGAAACGCGTCGATCCCGCCGGGCCCTTTAATTCTTCGGCCTACGCGAAGGGAGTTGTCGACTCGGACGCGGAAATAGCGAAGAAGAAGGAAGAATCCCTCGACTTGAACGACGTCGTAGAATACGCGCGCGAAGGAGAGCCTTACGACGACTCCGAAGACGACGCGCTCCAGGAAGGCGCGATCGTCGCCAACGAGGAAGAAGACGAAGACGGCGACGACGAAACGCCGACCGTCGACGACGAATGTTTCCTCGCCCTCGATCCGTACACGTCCCTTTTCATCGAATACGACCCTACGTACGAATGGACGGAATCGATCCTCCAAGATGTGGAATCGATCTTAGAGACGCTTGCGGAATCCCCTTCGCAGACGCGCGCGCTCATCGACGAACTCGCGCGGAAACTTGAAGACGCGGAAACGATCAAAGAAAAATTGACGGAAGCGGACGCGCGTGAAAAGAGCCGGAAGAATCCGTGGGAGTCGCAAGAAAACGCGCCCCTCTTGTCGACGCGTTACACCCTCGCGCAGAGGGTCGAACTTCTCGACGCGTTCAAGAACGCGATGGAACGACGCGTCTTCCT
>SFIW01000065.1 GCA_004556055.1 Planctomycetaceae bacterium
CCCCCGCTTTATATAAAAATAATCTATATCCCCCTTTCTTTATAAAATTTATCATTTATAATTCTTCAAAGCCTGAAATCGGCGCATTGTCGGGATTCCTCTCAGACTCATTTTAATCTGCGCGCAAGCGGCGCGTTCTATACGGCTGCTCCGCTCGTTCGCGCGCCTATGTAATACGGACGCAACGTCTTAGGGCGGCTCAAGAAATGTAGACCGACTTTATTTCTTCGAGTTAGCGACGTTTCGTTAGACCGGTTGCAAAGTAGTTCGAAATGATAGAACTCGTCTTTGGGATTGACGCTGTGGGGTTACTTCCGGATTTTTGAACGACGTCGTGTCGCTACTCCTACGCGAGAGTATTTAGGGATCTCGTCTTGGAGCCGCGCGTGTGAAATTGGCGGACCAACATTTTCACCTTCATTCCCCTTACGGGGAACGTATGATCTACGCGCGGTCAGATTGCGTATTGACGCGAACTCAACCCTTCCCTCGATCCGAGAAGGGGTCTTTAAATACTTTCGTGCATTATCAAATTCCAATCAGTCGTTAGGGGCGTCAATTCTTCGACCGCGATGAGAAAAAAAGGCGCAATCGACGGCGACTATCGCGCTCTGAAGCCGCGTACTCTCCGTCGGACATATCCTTCGAGGGCTGACTTCATAGCGCGTTCGACGGGGAGTTCCTGCGGCTCTTTTTGCATACGCTCGGTCTGCCCGTCTTTTTGGGAATAGTCGGCCTGACGTTCTCCATCCTGATTTCATATTTCTTTTGACGACGACAATGAGATCAGCGTTAGGTCGACTTTTTTCTATACAATAGAACGTCGCGCTTCCGCGCAGTGTGGAGCGTTTATCGAATACAATAATTCTTCCTCGAAGATAGACGTCATAATGAAGACTAAAGATCGTTCATTCAATAACTGTCTTCGCCCCCTTATCCGGCCACTTTCAAGGGACGGCGACCTCTCGATTCCCCCTTTCCCCCTTGAAGATCGAGACGCTATGGACAAAATGTGCTTTCCAGTTATCATAAAATCATCTACCCAATTAATCATTCATAACGAATCATATATAGACAACGCCTTATAGATCGTCATTATTCCACAAAACATGAATTTTCATAACAATGGTACGACGTTTGTGCAGAATTATCATATTCTTGGGAGAGTATTTCTTGACGGGGGCAGATTCCAGAGATACAATAAGCGGTGATGCTCCTCTTAGGAATCGGGTAAGTTCTGATAGAGGAGTTGTGGCGTCCTAGAAAGGATTCACCTTTCGCTGGACGAACGTTTTTCGCTGACGTTTCATGAAGAGTTTTTTGTCTGGTCCACAAAAATCTTGGAAGTTGCGTCGCTAAGGCGAAAGGCGTCGGCGCCCGAAGGATCGATGCGACTTTCGGTTGATTTCTTGTCTATCAGTATATTTACTATCCTGTAAATTTACTAAGACGAGGAACTTCGCTATCTCTCTTCCGGAAGTTTCTAATATGAGCTAGATTCTTCGGGCCCTTCCCATATCTTGATCGTTCTTGAAAACGCGGTTGCGCGCTTAATCCCCTTCGCCATTTGAACGGCGAGTTTCGTCCTCTGAGCTTTTCTTACGCGAAAGGTTCATAGACGCCTCTTCTCTTCAGCTTCTAAAACGAAAAAGCGCAAGCGCGTCCCCATAGATTCGCGCAGACCTAGTCGCAAAAGTCAGACCGTTAAAAAAAAGAAAAAATAATGAGACGCCAAGCAAAAAATCGTTATAATGGTAGAAACAGAGTCGTAAGGATTCCGTCGCTTGACCAGAAGCGGGAGTCTATTGCGTCTTTATTGCACGCGTCTCATCTGCGCGTTCATTTGGTTTTCAGCTTGGATCTCCTGAAAATTGTCCATGTTGCTCGCGATTTCGTTATGTCAACGTCTCGATTAGCGAGGGCTCGTTCAATTTACGACATAGGTCTTCCAGCGATACTTAGGGTCGCGCTTGCACGCGTCATATAATCCCGATCAGAAGTCTAAACTCATCCTCAACGATAAAAGGCTCTCCCGACGCCTAGCGCTGTCTTCGTTCGTCAGGAGTTGCGTCCGAAAGGGGCTCGTTACGTAAGTTAGAGATTGAGAACCTTCATTTGAGAAAGACACAAGTAACCCGCTAAGTTCTTCCCGGTATTAGGGGGGGAAGAACTTAGTTGCGAGGCGGCGCGCTCGGACCAGGAGCGCGCCGCCTCCGGGTCTTTCTACGCGCCCGTCACGTTTTGGCGACGGCGCAACGACTAAAACATAAGTTCGTAGGGAGCCCCCGATTCAGGTCTCCTCATACTTCGCTCCCTTTCCCTTTTGTCTATCAGAATCGCCATTAGCCGACGGCAATGGCGCGATTTCTCCTTTTCCTTATAGTACGTGCTTTTAGATTTAGTTCGAAGCAAGATGTTCCCAAAATTTCAACTTTTTAATTCATTTTTCTAAAAAGAATAAAGTTATAAAATGATTATCAGCCAAGTAGAGACAAGTTTTGAAAAAGTACCAAATAAATTCTGAAAATTTGTGTTTTAGCTCATTGCATAATAAAAAAGAAGATTAAAATTAAGTTGACTATAGATTTTCGTTAGGTAGAATATTTGGCGCTTTAGAGGTGTGGGGCCGGATATTTTGAGAATCTTGTAGTTCCTGTTGTGAAGGTCTGTCGTTGACAGTCTTCTTGTCCTATCCTTTCAACACTTTGAAAATTGCCAATTTTAATTGACCGTTTTAATTGCCAATTTTAATTGACCGTTTTAATTGACCATTTCAATTGCCCGTTTTAATTGACCGTTCTTCTCCCCTCGCCAGCTTTTTGCGTGGTGTGGGGTCAGGATCATTTTGAGTTGGCGATGCGAATCTTTCCAGCAAGAGAGAT
Source organism: Planctomycetaceae bacterium (assembly GCA_004556055.1). Classification (GTDB taxonomy): domain Bacteria; phylum Planctomycetota; class Planctomycetia; order Pirellulales; family Thermoguttaceae; genus RUG369. Next base: position 2,883 of record SFIW01000065.1, read on the forward strand.
TTGTGTCGCTCCAAGAACGTATTTACTTGTAAGACGCTTACCCTATGCATTTTATGACATTTAACAGTTATTGATACTAGTTGTTTATTGTGTTTATGTATTCGTAATACAATAACTTTGCTAGGTTCCACTCTTACAATTCCCGCGTTCCTTGGGTTCTCTTTGTCGTTTACCCTGATAGAAAGAGGCTTGTAGTTAAGATGAAATCTCGTAAAAATACGATCTCAAAGCCGTATTCACTACGTCTTGAAGCCCTTGAAAATCGCGAGCTTCTCTCAGCCGCGCCATGGTCCGCCCCCGTCGACTCTCTCGACGCTCAGACCGTAGAAACCGCCTCTGCGCAAGTCGAACAAGACGCCCTTATCGATCTCTCCAACGCCCAGCTTGAAGACACTGTCTCCTTTGCCAACACCGGAGTTGCCGATCATCAATTCGCCGTCTCATGGGCTCCGATCGACGGCGCCTCAACATACTCCGTCAAAATCAACCGCGACGGTTCATGGATTCAGTATAACAAGGGATTGACTGAAACTTCATGCGTCATGAACGGACTCTATCCCGGAAAGACGTTCGATATTCGCGTCTGCGCAATGAACGAAAACGGCAAACTTACCGGCGATTACACCCAGACAACCTTCGCCCCCGTCTCCCTTGCGACAAAGTTGAACAAGTTTGTCGATGGCGACACGATCACGCTAACCCTCAAGGCGTCTGAGGACGCGACATGCGATATCGCATGGTTCTACGCAACCCCCGACGGCGACGTCGAAATTACCGAGGCTCGCGGTCTTCTGTCCTACGCCCCGACGAATCCCCAGTGCGACGTAAAAGTCGTCGCGACAGGAACCGGACTTTCCGAAGGCTCCGTCTCCGAGAAACTCTTCGTATACGTGGCTCCCGAAGCAGTCGAAACGAACTACGATTCGGCGACGAAAATCCTAACAGTAAACGCTCCCGTAGTCGAAGGCGCCGTCCAATACTATATCTGGAAGCCCGCCCCCTCTGGGAACATGGCGATCTACCAACGTACGACGGAACCCGTCTTCACCGTCTCAAACGTCAAACCCGGTACGTCGTGCGACTACCGCGTCACCGCATACGACGCCAAGGGGACCGTTCTGGACGCGCTCTCCTTCACCTACGCCCCCGTCGGACTTGTCGCGCCTGATTACTTCGGAGCCAACGCCGCTATCTCCGTCGAAATCGCCGACGCCCTGAACGCTTCCGCCGACCTCGCATGGTTTTACGTCACTCCCGACGGCGACGTCGCGATACCTGAAGCCGCCAACCAGACCTCATTCGCTCCCGCGAATCTAGACTACCCTGTCAAGATCGTCGCGACCGGTACGCAACTCTCCAAGGGAAGCGTCGCTGAAACGATCGTCAACCCCGTCGCGCTCAACGTCGCTCACACCGCCCCGTACGTCACTACGTCTCGCGTATTCGACGCGACTTGGGACGCCGTTCCCGAAGCCGCGCGATACGTCTTCCAGCGCAAAAACGCCGC
>SFIW01000066.1 GCA_004556055.1 Planctomycetaceae bacterium
AAGGCGGAGTACCCCGCGCTGAAGGACGTCGACGCGGACGTCGAAGGACATTCCGTCGTCTTCTTGGGTTTCCCGATATGGTGGTATACGGCCCCGACGATCGTACGCCGATTCCTCGAAAGCTACGATTTTTCGGGGAAGAAGATCATTCTTTTCGCCACTTCCGGCGGGAGCGGATTCGGCAAGACGGCGGAGGATTTGCGCCGCGCCGTAAAGGGGGACGCGCAGATCGTCGCGGGAAAGATTCTCAACGGTCGCCATAGCGCGTCGGAACTCAAAACCTGGATTCAAAGTTGTCTCTAATCGAATAGACGGAACATCTCATGTCCCCCTTATGGAGTTTTTTTTGGCACGTTTTTCCGTCCCTCTTTCTCGTCGGAATCGGCTTCTATCTGTGGCGCCGCGTCGTCGTTGCAACGCAGTATTACGCGCCGCAGAATTCGCGACGCCTCGTCTACGCGGTCGCGCCTGGTATTCTTCTCCTAGTCGCGGGCGCGACCTTCGCGTGGAACGGGGTCTTCGCCTTCATCGCGCTCCTGCACTTGACCTTCTTTCTCGTCGTCTTTGCGACCGCGCGCCGCGTCCTTCGACGCAAAGGCGGCGATAAGGGGAACGCGACGTTCTGGGACCTCGTCGATCGCGGAGGAGTCGGAGCTGTCGTCCTTACGGCGGCGGTTTTCTCGTATGGTTACGTCAATATACGGCATATTGTCAGGACGGAATATTCGGTCGACGCGGCGGTTCCGCTCCGCTCGGAGGGATATAAGATCGTCTTTCTCTCCGACCTTCACTACGGAATGGCGACGAACGCGGCGAGTCTTCGACGCCTTGTGGAACGACTCGACGCGGAAGACGCGGATCTCGTGATTTTAGGGGGCGATATAGTCGACGAAGGGACGACGTTCGAAGAGATGCGCGAGGCGTTCTCGATCCTGGGTAAAATTAAAAATCGGCTCGGAATCTACTACGTCTACGGGAATCACGACCGCAGCCCTTACGTCCGGTCGCCGAACTTCGCGGAGAAGGACGTTCAGACCGCGCTGAGCGAATCTGAAATTCGCGCGCTCGTCGACGAAACGCGCGTCGTCGACGGCGCCTTGACCCTCGTGGGGCGCGAAGACGCGGGGCGGAGCCGTCAAAGCCTCGCGGAATTGACGCGTAAGACGTCGGAGTCGACCGCGCGAATCCTCGTCGATCACCAGCCGGTCGATTACGACCAAGCGTCGCGCGACGGCTACGCGTTGATCCTCTCGGGACATACCCACGCGGGGCAGATATTCCCCTTCGGGCTCGTCACGGGGATCACGCATCATTCGAGTCTTAACTACGGTTTGCGCAAGATTGGGAACGGCGCGACCGCGATCGTCTCCTCTGGCGTCAGCGGCTGGGGCATGCCGATTCGGACGTCGAAACATAGCGAATACGTGGTCGTACGCCTCTCGGGTTCGTCGGGGGAGTTGCGCAAGAAAGATAAACCGTAGCGCTTTTCCGACTCTCCGCATTCGTCGGCGCCGCTTAAGCGCGATATATATCGTCTTTTCGGCGGGTTGATTTTTACCTTTGAAACGGCTAGAATCTTAAGAACGCGCAAATTATGCGGCATGGCGACGGGAAACGAGAGGTAACATGACGGACGTTTCGAAGTATTTGAAGTGGGAAAGAACGAAGAGGGGCGTACGCGTCACGGGGTGTCTTACGTCGTATCAGGGTCCGATGGCGATACCTCGCGCGATAGAGGGAGTGGAAACGCGTGAGATCGGCGACAACGCCTTCGCGGGTTGCGCGGGGCTTACGTCGGTCACGGCGCCTTCATGCGTGGCGACGATCGGTAGGGGGGCCTTCGCGGGATGTCGCAAGCTCTCCGTGATTGAACTTCCCGAGACGCTCTCCGAACTTCCCGACCGCGTCTTCTACGGGTGCGTGAAGCTTTCTGGGATCATGCTCCCGCGCGATCTTGTCCATATCGGGGACGAAGCGTTTTACAAGTGTCTCGAACTGTCGACCGTTTCGACGAACGAGCGTCTCAAAAGCGTCGGCGCGAGCGCGTTTGAGAAGTGCGTCTCCCTTGGACTCTTCCTCCTCCCGGAGAAGGTCGAAAGCATCGGGGCGCGCGCGTTCGCGGACTGTTCTTCTCTCGAGAAGATCTACCTTCCGAGCAATTTCCGCGATCTTGGAATGTGCGCGTTCGCGGGGTGCGCGTCCCTCTCGGACGTGAAACTTAATCATGACAATCCCTATTTTTATCGAGATTCGAGCGGTCTTCTCTACTCGAAAGATCGAAGCGTTCTCGTCTATTATCCGTCGGGTAAGAAGGAAGAAACGTTCGAGCTTCTCGACGACGTCGACGAAATTGGCGCGGGGGCGTTCGAAGGCGCGACGGCGCTCATGCGCGTCACGCTCCGCGATTCGGTCAAGAGGATCGGAGAACGCGCGTTCGCGAAGTGCGACAAACTCGAAACGATCATGATGGGGGAAAACGTCGAACGTCTCGGGGGCGGCGCGTTCCAAGACTGCACAGCGCTCTCTCATATTCGACTTCCGAAGAATCTCGCGCAGATCGAGCCGCATCTCTTTTCCGGGTGCAGTTCGCTCACGTCCGTCGTCATCCCTGATTCGGCGGAAGTCGTGGGCGCAGGGGCTTTCGAAGACTGTTCCGCGATCGTGAAGCTCCAGCTCGGCTCTCGTGTCAAGAGGATCGAAGAGGACGCGTTCAACGGCTGTTCGGGAATCCAGCGCCTCTCTTTTCCTGACACGCTGGAAGAACTCGGAGCGAGCGCGTTCGAAGACTGCGCGGGAGACGACCCGGCGTACGCGCTGCGGCAAGTGGAGCTTCCCGAGGGAGTGCGTCGCGTCGGCGCGTGGTGCTTCAGCGACTGTTCGTACCTCGAATACGCGTCGATCCCCTCGAGCGTCGAAGAGCTCGGGCTTGGCGTCTTCGCGTTCTGCAACGCGCTGCAACGGATCGAAGTCGACGGGGGCAACGCTCAGTACATGGAATACGAAGGAGCGCTCTACACGCACGACGGGAAGACGCTCGTCGCGTACCCTGCGGGCGTCATGCAGCGTCGTTTCATCGTACCGGACTTCTGCCGCGAGATTGCGCCGTACGCGTTCGCTTTCGCGTCGAATCTTCGCGCAATCGAGATTCCCGCGACAGTCGATCGGATCGGTCGCGGCGCTTTCGCGGGCTCTTCCCTCGAAAGCCTCGACCTTCCGAAAGGGATGACGGAGCTTGAGGAAGACGCGTTCTGGATGTGCGGGCGCCTCGAACGAATCGGGCTTCCTGAAGGTCTCAAGAGGATCGGCGCGCGCGCGTTTCGCGGGTGCGTCGCGCTCCATGAGATCACGCTTCCGGAAGGGCTCGAAATGATCGGCGACGACGCGTTCTGCGGATGTCGCAACCTCGAGTCGCTCCTTCTTCCGTCGACCCTTTCGACGCTCGAGGGCTTCCCCTTCGTTGAAACGACGAACCTCACCGAACTTCAATGCGCCCCTTTATGCCAAGGCTACGCGTCGCGCGACGGCGTTCTCTTCTCGAGCTCGGGGCTCGAACTCGTCCTGTATCCCTCTGGGAAAAAGGAGACGGAGTACGAAGTACCGCCGAGCGTGGCGACGATCAGCTCCAACGCGTTCCCAACGCAGCGCTTTCTCTCCAAACTCGTTCTCTCCAGCGGGGTGACAACGATCGAAGAAAACGCGATCGATCGCCAGGTTTTTCTTGTCGTCGACGCGGGTTCGTACGCGGAAGAATGGTGTGTCGAAAACAAACGCAAATTTGAGCGCCGCTAAGCGCGTCCGCCGTCAAACGATTGACTCCAGACGACATAGAACACCCCTTCCCTGCCCAATCTACCCGACGCGGCGCTGTCATTAGAAACGCCTAGAATCGGACAAACTTTCCTACTAATTGGAGACGGCGATGAAAAAAGAACTGACGCCAGAAGACGTATCAGGTTATCTGAGGTGGGTAATCACGGACAAAGGCGCGCGCATTATCGATTGCGACAGGACTTTCGAAGGCGCGATGGCGATTCCAAGCGCCCTCGACGGAGTCCCGGTCGTCGAGATTGGTAAGGAGGCGTTCTCTGGATGCAATTCGCTCAATTCCGTCGCGATCCCTGATACGGTCGAAGTCGTCGGCGAGGGAGCCTTCGCGTTTTGCGGCAGACTCCAAGAGCTTCATCTGGGAGCGGGGATTAAAAAGATCGAAAAAGGCGCTTTTAGTTGGTGCCAATCGCTTAAGCGCGTCGCGGTTCCCGATTCAGTCGAAGACGTCGGCGAGTTGGCCTTGATTAAAAAGATCGAAAAAGACGCCTTCTGTATGTGCGATTCGCTCAAGTCCGTCCTCATCCCAGGTTCTGTCGAAGTCGTCGGCGAGGGAGCCTTCGCGTTTTGCGTCGGACTCCAAGAGCTTCATCTGGGAGCGGGGATTAAAAAGATCGAAAAAGGCGCCTTCAGTATGTGCGATTCTCTCAAGTCCGTCCTCATCCCAGGTTCTGTCGAAGTCGTCGGTGAAAGAGCCTTCGCGTTTTGCGTCGGACTCCAAGAGCTTCATCTGGGAGCGGGGATTAAAACGATCGAAAAAGACGCTTTTATGGATTGTTCTTCTCTTCGCAGAGTCGTCCTTCCCTTGACTCTTGAAGCGTTCGCGCGCGACGCGTTCGACGAAAGCGTCGATCTCGTCGTCGTCGACGACTGGCCCCAAGACGACGCGTCGCAATATCTAACGTGGGAAATCACGGAGAGGGGCGCGCGCATTATCGGGTGCGACGAAAAATTCGAGGGCGCGATGCAGATTCCGAGTCGTCTTGACGGAGCCGCTGTCGTCGAGATTGGTGAGGAGGCGTTCTGGGAACTTCATTCGCTCAAGTCGGTCGCTATTTCAGATTCAGTCGAAGTCGTCGGCTATGGCGCCTTCTACTACTGCTCCGAACTCGAAAAACTTCGGTTGGGAACGGGGATTCAGACAATCGAAAATGGAGCTTTCGCTAACTGCTTTTCACTTCAGTCCGTCGTCATTCCAGGTTCAGTCGAAGTCGTCGGTGAAATAGCCTTCGGCGGGTGCCGCGGACTCAACGAATTGTGGCTAGGAAGAGGGATCAAAAAGATCGAAAAATACGCCTTCGGGGAATGTAGTTCGCTCAAGTCGGTCGCTATTCCAGATTCAGTCGAAGTCGTCGGTGAAAGAGCCTTCGCCTGGTGCTCCGGGCTCACCGAATTGCGGTTAGGAAGAGTCGCCTGGTGCTCCGGGCTCAAAGAATTGCGGTTAGGAAGAGGGATCAAAAAGATCGAAAAAGACGCCTTCTGGAATTGTAGTTTGCTCAAGACCGTCGCTATTCCGGATTCAGTCGAAGTCGTCGGCGAGGAAGCCTTCAGAGACTGCTCCGAACTCGAAGAACTTCAGTTGGGAGCGGGGATTAAAAAGATCGAAGACAGCGCCTTCCAATCGTGTAGTTCGCTCAAGTCGGTCGCTATTCCAGATTCAGTCGAAGACGTAGGCGGGGGCGCCTTCGCGTTTTGCGAAGGGCTCAAAGAGTTACGGTTGGGAACGGGGATTAAGACAATCGAAAATGGAGCTTTCGCTAACTGCGTTTCACTCCAGTCCGTCGTCATTCCAGGTTCTGTCGAAGTCGTAGGCGAGGAAGCCTTCGCCTGGTGCTCCGGGCTCAACGAATTGCGGTTAGGAAGAGGGATCAAAAAGATCGAAGAATACGCCTTCGGGGAATGTGGTTCGCTCAAGTCGGTCGCTATTCCAGATTCAGTCGAAGTCGTCGGTGAAAGAGCCTTCGCCTGGTGCTCCGGGCTCACCGAATTGCGGTTAGGAAGAG
>SFIW01000038.1 GCA_004556055.1 Planctomycetaceae bacterium
GAAGCAGATGCAATAGTTTTCCCGCAAAGACTCTCAAGGTCGAATGTCGAAGATAAGAGACCAGCGAATACGAATAATAATTGACAACAGACGGAGGCGTAAAATCAATAATCTCCACTTCGTCGGAGGGAAATCTTTTTTTGATTTCAGACGAGAGCGCGTAGGCCTGCATAAAGGCGCCGTTGTTGACGCTTCTGTGAAAAGTTAAAATTCCGGTTTTCATTGTTGCTTTTTCCTTATAAGCGACGCTTTTTCGTCTTTATTCAATCCAAAGAGGAACATTCCCGCTGCGTAAACGACAAGGAAGAGGGCCGCCTTTATTGCGAAATAGAGCCAGCCTGTCGGCGCGATCCAGTCGTTCAAAAAGAGTCCAGCGCCGCAGGCGGCGGCAATACAGAGCGTCGTGCCGCGCAGAATTTTCAGATAGAGCTTGAAGACGTTGATTTTCAGTTTGATTTGATAATAGACGTTCAGCGAAATAATGCTACCGATAATCGTCGCTACGGCAGTCCCCGTCGCAGCCGCCCAATATCCCCAGATTCTTGTGCCTATAAACGTGAGGAGCGCATTGAGTAGCGCCGAGTAGGCGAGCGCAATCGTTCTGAAGACAAGGAGATTTTTGGCTTTCAGAATTGCCAAGCACACGTTTACGATCAAAGGAAATGTGATCGGAACTATCAGGATAAGAGAAAGAGGGTAGCAGTCTTCAAAACCGTCGCCGAGCCAAAGCGCAAAGAACTCCCGTCCGAAACAAACAAACCCGCCGAGCGCCGCGCCAAGAACCGCCCACTGGACTCTGCCGAATTTTACGATGTACTCTTCCAACTCCCGAGGGGTTGCGCCTTCGTATATTTTCTTTGTGACGCTTGGGAGAACGACGCTTGAAACCGACGTCGCGCAGGTTTCGTACATGTTGAACATTTGTATGGAAAAGGAATAGACCGTGACCGCCGTCGTTCCGATGACGGCTCCGATGACCATATTGTCGATATTTCCATTAAATTGAATGATGATGGACTGGATAAATAATAAGCCAGTGTAAACAAAGGATTCTTTAAAGACTGCGCCGTCCCATTTGTAAAGGACGATTCGATGACGCAGTCTCATTTTGACGTACAGGTATTCGACGACGATGGTGATAATCTCGATCAACAACGAGATGGAGACGATTGCCAAGCTATTTCTGACGATCGGCAATACGATAAAGTATAAACCGATTTTGGTCAGCAAGGCGAAAACCTTTAGGCTGTTTGAAAAAATAAATTGGTTGTAACCGGTGATGATTCCGAAGAAGACGTTTTCAAAGAGATGCAGCATCACATACAGAATCAGTACGACGAAAATCTGCTTTGCTCTGTGAAGCTCCTCGACGGAAAAGGACTCGCCATACATTGACTCCAACATAAAGTACAGCACGACGCCGACAACGCCCATTAGCAAAATGAGAATGAGCGCCTGAATCATACACATGGCGGAAAAATTGTAACCGCTTTTTTCATCCTTGAGCGCGCGATATTTTGCAAGATATCGCTGAAGCGTTCCGCTGAGACCGAATTCCAGAACCGCAACGGAAGCCGTCATAGAAGCAATCGTTTTATACACGCCATACTCGCTATCTCCGATTGTCCCCAGCACAAACGGCGCAATGACCAATCCGTAAAATGAGTTGATAACAATCAGCAGATAAGAGAGCAAAGCGCCGAACTTTACTTGATTTTTTTCCATACGCGATTCTCGTTCTATGTTTTTGCATTTTGTACGGAGTCGACTTTGTCAGTTTTCGCCGCACAGGGAGCGCTCAATCTCGATGAGTTTGGAAAACTCGTTTTCCCAATTCACTTCATCCGACATACGCCGAGCGCCCGCGACGCAAGCGTTGTAGAATTCCCGATCGCCATACAATTTTTTAACGGCTTGCGCAAAACACGCCGGCGTATTCTCTTTCATAATGACGCCGATTCCGTATTTTTCGTTTAGATAACGATGCTCCGGAATATCCGACATAACGACCGGCAAACCTGCCGCCGCGTATTCAAAAAGCTTATTGGAGACTGACAGCTTAAAATTCAGACAGACAGGCTCCGTAATTGCAACTCCTACCATGGAGCCCGCCGCAAGTGGAATCAGCTCTTCGACTTTCACTTTGGGATAGAAAATGACATTCGTCGCGTTCAATTCTTCCGCGCGTTTGTGCAACTGATTTTCAATTTTGCCAAAACCGCGCAGAGCCAATTTGACCTCGGGACACTCTTTGAGGAGCGGCGCCGCCTCAACCATCAGATCATATCCTCGTCCGGCGTAAAATACGCCGTGATTCAATACCTCAAACCCCTCGTTTTTTTCAACGGGCTGCGAGACATTCTCGCTTGCAAGCGCGCAATTCGTTATCACCATGGGTTTTCGAATATGATATTCCCGCGCGAAATAGTCCGCCGCGGCATGGCTCACCGATATCATTAAATCGACTTTATGTACCAGTCGACTCTCCAGCGACTTATAATAAGCTTTCAGCAAAAGGTTTTTCTTTCCGGTGTAATTGTCTGTATTGATTTCGTGAGAATCGTAAACGAGTCGGCATTTTAATTCTCTGCTGGCCGCATAAGCGGGGATCAACGCGTTAAGATCGTTGGCATGAATGACGTCGGGCGCAAAAGCAATAATCGCTTCTTTGACAACCTGGAACTTTTTTCTTTCGCGTATCAGTTTTCTGATGATTCCCTTTTGCTTCCCATCGTATTTGGCGTCAATAGAGACGACGTTTACAGGAACCGGAATCTTTTTGATCTGCTCCTCGTCAAACCGATTGCAGCGCAACCCTACGCAACAAACCTCCACGCCCTGATTTTTATATTCGATAATCTGTTTTCTGACCCTGGGATCATACCAGATCGAATTTAATACGACGTCACAGACCTTCATCGAGCTTTTCCCCTTTAATCAATTCTTCTATATTGCGAAACTTATCGGCATGATCCTTTATCCACGCCTCGTCTTTTTCCCACCACTTTAATTTCATTAAATATTCTATTTGCTTATCAGTGAAGCGCTTTCTTATTAATTTAGCCGCCCCCCCCCACAATCGAGTAAGGCTCGACGTCTTTTGTAACGATCGATCCTGCCGCTACAATAGCTCCGTCCCCAATCTTCACTCCAGATAAAATCATCGCGCGGGCCCCAATCCAGACGTCGTTTCCTATGACGGTCTTGGGGGACGACTCGTCAAATAATTGTTCAGAAACATACGACGTTCCGCACTGACATTCTTTGGAAAAAAACACAGGAGACGTACTGACCCAATCGGAAGTAGGGTGACGCCCGCTGATTGTGCATACCTCCCAAGCAATCGAGCAATATCGACCGATATCGGCGTTGATTTTACAATCGGCGCCCATGTAGCTGCATCGCCCAAGACTGCCCGTGAACGCGGTATTGCGTCCGAGTCTGTTGTGTCCTTCAAAGGTGGTGGAAAAGCCTCCCAGTTCAACGCCGTCAGACCACTGAACCCCTAATTTGTGATATTTTTTCCAATAATATGCTAATTTCAGCGCTCTTTTTATTTTACGAAACATATTTCTCCTGCCGTTCGCTCGATTTTGCGTTTTTTGAATTACAGGCAATTGACGTCGAACCGATAAGAAACCAAAAGTTCGGTTCCTTCAAAAGGGAACTTCCAGAGAAGGTCAGCCTCATAAATCCGCTTGGTATCAGGCTATGCAAAAGACCGGCTTCCGTCGGAGCCTTGCTGATCGCAAACGCGCCTCGTTTCACATGACGTCGCAACCATACAATCAACGCTCCTCCGAGCGCAACGCCATACGTCGTCAAAAGACCGTATGTCGAATAAACGACATATGTTCCCGACTTGAACTTCATTCTGAAAAGAAGATTGACGATGCTTTCAATTGCGGGGGTTAGCAACAGGAAAGGGAGAAAAAGACCTATCGCTAAACAAATCCGCTTTTGTTTTTTATCTCCCGCCGCCAGCGCTTCCCCCTTTACTAGATAACAATTCATCGTTTTCCCATTCAGATCATAAAAATATATTACGCTCTGATCAATCTCCGATATGTTCTATGAAATCCAGCGCTCTTTCCGCCTGCTTGATCGCCGTCTTATTATTTTGGATGTAGGCTCTTGCGCGCCGCCCCATCTCTCGGCGAACCTCTTCCGAATTCCCCATAATCGTTTCGAGCGCGGATTTGATCTCGGCGACGTCATTCCCTGAAATAGAATAGCAGTATTCAAAATATTCCTGCGGTATCCCCGGCAAACGCGAAGTAAGGAGAGGGGTGCCCGACGCCATATATTCAATTGTTTTTGACGGGAAGGAATATGCGGTAAACTCATCCTTGGGATTTCTGACATTTACCAGCAATGCGGCTTCTCTCTCTCTTTCCAGGATTTCTTCTCTGCTGACTCTCCCTTTATAACAGACGCGCGCGTCCTCTCGAGCGATTTTTTCCAATTCCGGCGTAAAATCGCCAAAGCCGTAAATATGCAATTGGGCGTCGAGATTCGTTTGCCGAAAGGCTTCAATAAGCTCGGCGATTCCATATCTTTTACTTAGCGCGCCCGCATACATAACGATCGGCGGGTTCTCGGATTCGGAGCCTGACGCCTTCGTCGGCGCCGCAAACAGACTTTCGTCCGCTAAGCCTTCCACAACGATATAAGGCTTCACAGAAGAAATTCTGTTCTTCATTTCTTCCGTCAGATAGATATATCCGTCAAACTCGGATTGAATTTTCTTAACCGCGCGATAGTAGAATTGGGCGGCGATTCCCTGTAATCCCCGCTTAGTAGCGTACATATGTTCGGGCAGATCCGGAACAAACGCCACGGTTTTGAAATGGTATTTCTTTCTAAGACGGATGATATTCTTTGCAATCGGCTCATAGATGGAATAGAGTACTATGCAGACGTCCTCCGGGTTTTCCTGTTTCTTGAGCCAAGCTTTGAGCATTTTTTTAGATGAAAACCCCTGAAAGAGCATCTTCAAGATCGGCAGGTTGACGGTTGGAATCCACGTCGTCGGAAAACCACATTCGAGCGTTTGCTTCTTTTTCAGCCAGAAGAGGAGTTTACTCCCTGGAAAAGACGCAATCATGGGGAACGTAAAGCACTCCGCGTCAGCGACGCCGTTGGCTCTGACGCCGTTCAAAAACGCCGTCTCAAACGTCTGCGGCGCAACTGACGGTTTGATCTTCGATTCTTTGACAATTCGTTCGAATTCTCGGCTTTCGCTGACCGTTCCTATATAGAGCAGTTTCATGGTTTATCCCCCGCCAGCAATTGACGATACTGAGCGGCAAGCTCGGCTAACTTCAGTCTTTCTGAGATATATGCGCCCGCGCCGTCGCACCATTCTCTGAATTCCGCGTCGTTCATATCGACAAAAGCGTTGACCGCCTCCGCGAACGCCTCCGTTCGATCCAACGCAATATCGTAACCGGCGCGATTGGCCTCTAATTCACGCCACGGCGTATTGGCGCTGATTACAACCGGACGATGCTGCATGAGCGTTTCAACGATAGCCTGTCCGAAATTTTCGCTCTGCGTCGGCGACAGGAGGATATGGCAACGCGAAAGAATCTGCGGTATGTCGTCATGCGGCGCATTGCCTTCAAAACGAACCTGAATATGGCTGGGCAAAGAATCCGCAATCTCCTTGCATCTACGGTAATATTCCGGATCTTCGCGCGGCCCGTAAACATGCAGGACGACGTTTCCGCGAAGATTCTTCAAGACGTTCAGGGCGACGTCCAGATTCTTAATGGGATGGATTCTTCCGACAAAGGCAATCTCAAGCTGCCCCGACGACTTTTCGACGTATTGGGAAACAAGGGGCGAAAAGGTCGGCAGATTCTGAACGTTGCAAATCTTCGCGTGAGGAAAAAACTTCTTGACCTCGTTGTACTCGTCGTTCGAAGTGGCGTGAATTTCGATATTGCGAAATAAGCCCATGCATTTCAAAGAATTGAGATAAAGCGCTTTTCGCGTATGCTTGATGCGCAACGCGGAAGGCATCAATTCTCCTCGGGGAGCAAGAATCGTTCTGATCTTTTTCTTTTTAGCGATTCGCAGAGCGGGGACGCAGTATTGCCAGCTAAACAAACTGCTGACGTACATGACGTCGGGAGCAATCTCCTGAATGATTTGCGCGAAGTCCGCCATCTTATTGTTTTGGAGATAGTAAACGTCGCAACCGAAGAGGGAGTTCTTCCCTTCATGAATCCCCTGATATGGGGTTCCGTCGGAATCATATCCGATTGTCGCCACCGAAACGTCCATAAACTCAGCGGCGAGCTTTGCCATGTTTGTCATGCTGACAGTGGGTCCGCCTCTTTTCTGAGATGGGTAAAAGCAATGCGTGAGGAGTAGCAGCTTCATTTATGGAGCTCCAATCGTATCAAAATAGCTTCCCAACTTATAATCATATTCCATCGGTTCGATGGGCCGAATCCCTCCGCCTGAATGGAATGTCAGCTCAGAAAAGAAAATTCCCTGCTTTGCGATATAAAAATCAACTCTTACAAAGTCGAACGGCTTCGCAAGTTGCTGCGCCAGCCCGACGATATCGTCAATATTCGAAGGGAGAGAGGCGCAGTCTACCTTTTCGTACCGATCCTTTATCTCCAGACGTCCGTCGGAGAGGTCAAAAATATTGAAATGTTGCTTTCCGTTTTCGAAGTATGTGACCGAATAGAATTTTGCGCGACCGCCGAAGCAGAACACCTTGAAATCGACAATACTTCTGCCGGAAGCGCCCTCAATAAATTCTTCGCAGACGATACGCGGCTTAATGAAACGATAGTTTTTTTCACGACCGTACGTGTAATAATTTTCCTTCAGAAACCCCTTGAGTTTTGGAACGATCTTCGTCGCGTCGACGTCTCGACCGTTGCGCACGATGATATTCCATCCCGACCCATGCGTCGCCTTTAAGACATATTGCCGGGGGAGTTTGTCGAAGGAGATTTCTTCCGGATCGTCCCAAACGCCAAAGTTTTTAACCAGAAAGCGCGATCCAATCGTCTTTTCGACGTAGGATCGAACTTCATATTTATCGGTATACTGCGTCAGATTATCCTCGTTCGCAAAAACCTTTCGCGCAAGTATATGCTCGTTAAAGGTCTTGGGACAATCCAGGTTGGCTTTTTTTCCGGTGCGTAGGCGATAAAGTATCTGATTATATCGCCTATCGCTGATCCGAGTATTCTTTCTGAATAATTTAATAAAAGCCTGCGTAATACAAATTCGGAATTTTTCTATCATTACCGCTCCGTAGATTTACGATACTATCATCACAGGCGCCAGTAACGATACCCCGCCTGTTCAACAGCTTTTTTGTCAAAGAGGCTCTTAACGTCAATGAGCGCCTTGTTGGCGGGGTCTGCGGCGCCAAAAAGTTTGGCGAGGCCTTCCATTCCCATCGCTTTGAATTCATTATGGGCGACAGCCATGACGACGCAATCCGCGTCATGGACGTCGTCAAAGTCGACGAGTTTTACGCCATATTCGCGTTCCGCGTCTTCCGCGTTTGCCACAGGGTCGATAACAAGCGGCTTAATACCGTATTCCTGCAACTTTTTGAGAACGTCGTTTACCTTGGAATTTCTTGTGTCGGGGCAATTCTCCTTGAAGGTGATTCCCAAAACGACCACCTTGCAGTCGCGAGGCGCTTTGCCGGCAAGGACAAGTTGCTTAATCGTGGCGTCGGCGACAAAGGAGCCCATTCCGTCGTTGACAATACGACCGTTGAGAATAATCTGGCTATGGTAGCCTAATCTTTCGGCTTCATAGGTAAAGTAGTAGGGATCGACGCCAATGCAGTGCCCGCCGACCAAGCCGGGACGAAAACCGAGCGCGTTCCACTTCGTATTCATGCCGTCGACGACTTCGGCGGTGTCGATTCCCATACGGTCGAAAATCATCGCCAGTTCGTTCATAAACGCGATGTTAATGTCTCTCTGGCTGTTTTCTACGACTTTAACAGCTTCTGCGGTTTTGATACTGCTGACCTTATGCGTTCCAACCTTGATGACGACATTATAGACGTCGGAAATGACGGAGCAGCTTTCTTCATCCATACCGGAAACGATCTTTTTGATGTTTTCCAGGCGATGCACCTTATCGCCGGGATTGATTCGTTCCGGCGAATATCCGATTTTGAAGTCAACGCCGCACTTTAAACCGGACTCTTTTTCGAGAATCGGAATACAGATATCTTCCGTAACGCCGGGATATACGGTGGATTCGTATACCACGATGGAACCTTTGGTCAAGTTGCGACCCAAAATAGTCGACGCGCCTTCGACCGGAGCCAAGTCGGGCGTATGGTCGATATTGACGGGAGTTGGGACGGCTACGATATGGAATTTTGCCTCTTTCAGTTTGGCCTCGTCGTAAGTAAATTCCACCGTCGAGGCTTTGATTACTTCATCTCCCACTTCGTGCGTAGGATCGACGCCGGATTTATATAGCTCGATCTTTTTCTTGTTCAGGTCAAACCCGATCACTTTGACGTTGTGCTCGGCAAAGGCGACGGCGAGGGGCATCCCGACATAGCCTAAACCGATCAATGAAAGCTTCTCTTTTCCCGAGATTAAATCTTCATACAACGACATTGTTCTTTTCCTTCCTTCTGTTTTTATCGTTTATCGCCAAGCGCAACTCTTATTAGAAATGATTTGCTATTATATTATAACTCTCTCTGACGGAATACTTTTCATTCAAAACCCGATATGCGTTATCCCCCATGGCTTTAAGGTCCGACGAACCGATGGAATCCACTATCTTCGTAAATCCCTGAACAGAATTACTCTCGCACCACCAACCAAAGCCGCCTTCAGTAATTACCTTTCCAATATCCGTATTGGGATCCGTAGACGCCAAGACGGGTATTTTGGCTTGCATATACGCCAAAAGCCGCGATGGGAAATTAGGAATCGTGAATCGATGATCTAGAAAAATCATTCCGACGTCGCAAGCCGCCACCATCGCGTCGTAGTCGTTCTTCGGAAGTCTTTTCATCAATTTAACGTTGACGGGCTTTTCCGCTTTGATATAACTATCGAGTTTTCCAAACTCAGCGCCGTCGCCGACAATTAAAAAATACGCGTCGTCTCTATTCTGTTGGCTTCTCAAACACTCAATTAAAAAATCAATCCCTTGAGGTTTTCCAAGATTTCCGCCATAGACTAATACTTTCTTGTTAGTCGGAATCCCATACTTTTTTCTAATCTCCTCACGCGTTTGGGCGTCGACGCTCATGTCGACGACGTCGATGCTGTTGGGGCACACTTCAACGACGTTTTTATTCACTTCGGGATTATGCTCAAGCACATAATCGACGTTGGCTTGACTCATACACCCGATGTAGTCGGATAGAGCGTATAATTTGGACTCTTTCCTTCTGAAGTACTTATATATGATAGATTTAGGCCCCGTTTGGGTAAACATGCCAAGATCTACCGCATTTTGTGGAAAAATATCCTTTAAAAGCAAATAGGTTTTGGCTCCGTCCCTTTTTTTCACATACTCAATGCAATTGACTAAGGTAATAGGAGGAGTTGAATACAGGATTAAATCAAACTTTACGTCTGAAAAATATTTTTTTATAGCCGACTTATATTGAGAGCTTATACGAAGAGTTGATATTCCCTTCTCAATTAAATTGGTTTTTGTAATGTTCCCAATCTTGACTTTTACCAGTTTTGCGCCGTCTTCCTCGACATATTCGGTATCTAAATTCTTTCGCTTCTCTCTGGCGCAGATCACATAAACGTTATGATTGTTTTTGATAAACTCTCTGAGTAAATCCGGATAAATTTCTCTATGTCTTATATTGGGGACGTCTCCTATCGAAAGAAATAGAATATTCATCAATTATCCCTCTTAATCATGAGCTCATTGTACTTCATCATATATACGCCGTCGTCATACTTTCCGATGGATCGCTCGTTCGCCTTTCCATTAAGATTGTTGACGATAAGCTTCATATGATCAACGCCGCTCTCATAAGCATGGGGATAACCGCCTCCAAAGCGGGGATTGACCTCAGAGATATAATATTCGCCGTTCACGTCGAAAATGTCGACGTCAATCTGACCGTTGTAGCCAGCGTCCTTGACAAACCGTTCAATCAGAGCGAAGAGCTTTTCATCCTTGAAGGAAACCGCTTTGTCAGTCTCGCCGGCGCGCATCTTCAGCTTTTTCTTTGTGAATATGGAGACCACTTCGTGCGAAACCATGTCGATATACACGTCGGCGCCGATTTCTTGACCGTCTAAAAACTCCTGAATCATCAGTCCGTCTTCATGGGCAAACAACAATTCAATCGTCTCCGGGTCATAAACCTTAGAGATAGAGACGCTGGCGCTTCCCCTTGCCGGTTTTACAAAGACGGGGTAGTTCATCAACCCGGCGTCGACGTCCGCAAAGAAAGCTTCCTTATCCATGTAGGATTTAGCGTGTTTGTATCCGTGAGTTTCGAGCCAGCGAAACATCTGAAATTTGTCCAAAGACATTTCGCATAGCGCATAGGACGAACCAATTACCGTCGTTCCTATCGCTTCAAATTTTTCCTTGTTCTTGGCGAGAAGGGAAAGCTCGGGGTCAATGAGCGAAAGAACGCCGGTAATCTCTTCTTTTTTGCAAATGTCCAACACGACGTCCAGATACTCAGGCGCGGTCATCTTCGGAACAAGATAGTAATTATCGGCCTCATAGATAGCGGGGGCCAAATTGCTCATGTCTGTCGCAACGACCTTTCCTGTTCCGTTTAACGTCTTTACGAAATACTGGACAATTTTATTTCGAGTACCCGCGCTCAGTATCAAAATGTTCATGAATATCCCCTTACTTTGCTTGCATTTTGGAGCGTCTTTCTTCAGCGAAATTCGGTTCGACCTTATTGGTATCTACCGCCACGTCCTCTTTCTTGACGAATTTTAGCGCGGTTTGAAGAATAATGCGCAAATCACCTAAAAATGTGATTTTCTTGACGTATTGAACGTCAAGCGCGAGCCGATGATCCCAATCGATAAAGTTTCTTCCATTAACCTGAGCTAAGCCGCTAAGCCCAGGTCTGACGTCATGGCGTCGGCGCTCTTCTTCGCTGTAGTAGGGCAGGTATTGTATTGTCAGCGGACGAGGTCCGATTACGCTCATTTCGCCCTTTAAAATATTAAAGACTTCCGGCAATTCATCCAGACTCGTCGCCCTCAAGGCTCTTCCAAATTTCGTCAAACGAACTTCATCGGGCAAAAGATTTCCGTTTTCGTCTCGTGCGTCCGTCATCGTTCGAAATTTATATAACCTAAAGACTTTCTCGTTTTTTCCCGGACGTTCCTGTCTAAAGAGCACGGGACTACCCAGTTTAATTCTGACTAGAATCGCTACGATAATATAAAGCCACCAGAATACAAGCAACGCCGCAAGGCCGCAAAATACGTCAAGCGCTCTCTTGAAATATTTCTCATATGGCCCATATGGTTTATGCTGATTGTCCATATACTTTCCCCATTCTAGTCGCAACACCTTCCGTTTTCAATTCAAATCGCCTCAAGGCTTCCCTGCTTCTAATTGCTTTTGTCGTATTCCTCTTTCGTGATTATAGCGCGCGCCCTGAGCTTTCGCCGAGACGCGCGCCCCTGCGGAGAATTGCGCTTCTTGTCAACGCCTTTCCTACGGTTTGCAGAATTAGCGTCGCATCATTTGTCAATTTGTCATTCAAAGCAGGAGCGAACAATCTCAATCACGGCAGCCTGTTGTTCCTCAGTCATCGCAACAGCGCTTGGCAGGCAGAGTCCGCGTTCAAAAATATCCGCGCCGACGTCGACGCAACCGCCGGCGATATAGGCGTTCGTTCTGCAACGCCCGGAGCCTTCGCGCGTGACAAATTCGTGCGTTCGATACATCGGCTGCGCGTGCATCGGCTTCCAAATCGGTCGCCCCTCGACGTTGTAGCTTGCCAGCGTTTCAAGGATTTCTGTCGGACAAGTTTTTCCTTTTTCGGATATGTACAAAGCCTTCGAATCGTCTCTGACTTGTTTGCACATGGAGTCTTTGTCGACGATCATCGCGGAAAGCCAGTAATTCGGCTCTGTGCCAGGGACAATAGGATTCATCTGAGCGGGCAAATCCTTAAATCCGTCGCGGTATCGTTCATAGATTGCTTTTTTTCGCGCAATATGCTCTTCCAAATAAGGATACTGTCCCCGCACAACGCCGGCGATAACGTTGCTCATGCGGTAGTTGTAACCGACCTCCTCATGCTGATACCACGGAGCGTTTTCTCTTGCTTGGGTCGACCATTTGCGCACTTTGTTCGCAATTTCAATGTCGTTTGTTAAAAAACAACCTCCCGACGACCCGGTAATGATTTTGTTTCCATTATAACTGACAGCGGAATAATCGCCAAAGGAGCCGCACTGTCTTCCGAAAATAGTCGCGCCCATCGCTTCGGCGGCGTCCTCCACCAAGAGCGCGCCGTGTCGTTCGCAAATTTCCTTGATTAAATCCATTCGTCCAGGGAAACCGTAGAGTTCCGCCGAAACGACCAGTTTCACATCGGGATACATTTCAAACGCTTTTTCCAATGCGACTGGATCCATATTCCAGGATTCGGCTTCCGTATCGATAAAGACGGGAACGCCGCCTTCATACACGACGGGATTCAACGTGGCGTCGAAAGTCATATCCGAACAAAAAACGCGTTTCCCATCTAACGCTCCGCGGCTGATTGGGGCTCTGCCGTATAGCGTTTCGCCCGCGTGTTTTACCGCCAGATGAAGCGCGGCGGTGCAGCAAGATAGCGCGACGGCGTATTTCATTCCCGCTTTTTCAGCGGCGATACGTTCAACTTCGTTGATATTTTCACCAACGGTACTCATCCAATTTGTATCGTACGCCTGCTGAACGTATTTCATTTCATCGCCGTGCATTGTCGGCGTGGCAAGCCAGATTTTTTTCTCGAACTTCTCCATATTAATTTCCCATACTTATCGTTTATGCGCCCTTCGGTTCAAAATCTATCGTCAACGCCTCGCGGCATACGCTCGTTACGCAAAAAAACGTCGCTCCGATATCGTCATAAACTCATTTTCCGGGGCGCAGGCGTCCAACGCGACGACTGCGCTTTCCGATTGGAAAAAACTCGGGGATAGACGCGGCGATCTCCCCGCGTCGATATCGTCGAATCTTCGCGTCCCGTCGCCGCCGTTGCGAACAAAGGCGCAAACTCGAGGGCGGATAACCTTACGATTTCGCGCCGTCTGAACGAGTCATGTCGCTAAGGATGTGCTTCTTCTCCGCGTCTTGGTTGACCTTCTCGGGGCTTCTGAAGGTGTCGATCACCTTATGGAGCGCTTCTCGCGCGGCGTCGTCGCTTTCTGTGAGGCAGGCTTCTTGGAGGATCCTAAACTTCTCCTCGACGACTTCTCGCGGGAGGGGTTTGTCGCGTTCGATGAAGATCAAGTCGTTCTCAGTCTTATCGAGCTCTTCCGTCTTGACCAAAAGCTCTTCGTAGAGTTTTTCGCCCGGACGCAGCCCCGTTTCGACAATCTTGATCCCCGTCGCGCCCGAGAGGTGAATTAACGTTTGCGCTAAATCGTAAATCTTGACCGGCTGGCCCATATCCAGAACGAAAAGTTCCCCGTTGCTCGCCAGCGCGCCGGAGAGTAGAACCAGTTGCGCCGCTTCCGGGATCGTCATGAAATAGCGAATAATACGCTTATCCGTGATCGTGATCGGGCCTCCATTTTCGATCTGTCTCTTAAAGAGGGGAACGACGGAGCCCGCGGAGCCCAAGACGTTGCCGAATCGAGTGACGCTGTACTTTACCTTTCCGTACGCGCTTGCGCTCAGGGTCATCAACTCGCACATGCGTTTTGTCGCGCCCATCACGTTCGTCGGGTTCACCGCCTTGTCCGTCGAGACCATCATGAAGCGTTCGACATTGTACTCTTCGCACAGCTCGATGAGAACCTTTGTTCCGATCACGTTGTTCTCGATCGCCTCGATGCAGTTCGTCTCCATCAACGGAACGTGCTTGTGCGCCGCCGCGTTAATGACAATCTGCGGACGATATTCCTCGAAGACGCGTCGCATGCTGCGCTCGTTGTTGATCGACGCGATTTCCACGCGCAGATTCAACGCGCTCCCGTACGCGAATTTCAGTTCCTGCTGAACGTCGTACGCGCCGTTTTCGTATATGTCCAAAACGATAATCTGTTTCGGCCCCTTCTTCGCCAACTGTCGGCACAACTCCGAACCGATCGAACCGCCGCCCCCCGTGATGAGCACGACCTTGTCTTTGTAATAGACGTCGGATTTCTGATCCTTCATCTCGATCGGTTTTCTGAAGAGGACGTCTTCGACGGCGACCTGTTTGATCGCCGGTTTGTCTCCGACGTTTTCTATTAAGGGAGCGCTGTAAGTCTTAAGCTTGAATCCCGCGTTTAGGAAACGCTGATACAACTCTTTTCGTTGCGCGTCTTCGAGTTGCGCCTTCGCGAGGATCACCTCGTACGTGTTCAACGCCTTAATTCTGGCGAGGGAGGCGTCTTCATCCGGTAAGACGGGGAGTCCAAAGATTCGTCGTCCCGCTCTGCTATTCTTCAGATCGACAAAGCATGTCGGCGCATACGGGGTAAAGGGATTGTTTAGCAATTCGTTCACGAGCGAGACCGCGACGCGCCCGGCGCCGATAATCGCGACAGGCGTCTTCGGAACTTGGTTTTCCGCCTTGACGTCCCCAGAGCAAAGGTACGACGCCTTGTTGAGGAGTTTGCCAAGGAGCGATTTGTTGTCTCGATTCGAGAAGGAATATTGATATAAGAGTCTCACGACCTGAGACCAGTACGACGTGAGGCAGATAAAGACGACCAAGTGCGCGTAGGAAACATGAGGAATCGGCAGATATTTCTCCAGGATAATATTGAAAATTAGCGCAATTCCATCCGCAAGCAGAAATTTAGCGAAACACTCGGCGTCCCCGTAACGTAAGACGCTCCGGTATACGCCGCACAATAGTCGCATCGTGAATAAGCAGAATAAGGAGAGGACAAATTGAACAACGTAGCTTTGCACGGCGAGGTTGTAACGATCGGATAGGAAAAATCCAATAAAAACAGCGATCACCGCGAAGATGGCGACGTCAACAAGAAACAACACAAGTTTCCTGCTTTGATACGACGAGAATACCATGATTTGCTAATCTGATTTAATAACGACAAGGAGCGCGTTGAAGCAAAATTCAAAGCGTTCCAAAAGGACGACGACAGTAGCGCTTTATATGAATACGCGCGTATATTCTACACCCAAAAACCCCCTTTTTCAATTCCTACCCGAAAAAGATTAAAAATTTTGAAAGCAACACTTTGCGTTCAGACGCCAACCTATTTGATAGTTAAGATTTTTTAAAAAAAGATATCTCTCCAGATAAAGACTTTTTAGATATCTTATTGAAAAGAGGGCTCTCTTTCTATGATTTCATGGAGAAAATACGTTAGCTTAACGCCTTGCGATACCATTCGATCGCTTCTTGAAGCCCTCTTTCGAGCGAATAATCAGGCGCGTATCCCAGAAGACGCCGCGCTTTTTCCACGTCGGCAAGACTGTGACGAATATCCCCCGCGCGAGGCGAATCAAAGCGGGGCTCGACGTCTAGACCCAGCGCCTTTGTTATCGCGTAGTACACGTCGATAAGACGCGCCGACTCCCCAAACGCGATATTAAACGCCTCTCCAGACGCTTCGTCAGGCGCGAAACACGCCTTTAGATTCGCTTCCACGACGTTCTCTATATACGTAAAATCCCGACTTTGCAGACCGTCCCCGTGAATCGTCGGACGTTCCCCCGACAAAAGCGTCTTTATAAAGCGCGGAATTACCGCCGCGTACGCTCCGTTTGGCGTCTGTCGCTTCCCAAAGACGTTGAAATACCTCAACATGACCGTTTTGAGCCCGTAATGCAACGCGTATTGTCGGCCCCAATCCTCCAGCGCCTTCTTCGTCGCCGCGTAAGGTGAAAGAAGCTTTCCCTCGCGTCCTTCGCGCTTAGGCAAGTTTGGGTCGTCTCCATAGACCGAGGAACTCGACGCGCAAACGAACGTCTTCACCGTCCCCGCGCGGCGCGCTCCCTCAAACATATTGAGCGTTCCCTGGATGTTGTTCGCGCAGTAGAAGAGGGGCCTTTCGATCGATCGCGGGACGCTCCCCCACGCGGCCTCGTGCATGACGAAATCAATTCCCTTGCACGCTTTCTCGCAGACGCTCAGATCTTTCACGTCCCCCTCGATGAACTCAAAGCGTTCGTTCGACAAAAAGGGCTCTATATTCTCCCTAAATCCCGTGGAGAGATCGTCGAGGACGCGCACCGCGACCCCCTTTTTCAATAACGCCTCTACTAGATTCGACCCGATGAAGCCCGCGCCCCCCGTCACTAAGACGCGCGTCGATTCCGGAAAGGCAACTCCTTCATATCCCATAGCGTATTCCTTTCAGCGTCGCGCCGTTTTTCATGAGTAGACGCGATATAGATTGTAAACGACGATCATCACGATTGAGCAGGCGTTGATAATCGGCGCGGTAATTTTGCTCTCTCCAAGGCGGGAGATTCCCATGGGAACGAGCATGTATAAAACGAAGATCGCGGGTAGCGACTGTCGCGGGGAGAAGATGGAGAGGAGGTTCTGGGCCTGCGCGAACTTGTAAACGAGGAAGAAGACGATCAGGAGGATCGGGGTCGAAAATTCGCGCCGCCGCCGCCATGCTTCCGCCATCCCCAGAAGGGCGCAGGGTAGTAAAGACATGACCATCAACATTGCGTGCGAAAGATAATACGACCCTCCCCAGAACTGATTTGCGTCTAGTCCCGTATTGACGTAGACTCCTAGGGGAAGGAAGGGGGAGAAGAGAGTGAAGAGAGGGGGTCCGACAATCTTCAACATCGTCTCGCTGAGATCGACTTGCGAGTCCTTTTGAAGAGTACGCGCGGCGCCGGCTTGCAACCGTTCGATAATTTCGCGGAAGTCGCGACACAGACCGGCTTGAGCGAAATAATCCCATATGAGCATTATGAGGAGGAAAATTAAGATCAAGGCGGAGATAAAGGGGATAGACCCCTTCAGCTTCATGAGGAGGTATAAGTTGAAGACTCCCCCTGTCGCGAGGATTATGAAGATGACAGCGGGCCTACAGAAGATCATGAAGGAGAATGCAAGAAGGATAGAGACGAAGGAGAATAGCCAGTATTTTTTTACGGCGAGATTCGTCATTCCCCAGAGCGCCGCGGCGACCGCTAAGAGTAGGGCGGAGTCTTTCAAGTTGCACGCCGAGTGAACGACAAAGATCGGCGCAAAAGCGATCAAGACCGCGCCAAAATATGCGTTCTTCTGATCCAGATAGGATCGCATGATCCCATAGGCGAAGAGTACGGTCAACGATGAGAGGAAGGCGTTGCCGATACGCGCGGCGTAGACGTTCTCTCCGAAGATTTGCATCATCAGAGCGCCAAAATAGGGATAGCCGGAGTACTCGCCCATTAAATATTCGATCTTAGTCCCCACGATCGGTTGGACGCCGTATTCATGCCAATAATTGCTGATCGCAATCATTGCTTCATGGTATTTGAAGTCGTCCGCCGGGCCCGTAAAGGGGGAATTGTAGAAGAAATGACAACAGGCGACGACGCCGAACGCTTCGAGGACTCGAAGGATGAAGCTCACGGCGAAGAGTTCGCGAAGGATTACCCACGTAGGCGCGTCGCGCATAGCGTAACGTTCTGAGAAGCCCTTCGCGAGCATGTAAAAAATGGGAATGAGCGCGTAGGATAAAAAGAAGGCGTTGAGCTGAAGAGCCAAAACTTGCAGTACGCAAGCCATAAAGAAGAACAATATCAGCTGCTTCTTCCAAATTCGGTAAAATCGCTGGATTTCGAAAGTTAGCAAGGCGCCGCCCTCTATATGGTGATGATTCAATGTGTTCTTTAGACGAGGGAGAGGGTGGAGAATGCGAATTTCATGGCGTAGAATTCGTTGATCATGGAGATTCTTGAGATCATCTCCGCCTTCTCATTTTTATGAATTTGCGTTTTCTTAACGGCAAAAGCCGCCTTATACAAGTCTTTCGCTTCTTCCCTAGCAAAATGCGAGACGTAGTTTGCGGAGCCGTTTGCGTAAGCGAAGTAGTCGCATTTCCCGCAACGTTCGGCGATTTTATCTCGACTTAAGCGTAATTGACGCGCGATCTCTCCTTCATGCTGGCCGTCGTGAAGAATGGTATGTCCGTAGCCGTGGGAGCCGATTGTCGCGAACCCCGATTTCGAGAGGGCGTCGATCTGCGCCCAGTTCATGAGCCTCTCGGACGCATAACGTTTTTCGTTCTTCGCGGCTTCGTCGTCGGGGATCGCGTTCTTGAGATCCATGACGAGCTTCGCGAGATCATATTCGTTTAGTCGTCGCATGAACTCGAGGAGTTTGAAGGCCGTCAGTTTGCGTTCCTTCGGATTTCGGAGAGGAAAAGCGGCGCTCATCGAGGGAATTCGAAGCGCGTCGAGCTTTTCGGACGTCGCCGCCGTAAAGGCGTAATAGGAGGGAATACGCTCGTCGGAGTCGACGAGACCCGGCGACACGAAGACCAAGAAGGGGATCTGCTTTTCAATCAAATAAGGCGCGGCGACCTCCGCTTGATTGACGTAGCCGTCGTCGAAGGTAAGGAGGACGTCGCGTTTGTCGAAGGATTTCGTTTGGAATTTTTCGTAAAACTCGTCGGGAGTGAGGAAATGTCCGCACTTGGCGATATAGTCGATATTCCTTCGAAAAAGTTCGAAGTCGATCTGGTTCGCCTGAACGATCGGATCGACGATCGGTTCCTTCATGACTCCGTGGCACATGACGACGCGCGCCGAATGCGGCAGTAGCTCCGCGAGGCGCGCGACTCCGCAAAATCCCGCGATCGAAGCGAGCGTTTTTTTATATCCCATCGCGCTAAATCCTACTCTTGATCTTCCTTTGGCGGTTCCAACGTCTTCTTCACCGCGGCGGGAACGCCCGCGCATACGGCGTAGTCCGGTAGAGACTTCGGAGCGGAGGAGCACGCCGCTAAGACGGTTCCGCGTCCGATCGTAACGCCTGGTAGCACGGCGGCGTTGGCTCCGATCCATGCGCCGTCTTTAACGACGATCGGGGCGCGTCGACTCCCCTT
The DNA here is from genome assembly GCA_004556055.1 of Planctomycetaceae bacterium. Classification (GTDB taxonomy): domain Bacteria; phylum Planctomycetota; class Planctomycetia; order Pirellulales; family Thermoguttaceae; genus RUG369. The sequence goes on from SFIW01000038.1 coordinate 19,209, forward strand.
GTTCCACTTGCCGTTTTCGTATGCGTGGTTCCTCGACGTAATCATGACCTTGTGGGCGATGAGGACGTCGTTTCCGATCGTCACGTCGTCGTCAAGGATCAGGACGGAGTTGGGACCGACGTAGACGTTGTCGCCGACGGAAAGCCATTGGAGGTGGGTGAAGCGCACGTCGGAAGCAACCTGAAAGTTCCTCCCCGTTTTTTTCATCGCGAGGGAGTAAAGGGCGCCCCGAAGACGCAGGCAACACTTCGCGTCGGGTAGCCAGTTGGTAGCGACGCGCACAAACCACGCCCACAGAAGGTCGAATTTCTGAAACATCCCAAAGACTCCGGAATGAAACGTTTTACTGTTGGCCGCGTCCGTTGAGTTCGTCGAGGATTCCGACAATCTTCTTAACGAACTTGTCGAATGTCAACTCGCGAACCTTCGCGTATCCCTTCTCGACGAGATCCTTGCGCAACGCCTCGTCTTCGATGACGCAATCGATAGCGTCGGCGATCGCGACGGGATCTTTCGGAGGAACGAGGAGACCGTCTTCGCCGTCGTTAATCGAGGTGGGAATTCCGCCGACGGCGGTAGCGATCGTTGGCAAGCCTTGCGATCGTGACTCGACGACGACGTAAGGGGCGCCTTCCGAGAGTGACGGAAGGACGAAGACGTCGCAGGATCGCATAACCTCGAAGATTTGATTTTGGTCCATATAACCGGGAAAGGAGACGCGATCCTCGAGTCCGAGCTCTTTGATCTTTGCGTCGAGTAACGCGTTGTATTCGGCGTATCGGTCGTTTTTCGGACCGACGCAGACGAGTTCGACGCGCCGCCGGCAGCGGAGGTGTGGAAGCGCTTCGACGAGGTACTGGACGCCCTTTTCCGGTCGAATGAAGCCGACGAAGAGGACGCGGATCACGTCGCCTTGGCAGGTATCCTCGCGCAGGGAGATCTGCGATTCGAGAATGGGCGCGGCGACGATGTTGTAGCGCTTATGTCCCTCCATACGCGCGTAGAGTTCTTGTCCGAAGCATAGGAAGGCGCCTTGAGTTTGGTCGACGCCGCGTTTGACGACGCGCTCCCAATTCTCCGCGTAGCAAAGCGCCAGACGATCCATGAGAAACCCGTTGCGCTTATGCGATTGAAGGAGCGCGATAGGGTTGCCGACAAGCCAGTGCAGGGGGTGAAATCCTTTCTTGACGCAGAGCTTGTAGAGTTCGGCGGCGCCTGGGAAGATTCCGCGAATGAAGAGGTCGCCGGGTTCTTTGAGCGCGTCCTTCCACGCTTGGCTATATCCCTTGAGCTTTAGGGTCGCGGCAAGGGTCGAACTGGACTTGGGCATAGGGACGTGAACGACGTTTTCCGGGAGCTTGAACGCGAGGTTGGGGGTTTTTACCGATTCCTTTGGGGCGCACCAACAGACCTCGTCGTATTCTTGAGCGATGTAATCGAGGAGTAGACCCGTGGAGAAGTGCGCGTAAATCCCGGACGCGTCTTGGAACGCTCCGCCGCCGCCGGAACCGACGTATATTAGTCTCTTGCGTGTCATAAAGTTCGTTTTCCAAAGCTGGACGTCATTACCATAGGGGGAGGAGATTAAAGATCCTCGATAATCTTGATACGTTTTTCCATCTGGAATTTTGTATCGAGACTTTCCCCGACTCGTCTTGCGTTGGCGGCCATCGCGTCGTACTCTTCGCGCGGGAGCTTTTCGAGTTTCTCAAGCGCGTTTGCGATAGATTCCGGAGTCTGTTGATCTAGTTCTATTCCGCAACCTTCTTTTTTGATAACGCTGCGACCTACGCAATACGTCATAAGAATCGGCTTAGCTGCGGCAAGATATTCATAAAATTTGTTTTGACTCTGACCATATTTGTTGAGAACGGTGCTGGTGTTATGGAGTAGCGCGCAGTCGCTTTGGGTCAAAATTGACGGAATATTCTTGCGATCGGCGAGCCCTTTGAAGACGATATTGGTCAGTCCTAGCTCTTTAACGCGGTTGCGCAACGCGTCGAGTTCCGTGCCCTGTCCCCAGACGAGTATTCGGATATGGTCGTTTCCGCGATCGCGGAGTATACGCGCCGCGTCGACGCACATTCCGAGGTTGTTGACGAAGCGCACAGACCCCGTGTAGACTGCTTTGAAATGCGTTTTGTCGGCCAGGTCGGGGTCAAAGAAGGGGCGCTCCTTCACGAGTTGATCGAACTCTTCGATATCGACGCCGTGAGCGACGTGATGAACCTTCTTGAGATCGACGGTGGATTCCCAGCCTTGATCGACGATATAGTCGGCGCCGCCTGCCCAAGTCATGATGATCGCGTCTGCGCGTTCGTATATTTTACGTTCGTAATTTTGGAGGAATTTTGCGTACCACTTATTGCGCTTTTGCGGGAAGTATGCAAAGATGCTTTCGGGCCATAGGTCGCGGATTTCGGCGACGCAGGGGACGCGGAACTTCTTTGCGAGCTTTTCGCCCGCGGCAACGACGAACGGGGAGGGTGAGGATGCGAGGATTATATCGGGGGGGGGGGGGGCTGGAGAGGTTGTATAGATCTTAGCGACCTTCATAAGGTTGCGATAGAAGAGGAAAAGACTGCGGGCGTAATCTCTTCCGCTGTTATGGTACGCGTTCGAGCGAATAAAGACGCACTTGGCTCCGCACGGAAGGGTGCGTTCGAAGAAGAGAGGATTGCTTTCGTCGACGAATTTTCGCGAATAGTGATCGAAGTTGGAACAGAAAACGACAGGCTCATAGCCACGTTGAGCGAGCTCTTTGACAATCCAATAATGATGTCCGCGTTCATCAAGGATTACGCGCGTACAATGTTGATGAATAAGCCAAAGTTTCTTTTTCATGTTAAGCCTGAATGGTAAATATGAGAATAATGCGCGAACGGGCGGTCAAGATACGCGCAAAATAGCCGGACGACGCGTCACTAACCGCGTCGTCCGGCATTGTTGTGGAATCAAGCTTGACGATTTTTCTTGTAGTACTCGACGAGGGCGTTCGTTGACGCGTCGTGAGAAGTCGTCGGGTTTGAGCTGACGAGTTCGGGAAGAACCGCTTTAGCGAGCTGCTTGCCGAGTTCGACGCCCATCTGATCGAAAGAGTTGACGTTCCAAACGATACCTTGTACGAAGATCTTCATTTCGTAGAAGGAGATGAGTTTGCCGAGCATTCTCGGGGTGAGCTTCGTGAAGAAGAAGGAGCTCGTCGGACGATTGCCGGTGAAGACCTTAGAGGGAGCGAGCCGCTTTGCTTCAGCGTCGTCGAGACCGGATTTGAGGAGTTCCTGATAGGCTTCCTCTTCGGTCTTACCCTTCATGAGGGCTTCGGTTTGCGCGATGAAGTTGGCGACGAGTTTTTGGTGATGATCGCCGATCGGGTTGTGGGTCTGTACGGGCATGAGGAAATCGCAAGGGATGAGTTTCGTGCCCTGGTGAATGAGCTGATAGAAGGCGTGCTGGCCGTTGGTGCCCGGTTCTCCCCAGACGATCTGCCCTGTGGAGTAATCGACGCGATTTCCTTCGCGATCGACGCCTTTTCCGTTGCTTTCCATATCGCCCTGCTGGAGGTAGGCGGCGAAGCGACGCATATACTGGTCGTATGGTAGAATCGCTTGCGTTTCGGCGTTCCAGAAGTTATTGTACCAGACGCCGAGGAGGGCCATAAGAACCGGAATATTCTGCTTGTAAGGAGTCGTTCTGAAGTAGACGTCCGCTTCGTGAGCTCCCGCGAGGAGTTCTTCAAAGTTTTCGAAACCGACGGCAAGAGCGATGCTCAGACCGATCGCGGACCAAAGAGAATAGCGTCCGCCGACCCAGTTCCAGAATTCGAACATGTTGTTCGGATCGACGCCGAATTTTTCGACTTCCTCGCGGTTACTTTTTAGCGGAATGGGCGTTCGTCATCGTTTCCTGCGTCGTGAAGGTTTTGGACGCGACGATGAAGAGGGTCGTCTCAGGATTGAGTTTCTTGACGGTTTCGACGATATGGGTTCCGTCGACGTTGGAAACGAAGTGAGGGGTCAAGATCGACTGATATGGCGCGAGGGCTTCGCAGACCATGCATGGACCGAGGTCGGAACCGCCGATACCGATATTGACGACGTCGGTGATCGCCTTGCCCGTGTATCCTTTCCATTCTCCAGAGCGAACGCGGGCGCAGAAGTCCTTCATTTTTGCGAGAACGCGGTTGACGTCGGGCATGACGTCCTTTCCGTCGACGTAGACGGGGTTGTTCGAACGATTACGGAGGGCGGTGTGCAAGACGGCGCGGCGTTCGGTGACGTTGATCTTTTCGCCGGTGAACATGGCTTCCGCCATCTCTTTGACCTTCGCCTGTTCCGCGAGGGAGACGAGGAGGTCAAGGGTTTCTTCGGTAATGCGATTCTTGGAAAAATCGTACAGGATTCCGCCGAACTCTATAGAGAACTTGTTGAAACGTTCGGGATCTTTCGCGAAGAGCTCGCGCATAGTCGTTGTTTCGAGTTGCTTCTGATGAGCCGCGAGCTTCTGCCACGCGGGCGATTGCGTTAAATTCGACGCCACTTTGGTTTCCTCTCTATCGATTTTGTAATAGGCGGCGCGGGCTATCCCTGGGCGGATGGTTAGTCGGGACGCGCCGAGTAAAATGTATCTTAGATTATATATTATGATTGTTCCTTAATCAAGTAAGGGACGGGGCTTGAAGACGCCAAAAAATAGAATCTTCTTCCGGATAAGGGGGATCCGGGCAGCGAACAAATCCGGCTTTTTGGAGGACGCGTTGCGAGGAGCGGGCTTCAATCTCCGTTTCCGCAAGGACGCGCGAGGCTCCTGCCGCGAACGCCCAGCGAGTTATTGCGATCACCCCGTCGGTCGCGCGCCCTCGATTGCGAAACGAGGGGTCGATGAAATAGGCGATTTCCGCCTCGCCGTCCACAGGAGCTCCCTTAAAGCAGAAGAATCCCGCGCACGCGCGTTCCCGAGGGAGAAGCGCGAGCCAAGGGGTTCGCCATAAGAGGGGGACGGAAGGGGCCGCGATCCCTTGGTCGTAGAGCCACTTGAGGGCGCGACAGATCGGCGCGGGGGGCGCGGCGATTTTTCGTTCGGAGCCGAAACGCGTTTCGAGGCGGGAGCGATTCCAGAGAAACCGCGCGAAATCGCGGCGTCTTAGGGGAACGAGAAGAACGCGCGCGCCTTGGACGAGCGCCGGGGCGTCGCGCAGAAATTTCTCGAAACGATCCGCCTTCAGGGACGATCTTGTCATGGCGTAACGACGTCTTCTCCGCAGGAGACGATCTCGCGAAGTTCGGAGCCGTCGACGAGGATCTGATAACGCGCGCCCTTTGGAGCCGTAATCTTCACCCTGTTTCCGTCGACAACCGCAGGGTACGGGGACGCAATTCGGCGCCCGTTGGCGTCGACGACGCAGAGGCTTGTATGTCGTCCGTCCGCCATGCGACGCAGGAGATGCACCGCCGTCGGGTTGATCCAGTATGCGTAGCGCTCTTGCGTGTCGAGCTGGAAGGAGTCGGGGAGGAGCCCGATCTTTTCGTCTTCGAGACAGAGCTGACATTCCGCGCTCGCGATAATACCGTCGGCGATCTTATGCCAATCGAGCGTCGAGTCGTATCGCGAGAGTAGAAGGAGTGCGTGAGCGTAGTCGAGTCCGCACCATTGGACGGGTCTTCCCATCCAGTTTGGAGCGACCCATGAGGTTGCGCCGAAGACGGCGATCGTGGCGTATCGCATCATCGGCTGGTATTCGCCGTCTGGATTCTTGTCCCCCGGCCACGGTTTGAGGTCCGGGTCTTCCCACAGGTACACGAATGGTAGTCCTGAGATAGCCCAACGTCGGGCGGCGTCGAGATACTTTTGATCGCCGGTCGCTTCGTACGCGAGAACGTTTGATAGGACGAGTCGTGAGGAACCCATAATGTCCGGGGTGTGTATCGAGAGTTCCCAGACCTGAGCTCCGCGCGGGGTGCGTTCTTTGTTGGCGAAATCGAGACCTTTGAGGGCGACGTCGAGGGCTTCTTTATCGGCGGTGAGACGCCAAATTTCAAGGAGCTTATAGGTGAAGTTTCCGTTGTGTCCCGAGGCGTAGTCGACGTTGCTGCCGCGCAGATATTTTCCGCGATAACGCCATGAACCGTCCTCTTGTATCGAAGAGACGGTCGGGATTTTGACGTCTTCTGTTGCGAATGTGTCCTCCGCCGAAATCGACGCGCGGCGTTTCGGGCGCTTCGCCGGTGATTTCCCAGATCGTCGAGAGGAAATCGGAGCCGTAGCTTGGGCGGAACGAATAGGGCGGATCGTTGTTGAGACACGCGTGCATCCATCCTTCGGGGGTCTTAATGTAGGACTGGGTGAAGGCGGCGAGGATGCGCGCGTCTTCTTCCTCTTGGGAGCAGGGGCGTTGAGGAATCTCGGGTAGTCCGATTTGCCGGACAGCCCAGAGGATCGATTCTTCGATCGGCGCAGGGTCGGCGAAACGCACGCGCCCGGAGGCGTATTCGGAGAGGAGGTTCATGCGCGACGCGTCGTCGGCGGAGCGTAGACCGTCGAGGAAGTCGGGAACGGCGAAAATCGGCTGGGTCTTAGGATCGTCGTAGAGGAGGGTTGCGGAGACGCGGTCGGTGACGATCGAGGCGTAAGGTTGCGCGACCCAGGAGACGGGGGGCGCGACGCGGATTCGTTCAATCGTCTCGATATCGGCGGATGAAGAGCTATGCTCCCCTTTTTCGAGATACTCTGAGCCAGGGAGAACAGCCTGTTCCATTGCGCCGAGGACGCGCAGGACGGGGGCGTGAATCTTTCTGGGAGCGCTATATTCGAAGGCGAGGGAATCGTCGTCGAGTTTGAATTTGAGGAAACCGACGCTTGCGCCGATGAATTCGACGCGGTCGATATTCTTTCCCGCGGCGCGTCGCGCTTCGTCTAGAGGGATTTCGCAAACGCTCAATTCGAGCTCTTTGCCGTCGTTTGAGACGGATCGTAGCGCGGGAACGAGGCGTCGCGCGGGGGCTCCGTCGCCTGAGTTAGGGGAGTAGAGTTCGTCGAGCGCTTGTTCGGCGGATTTCTTCCAGTTGACGATAGCGGAACCGTCCCCTTCTTCGCAGAAGAGGGGGGCGAGTACAGCGACGAGTTTGCCGTTTCGGAAGATTTCGGCGCCGTCGAGAGCGGGTGAGAAGCGGACGGCGAGGGGGCCGCTTCGGAGGATCGCGCCTTCCGTTTGAGCGTTCAGCGGCTCGCTTGCTTTTTCGTTATAGGTGAAGAATCGCCGTTCGAGGGTCTTGCCGTTCTTTTGCTTGAGGATGACGTCAAAATCCGCAAAGAGAGTCGACTTATCGAGAGGGAATGCGATTTCTTCGGTAGATCGAGGGGAAATTTTTTTCGTTTCCTGAAGCGTCTTGTTGGGAAGATAGCAGACCGTTTCCGCGTTCTGCTCGGAGTCAGATTCATTTGCAATCGTGACGGCGAGGACGTCGACGTCGTTTTCGGATCGATATTCGGAGTTGAGGAATCGGAGCGGATCGTAGACTGGGGCGAGAATTTCCGCGCGGTAGAGTTTTGCGGAGCCTGCGGAACCGCCGAGGTCGAACCGAACGCGACGAATCGGCTCTTTAGGGTTGAGTTCGACGACGTAATCGTGCGGTTCGGAATCGAGAGGCATTTCGAATCGAGCGGAATTCTCCTCGCAGAAATCGGAATGAGTCGTGTTGAAGAAGATTTGTCCGTTGCCAGTATTTTGACGGCTTGCTCGGAACTTGACGATTAGCTTTCCTGGCGGTAGCGCGTCGATTTCTGGGGAGTAGAAGTAGGGGTCGTCGACGGACGAGCGCATTTCGAGAGCGTCTGGAAGGCGCGTCAGGGTAACGTTAGCGCGGCCTGACCATCCGTCGATAGGCGTCGAGGGGTCGGAGAAATCGCAGACGACGATCGAGGTTGCGTCGACCAGTTTGGGAGGGGTGAGCTCCCAGGGCGTTTCGTCGGCAGGGTAGCCTTGTTCTGCGGCTTGGGCGTCGGCGTAAATGAAGAAGGAGGCCGCCGTCGCTAATATAAGCGGAAGGGCGTGGAAAGAGAAGAAAGAGCGCATCTTCGAACTCCTTTGAGGGACAAATGAGGAAGGGTGTATTCTGAAGTTAGCTTATTATAACGAAATTATAAGTCTCATGGGCTTAAGTTCGCATGTTTTCATATGTTTTTTTGTGTTTTGCGATTTGGCGATTATTTTGTTGAAACAAGTTTTCACCTCTAGACGACTAATACTGTTGTGTAATAATCATTGACAGGTTTCCTTTGCGTTGGACAGGCCTGTGTTGCGACGGAAAGGGACAACATACGCCGCTAGTCTAGGATAGGACTCAGACGTAGTTTGATTGTAGTCGCCAACGGCGCGAGGTTTTCTTTATATGGGTGAATTGGAGCTTCCACATCGTCATAAAAAGAGGGGAATATACGAGAGGTACGTTAAGCGAGCTCTCGATATTGTCGTTGCATTAATGATGATTGCGTGTTTGAGTCCCGCGCTTTTGTTCATAGCGCTTCTTGTTCGCGCGAAGCTTGGTTCTCCTGTCGTATTTCTTCAGGAACGCGTTGGGCAAGACGGCAAATTCTTTCATATTTATAAGTTTAAGACGATGCGAGATCCTCGAACGCGCGACGGAAAGAAGCTCTCCGACAAGGAGTTTCAAGACGCGCTAAGCAAGGGAAGGGAACTCGAACTCCTTACCGACGAAGAGCGTTTGACGAAATTCGGGAGGTTTCTGCGCAATTCGTCTCTCGACGAGTTGCCGGAGCTATTCAATATCTTGACGGGTAAGATGAGTTTCGTCGGCCCTCGCCCCATGTTCAGGGCTAATTATGAATTTTACACGCCGACGGAGAATCGACGCCACGAAGCGTCACCGGGTTTGACGGGGCTTGCGCAGGTCAACGGGCGTTCTTCGGCGTCTTGGGAAAGTCGGTTTGCACACGACGTATTTTATGTCGACAATATCAGTTTCTGGCTCGATTTGAAGATTTTTCTAAAGACGTTTGCGGTCGTCTTTGCGGGGGAGGACGCGACGCATAGCGGAGAGATCCCCGCTCCGTTTACGACGTGTCGCTTGCGTCAGCTTGCCGAGTTCGCCGACGTCGACGAAAGCGAGATTTTGGCGCAATCGAAAGAGGAACGCGCCTTGTTGTTGGAGCGTTATGAGCAAGACGTCGCGAATAGAGGGTAAGAGAGATACCGCGCTTGGCGCCGCGCGATCGATTAGTTGATTTATTCTTATTGCGCGTTTTCTTTTCTTTAGGGAAATATTGACGTCTATAACGAACCTAGAATGAAAAAATTTTCTCTTTTTAGCCTCCCCGCGTCCCTAATAGGGCGCGATTCCTTTATAATGAGAAGTTGAAGAATGGGCGGTTTTCACCCATGTTCCTTTGTCGCTTTTAGGGCGGCGTTCCTCACCGGTATAAGCGGGAAGTATTCATGATGAAGCGATTTACGATTCGGAAAAAACTTGCGTTATCGACAGTCGCGGCGACGCTTTTGGGCGCGCTTGTCGCGTATCCTTGCGCCGCCGTCGTCACGACTGCGGCGCGCGTCTACGCTCAGGACGATCCCTTCGCCGATATTGACGACGAATCGGATCCCTTTGCCGACTCCTCCGATTCAGATCCCTTCGGGGAACCCGACGCGTCTGCGAAGACGCCTTTCGCGCCGTCCGCGCTTCCCGCGCCCGCTCCGGAGTCTGGAAATTCGAAGCCCGTCGCTTCCTCGTCTAAGGCGAATCCCGCCGAGGAGGAGGAAGCGACGCCGGAGGAAGAGGAACGCGCGAAAGAACGCGCGAAGTACCTCAGAGCGGAAGACGTGCCGGACGAGCTCAAGTCGGAGCAGGATTATTTCGATTCGGCGACGCCAGCGGAACGCGCGGTCTTGCAGAAGACGCCGACGAACGCTGCGGAATGGTTTGTCGCGGCGGTTCGCGTCGCGCGAGTCGGTCGTCCGAACTTTGCGAAGATTCTCGCGAAGAAGTCGTTGGAAGCGCCGGACGCGAGCCCAGAAGAGACGGCGACGCTTCTTGAATCCCTTGGCGCCGGCCGCGCCGCGTATTTTGTCGCGAATCCTACGATCGGCGCCGACGGTTCCGCCGCGTACGAACGCGTAATGCAGACCGCGCGAGAATATTGGCGATCCGACGCGGCTCTGGAAGCGGCGTTTTCTCGCGCGATTTCAGGTTCCGTCTCCGAACGCGCCGCCGCGATTACCGACGCGCGCAAGGGGGGGGACGTCGCCGTTGCCGCGCTTGTCGACAAACTCCTCTCCGGGAATGAAGCGGACGAAAAGGTCGCGCTCGAACTTCTTCCCTTCTTCGAGGAAGAGGCGGTCGACGCGCTTGTCGCCGCGCTTCGCGCCGTTTCCGCCGACGAAATCGCTCCGATCGCCGACGCGCTCGCCGGGTTCCAGAGCGTGAAGGTCGCGCCGGAACTTCTCGCGCGTTATTTCCAGATTGCCGCAGACTCCGCAGGCGCGGAATCCCTCGTCGCGGCGCTTGCGAAGCAGCTCTCTAAGACCCCGAGCGCGGACGAGTTCGTGAAAGAATCCTACCGGAAGGCGCGCGAATTCTATCGCAACGAACGCGTCTTCGCCAACACCGTCGACGGGGCCGCGCCCGTCTGGTTATGGGACGCCTCGACGCGGCGCGTAACGCGCGAAGAACGATCGTGCGCGGAAATCTCGCGCGCGGAGGCGGCGTACTGGGCGACGGCGGCGTATCGCGTCGGCGAATCGCGCGGGGTTCTTCCGCAGGGCGCGAAAGCGCTGGCGATCGTCGCTGTCGCGGCGCGCGAATCGAATATCGCGGGGCTCGACGCGTCGCGGACGGCGATTCCCGTCTTTGAGAAAGAGTTCCCGAATCTTAGCGCGCAGGAGCTTGTCGACGCGCTCCGATTAGCGCTTGAAACTCAGCGCTGGGACGGCGCGCTCATCCCGACGATCCTTCTGCAAGATCGCGGGGACGAGTCCCTCTGCTACGGAGACGGAACGCCTTCGACGATCGTTCAGGGGGCGACGTGTCCCGATAGGCGCGTTCGCTACGAAGCGCTCACGGCGATCGTTCGGTGGAATCCGTCGAAACGTTACGTCGGGTCGAGTCGGGTTCTTTCCGCGCTCGAGTGGTTCGCGACGTCTTCCGGGGAGCGTCTTGTCGTGGTCGCGTCTCCTAAGTTTGCGGATTCCACGCTGATCGGACGAGCTTTCGGCACGCAAGGGCTTCGAGTCGTTCCCGCGACGACGGGTCGCGAGGCGCTCCTTGCGGCGCAGAGTTCCGCAGACGTCGAGGCGATTTTCGTTCTTTCGACCGTCTCGAAGCCCGATATTAGGACGATGGCGCAGGCGCTGCGCGGCGATTGGCGCACAGCGGAAGTTCCGCTCCTTGTAGGCGCGGACGACGAACGCGAAGAGATCAGCGCGAATCTGGCGGTAGGTTGCGAACCGAACGCGATCGTTTTGGCGACGCCGCGCCAGCATGACGCCGCGGCGTTCGCTCTCGAACGCCTCTACGACAAATCGGGCGTCAACGTCGTCGCGCCGGAGGTTCGACTTGCGCAAAGCCGTCAGGCGATCGCCGCGATCCTCCAGTTGACGTCGACGCATCCTGAAATCTACGAGTTGGAGAACGCGAACGCGCTCCTCGATCGTCTTCTCGCGACGCCGTCTCTTTTGAATGAAGCGCTCGAATTTGCGTCGACGATCAAGACGCCGTACGCGCAGACGGAATTGGCGCGTCTTGCGGGGGACGTTCGTCTGAGCGTAGAAGAACGCGGTCGAGTCGTCGACGCGTTCCAACGTCAGCTTAGCGCGAACGGATCGCTCCTGCGCGGGCCCGACGTGGCGGCGATGTACGACCGCTATAACGCGAGCGAGACGGAAGACGTGCAAACGCAGCGCGTCCTTTCGCGACTCCTCGACGTCTACGAGGCCGCGACGGGTAAGAGCTCGAACTGAGCGTAAAGACGCGTCGGCGCGTCGAATACGGATCAAGACGATATAAAGAAAGGAACGCGTGGAGAGCGCGTTCCTTTTTCATTTCTTGGAGTTTCTTCGCGGGATTCCGCGTCTATTGTCGCGAATTTGTCCGGATGGCGTCGAGTCGCTTTTCTTTCCCGAGGGCGGCGAGTCTGACGCAGAGGGGATTCTGCGGGTCGAAGAGGGGCGGTCTGAGTGAGTCGAGGAGTTTTGGGGATCCGAATCCGAGGGTTTGCGGAACGGAGACGGCGAGTGCGAGGCGTCGCGCGGGGGCGGAGTTGAGGAGCGCGGCGAGATAATCGCCTTCGTCGAGAGACGCGACGGGGGTGAAGACGAGTGTTTCTTGAGGGACGATCGGGCGTCCGGAATTGGGATCAGGGACGAGGAGCGCGGCGGTGAGTTCGTAGTCCATGCGTCGCCACGCGACCTTGTAGGGAGCGAAAGTGGCGGCGTCGACGTTGTAGAGAGACCAGAAGGGGGCTGAGGCTTGATATCGGCGATAAGCGGCGCGTCCGCGGAGTTCTTCTTCGAAGCGCTCGAGGTAGGCGAGGGCGAGGGGAAAGCGTTCTCGCATCGTTTCCGGGGAGTATCCGCGCCTCTTCTGCGGGTCTTGGGGAATGAGGGCAAGGGTCGATGGGGAGTCGTAACGATACGCGCCCAGGTCGCGCCAGTGGATCATCGGAAAGAGGAGCTCGGTTTCAAGTTGAGCTTCGACGGACTCGACTTTTCTCTTTCCTCGAGCGCCGAGATTTCGGGCTGTCGCGACGTCTCCGTCGAAGCGCGCGGTCGCCGCGTCGAACCAGAAGACGCCGACGCTCCCTGCGGCGTTGGCTCCGAGCTGCGCGCGGTATCCGCTCTTACGGTCGGGCGTCATGAGTGATTCGACGAGGGAATCGATTTCCCGCGCGAGAGGATCGTCGAGGCTGTCGGCGCGGGGGGCAAAGCGAAAGAGGAGAGGAGCGCCGGGCTCGTCGCGGATCGGTTCCGCCGCTCCTTCGTCGAAGACCGCCGAGTCGAACGCGCGGCTGAAGCGCTCCCATTCCGGCGCGGCGCCCGCGTCAAGACGCTCGCCGGGAGTCGGAACGCGCCACCGCCTCACGGGGAATGGGTATCGGGCGTGCGAGTTCGGGGCTCCGAAGAAGACGACGGGCTTGGTCGTGACGTATTCGAAGAGTCTGAAATTCGAGAGATCGTCGATTTCGAGGGGGGCAAATTCCCACGCCTTCCCCTTTCCGAAGAGCCGAAATCCCTCGCCCGAGGAGCCGGCCTGAAATAGGGGTCGGGGCAAAACGAGGGCGAAGACACCGTCCGACTTGAGATACCGCGCGACGCACAGATGCGCGACCAAAGCCGCGAGCTCCTTCTTACACCCTCCGTAGCGGACGTCCTTCCCGGAGAGAGAGAAGAGGCCGAACTCTTCCCAGAGAGCGCGGGTTTCCTGTCGATACTCCTCCGCGAGTCGTTCCCATCCGAGCCAGGGGGGATTGCCGACGAGGAGGTCGAAGCGTCGAGGAGCGCGAGGGGACTGGTCGGGCTCGAAGGGGTTGCGGAGGGTGAGAGAGTCGAGTAGGACGCCGGGGAGCGCCGCGTAGGGCTCGTCGGGGCGTTTTGAACGACGATATTCGACAAGGGGTGGAATAGCGTCGTGGAGCGCGTCGGGTTCGTCCGCGAGGGGAGAGAGGGCGAGGCAGAGGAGATTCGCCTTCGTCATGAGCGTCGCAAGGGGGTTGATATCGAATCCTTCGAGTCGATCGAGTAAAACGCGCGGATCGTCGCCGCGTCGTATGGCGTCGCGTAGGGGCGCGGTGAGGAAGACTCCTGCGCCGCAGGCGGGGTCGAGGATAGTCGGAGCGTCGTTAGGGGCTTCGGATGGCGCTTCTTGGCGTCGGAGGCGCATGGCGCGGGCGCAGACGCACGCGGCGAGCTCGGGCGGAGTGTAGAATTCTCCGAGGGCGGCGCGGACGTTAGCGTGGAAGAATTGGGGGTAGATATCGCCGAAGGGGTCGCGAAGTCGTGCGACGGCGCAGAGGTTGATTTTGGCGACGTCTTGCGCGTCGTGGGCGAGCATAGCGCGTAGAGGGGCCGCCCAGTTGAAGGGGGACGGCCCGAAGAGCGTCGCAAGGTCGTCGTCGTCGAGTTGGAACGCGGCGGCGAGGACGGCGAGGATTGTCTGCGCGACGTAGGCGTGGAGGATGAAGAGTAACGCGTCGTCGCGGATCGCGTCGGGGAGATCGTCGTCGAGTTTGAGGAGCTGTGCGAACGTTCGGTTCGGGGGGAGTTTAGGGGGATTGACGCGTTTTCGAGCGTCGAGCCACAGGGCGAAGGGGGAGAGAGAGACGTGGGGAGAATCGAGAAAGAGGCGTATAAGAAAAGAAACCCTCTCGCGTGCGTTTTGCGAGTCGGAACTAAAACGTTGGCGCCAGACGTCGCATAACCGGGCGTAGAGGGGAAAGTCGAGATTTCTTTTTTTCATAGAGGAGCTCGCGCCGCGCCGCGAGGAGTAGGCGTCGCGAGCGCGTTTGGATTAGACGTAATGCAAGACGGTTTTGACGACGCCCCAGACGAGGAAGTCGGTTTCTCCGCTGACGATAATCGGTTTGAAGTCGGGGTTTTCAGGGCGCAATTCGACGCAATCTTCGCCGCGGAAGAAGCGTTTGACGGTGAATTCTCCGTTGACGGCGGCGACGACGACGTCGCCGTTGGAGGGCTCGAGGCTTCGATCGACGATAAGGACGTCGCCGGGGAAGATCCCCGCGTCGCGCATCGACTCTCCGGTCGTGCGAATAAAGAAGGTCGAAGCGGGGTTAGGAACGAGGTGTTCGCATAAATCGAAGGACTCAAAGGGGGCGTTGTCTTCCGCAGGGGAGGGAAAGCCCGCTTGAACCAGATCGGAATAGAGGGGAACTACAAGACCGTTTCTTTCGATAATTTTAGGCATACGCTCGATGAGAGAGACGGGGAATCGCACGGCTTTTGTGGGTTCGCCGTATTTTCCGGAATTCTTTGGACGCCCGGCGCGACGCTTTGTCGCAGCTCCTTCTGGCGCAAGGATTTCCGGCGCGGGGACGGCGTTCGCTTTAAGCGTGGCGATCGGCCTCTTCGGAACGCTTTTTGTGACCCCGTTAAGCTGAGTAGGAAAAGCAGAGGTGGGAATCATGGAATGACAAAACTTTCTTAAAATAAAAAGTGACGCTAATAGCGACAAATTGAATAATCGACGCGACGCAGCGAACAGAATAATAAAAATGATGGTATGTAAATAGAGATTCGCCGACATGCGTTTTCTGTACGCAATTGTAACCCCTTTAAGAGAGAAAGGCGCTTGTAATTTTTTCTTTTTTTCAAAATTTTGGGAATTTTTTAGAGACGACGTCCCGCGCTAAACAACGAAATTAAAAAGCTTTACACATTGTGAGAAAACGCGCGCTTTTTTCAACTCTAAACGCGTTATGCTCGAAAAGACTTTAACTGTGAAGTTTTCGTCAAAAGGCGCTTTAGAATCGCGACTCGCGAGGATCGGCGCTGGCGTTCGTCGTATAGGTTTTGAGGAGGAACTCCTTGAAGTTCTCGCCGAGGATGCGCAGGATGTTGCACGCGTAATTTTCCGCGTCAATAGCGAGGGGATTGTCGTCGAGAAAGACGTCGTGCCGATTTTTACAGAGTTTGAGATCGAAGTCGTCGACGAGGACGTCGTAGAATTCTTCGACGTTCGTCTCGACTTCTTGCAGGCGCGGGTCTTTCGCGACCTCGTCCTGACGTTCCTGAAACCAGCGCAGGTGGCAGAGATAGCGGCAAAGGGCGTTCCAGTCGGCGACGTCGGGGGATTCTTCGTGCTGTCTTCGGAAGGCGTCGTAGTCGAAGCGCTTGACGAGGATCGTCGACTCATGGCGAATCTTCGCGTAGTATCGGTCTTCGACGAATTCGAGGAACCACTGGAAGAAGTCGGCGATGAGGTTTTTGATCTTCTTGGAGGTGATCGAGCGGTGAAATTCGAGTGGGAACGAGGGGGAGGAGTAGTCGGCGAAGGGTCGGTCGACGAGGGAGCCGGGGACGAGAGCGCAGGGTTTGAGCGCTAATTCGGCGCTCGGAATTTTGAGAAATTCGACGCTTCCGGCGTTAAGGTGGGCGACCCATTCGTTGACGCAAAAAATCTTCACGAGGGGATCGGGGAAACGATTCTCAATGAGTCGGAGGGGACATTCCTTCATGCTCAGAAGGAGGAGTCGCAAGAAGTTGTCGATTCCTTCGGAGGACGCGGCGCCATTAGCGTCGTCCTGTAGAACTTTAACGAAGATAGAACGCCACTCGCGCCATGCGACGGTGCGTTCAAGCTCTTTAACCTCCCGAGAATATAACGTGCGTTCCGAGACCATTGCCGCGCTCCTTACTGAGATGAAACGACCCGACTTCCCACTTATTATATAGAAATCGGGTCGATCTCAATTGAAGGGGACGAAGAATTCCTTGATTTCTTGCGCGCCCATAACGTTAGAGATTCGCGCGAGATTTACCCCGGTCGGGGAATTACGCGTAGAGAGTCTCGACCGCGACGACGTCGTTCCGCGCGGCCTTGACGTCCCCCTGGAAGGTCTTCGCGAAGTAGGAGAGGGTGAGGATCGAGCTGAAGATGAGGAGGATCGCGACGAGTCCGATCATGAAGTCGAAGAGGCACACGGGGCGCTTACGGAGCTGCTTGAGGAAGAGCGCGGGGACGATAAGGGAGAAGAGCCCGAGGATTGTGGTTTCGATCACGAAGGTTATTCCGACGGAACCAGCGAGTAGTAGGGAGACGTCGGCGACGATAGTGAGAAGGATAAGGAGCGCGGCGAGAACGAAGAATGGCGCGGGGGACGCCGTGTACGAACCTTTGGGTTCTTTGACCTTGGCGACTTTTTCTTTCTTGACTTTGGGCGCCTTAGCTTTTTTGCTTTTCTTTCCTGCGACGGGGAGGGGCGCGACTTCTGGCGTTTCGGGGAGTTCTGAGACGTCGGAAGCGAAGGCGCTGTCGTTGGACTGAACGGAATCGTCGGAAGCGAAGGGATCGGAGCCGCTAGAGGCGAAAGGATCGGCGTCGCCCTGACCGAAGACGTCGTCTGCGCCCGATGGAGCTAGAGGATCGGCAGAATCGTTGGAGGCGAAGGGATCGGCGTTGAGTTCGCCGGAGAGATCCGAGAAGAAAGCGTCTTCATTCTTATCTTTTTCGTCAGCCACGTGAGGTACTCCTTTAATCTAACCGTTCTTTGACGTATGCGGCGCGCGTTTTGCGCGATTCTTCCCACTTGAGAAAAACGCTCCTGTAAGTATAAATAAAAAAAGTGAAATTACCATGTTTTTGTCGCAAATCTTTTCTATAATTTTTGTTTTTACTATTTTAACGCCGTTAAAACCGGACGGGATAGGAGGCGGGCGATGACTTCAAAGAGATCGACGACGCCGGGAACTCAGCCGAAGAGGTCGGAGGTTTCCCCGGAGAAGCTTTGCGAATTCTGCCATGCGAAGTGCTGTCAGTATTTCGCGCTTCCGATCGATAAGCCGACGACCTTCGCGGAATTTGACGACGTCCGCTGGTATCTCTACCACGAGCGCACCTCGATCTTCGTCGAAGACGGGGACTGGTATCTCCTTGTCCACAACCCATGTCGCGCGCTCGACGCGAACTTCCGCTGCAAAGACTACGCGATACGCCCCGCGATCTGCCGCGACTATTCGAACCAAAAGTGCGAATACGACCGCGTCGCGCTCTTCGACCAGTATTTCGAGACGCCCGAACAGATCGAAGAGTACGCCGTCGCGCTCCTCGGTCCGCGCAAAGACGCGCGATAAAGTCGCGACAACGTGCGTGTGCATCTTGATATACGGACGAATCCCCCCGCGTTGCAAGTGGTTTTGAAAAAATTTCGCAAATATCGCTTTCTCTTTGGCGATCGTCATGGTTTTAGTAGGGATTCCGCGCAGGTAGAACTGCGCATGACTTACGTAAGGGGGAGACGATTCCGACATTCGGACGCATGACGACGGCTGTTGCATGAACTACGGGAGCGCGGATTCTTTTGACGGACGATCACAATTATACGGACGAACGCGGTAAACAACATGGTCGGTCTAAAAGCGACTTTAATCGTGTCGCGCATTATCGCATTAAGAAACGAGAGGAGATGGAATAATGGATTTTAAACGACGTCATTTTATCTTTGCGCCTAAGAATCTCGAAGGGTATAATCACTTCGAATACTTTATCGAGGACAAAGAGAACGTTCACGAAGAAGAGTTGACGGAGGAAGAATATGACGCGCTATACTGGGGAAAGCCCAGCTTCTTTGACTTGTGCTATGAGAAATGGAAAGTC